>FR894023.1:745-16082 GCA_000434115.1 Roseburia sp. CAG:309 | reverse complement strand
ACAAAAAACGTTTTTCCGAAGCACAGGCGCTGCTTGACTACGGCGTTGCCAACTGCCACATCTACCGCGATACCGATATCACACAGGCATTGAAGCCGATTCCGGTTCAGGGCGGCAAAGAGGATCAGGTTTTGCCGGTTCCCAAAAACACCTTTTCCTATCTGCTGAAAAACGAGGATACGGCAGCCGCTCCAACAAGAAAGATAAGTTATTTTGATGCACAAAAGGCACCCCTGAAAAAAGGTGCCCCTGTCGGTTCTGTTGATTATTATGATAACAATAAAAAAATTGGTTCGGTTGCCCTTTTCGCATCAAAAGATATCCCAGCCGCCGGCTTTACGGACTATCTTTTCGCCTTGACAAAGAAGTTATTCCATAAGTCGTAATTTTCTGGCAACAAGATATAATTTACGTCCCATCGGGAAATCAAACAATTCCTGTTTGGTCATTCCCTTCAAAGACAAGAACATCCAGAAAAATACCAACGCTCCCACCGCGACAGATACCAGTGATGCCAGTGCATTCGCCATATAACCGCCTAAGAATGTCAGACACAGACGATTCATAAGCGTATATACGATCGCTACTGCCACGCCCATCCACAGGCTGGCAGAAAGCGGTACCCCAAACGTTGTGAGCGGTTTCACTTCAAAAGTCGGAATATACCGTTTTAACGCCCAAATATTCAAAGCACTTACCACAATTGGGAATGTCACATTTCCAATCACCAGTACATAAACATTAAGTTCTGTCACATGCAAAAGTGCCACTACGATACTAATATGAATGACAAGCGAGATTGCCGAATGAATTACCGGCAGACGCATTTTATCAATACTCTGCAAGGCTCCGCCTGTCACATTGGAGATGGCATAAAAGATAATGGCGGCAGAACCGGCAAGCATCAATTTACCACCTGTAATATAATCGGACGATGGAAACAGCATCCGGATAAGTCCCTGACCGATCACCGTGTATCCGATGGCACACGGAAAAGCAATGATCATATTAAATTTGATCCCGGAGGAAATATTGTCATTTAAGAGTTTTTCATCCCGCTTTGTATATGCCGCTACCGCACTTGGAATCATCGAAGAAGCGATCGACGTCGAGATTGCAATCGGCAGTGTCGTCAAAAGGCGGTATTTGGAACTATACATTCCGACCATAGACTTGATCGTAACGGAGTCAATCCCCTTGCCTCCAAGTACATCTCCGAATAGATAATAGTCCACTAAACCGCTGATCTGATATACGGTCTGGCTCAAAATAACCGGAAGGATCGTCAGGATCAACATACGGTAAATATGTGCCGCGGAATACAACTGTCTTGTGTGGTCCTTGCGCTCCAATTTGTTCTGGATCGGACGATAGATCCAATACACAAATCCCACCAAAAGAAGGGCAAAAAATGCTCCCATACACGTTCCAAGCGTACCACCGGCAGCGCCCCAGCCACTCTTAAACGGGCTGTCCGCATTCCATTTCATAAGATAATAGGCACCGGCAACGCTCACAATGGCATTGACAATCTGCTCTACTACCTGAGATACCGCCGTCGGGATCATAGTCTTCTTTCCCTGGAAAAATCCACGGAACACTCCCAAAAGGGCAACGATAAATATCGTCGGTGCAAGTATGCGGAGTGGATACCGAACTCCGGCATAATCCGGATAAATATGTGTCTCAATAAATCCGGAACCGGCAAACAGAAGGATGCCAAACAAACCACCGGAAACCACAGCAAACAAAAGGGTCAGCCGAAACGTTTTGCCGGTGTTTTTGTATTGCCTTTGTATGCTCTGGGCGGCAATGATCTTTGACAATGCCAGCGGAATACTGTAAGAGGATATAATCAACACAATATCATATACGTCCACTGCAACAGCATAGATACCATTGCCCTCTTCCCCCAGTATATTGGACATGGGGATTCGGTAGACCATACCGATAAACCGCACGATCAGGGATGCCATCGCAAGGATACTTCCCTGCTTTAAAAAATCGCTCCCTTCAGATGTCTGATGTTTTTTCTCACTCATACTGATTCCTTTCTATTTTCCATTATTTATCAGCAATAATCCATTATTTTTCTTTCAATGAAATCAATTTTTTTCTGCTTGTCGGATATGCCGCAATGTATGTTTTTCCCGGATTGATCGTAAGTACCTCACCGGACTCATCGTAATATGTCATCTTATGATCTGCCTCACTCTTACGCCATGTGATCTTCACTCGTTTTCCATTGGTAAGATAATACCCTTCTCCTTTTCTTTTGTGAAGGAAAAGATGCTGATATCCGTTTTTATCAATATTTTTCTCTTTTACCAGCTGTACGATCACATTTTTGAACGCAAGCTGCTTGTTGTTTTTGTGATCTTTGTGTTTCTTGCCATATTCATATTTTTTGTATGTTTTACTCTTGGTATCGTATTTCAGATAACACGTCGAGTAATCGGAAAATGGCAGTTTGATATAGGTTGTATCGTCTGCGGAATCAAGATCCGTGTCTTCCTCATAGAATCTAAAATGCTCTGCTACATTATCGGATTTTACCTTTGTACGGTAGCCAAGTTTTTTCGCTCCTTTTTTCATCTTTTTGCCGGTTGTAAATACGTTATGCGGTGCCTTATACGAATAATCTCTGGCATAAACAACCGGTCCGACAGCGGACAGACCACTTAAATTATTAATTCCCAATTCTTCAATCTTGGAAATCGCATATTTCGTCTGTCCAAAATGGCAGAATATGGCATCCCATTCACTAGCAAAACTGACAAAATAATGTCTTGCACTTCGCACGGATCCCAGTTTCTTAATCTTGTCCACATCCTGAATCACGCCGAGCATTCTCGTAATTCCACCTTCTGCAAGAGCTTCATACAGTACATCGATCTGTGAGGTTCCCTGCTGATTGGCATTGGCATACTCAATATTGTTGATAATAACGGCATATGGCCGTTTTGCCGCCACTTTTTCTGTAACATATTCTCCGGTCAGATTGCTCCTCACCATGCCCTCATGAGGGTCTTTGGTCGGTTCCGGTGCTGCTGTTACAACCGGTACCGGTGTTGTCTCCGGCGCCTTCTGTTCGTCTGCCACTTTTCCGAAACGATTCATAAAGATCGCTGCTCCGGCAGCCGCTGCGATTACAACAACGGCACAAATACTACTGATAAGTATTACTTTCTTTTTATTTTTCATTGTTCTATCCTTTCCTTTCTTTTATATAAAAGACAATGATTTAGTTCATTTCACGCGAGATTCCCATTTGTTCCATGATCTCCCGCTGCTTTGCTTCCATCTGCTCCCGTTCTTCCTCTTCCATATGATCGTAACCAAACAGATGCAGCATACTGTGCACGATCAGGAAACTGTACTCACGCAGTTCGGAGTGTCCATATTCCTCTGCCTGCTCTGCGATCACATCCGAACACAAAACGATGTCCCCCAGCACCAGTTCTTCGCTTTCCGGAGAAATTGTCATGCTGTCTTCAAAGGCCTGTCCCTCAAAACTGCCCGGTATATCGTATTCCATCATCGGAAAGCTGAGAACATCAGTCACACGGTCAACCTGCCGGTGTTCCGCATTGATCTCACGGATGGTTTCTTTTTCCACCATCGTCACGCTGACCTCGGCTTCATAGGGACAGTTTTCATGATCGCACACAAAGGAGATCACTTTTTTTGCCTGTTCTTCCGGATCAAACGAAAATTCTTTTGCTGTCTCATTTTCAAAATACACTGTCATCGGCTTTCTCACTTTCTTTTGTGCTCATTTTTTCGTTTTTCACGGTACTGTTCTCTTGCCTCAAATTTTTCATAGGCATGTACAATTTTTTGTACCAGAGGATGCCTTACTACGTCTTTATTGGTAAGATACGATACCCCGATCTCATCCACATCTTTTAATACTTTTAGTGCCTGTTCCAGTCCGGACTGGGTAGAAAACGGAAGGTCCTTCTGGGAAAGATCTCCCGTAATCACCACTTTGGAACCAAACCCAATTCTTGTCAAAAACATTTTCATCTGTGCCGGCGTAGTATTCTGCGCCTCATCCAGTATAATAAACGCATTATCGAGTGTCCGTCCACGCATATAGGCAAGTGGAGCGACCTCGATCAGACCTTTTTCAGAATTTTTGATAAAACTGTCTGCTCCCATGATCTGGTACAATGCATCGTACAACGGCCGCAGATACGGATCAATCTTACTTTGCAGGTCTCCCGGAAGAAATCCCAGATTTTCTCCGGCTTCGATCGCCGGTCTGGTTAAAATGATCTTCCCCACTTCGTCCTGTTTAAATGCCTGTATCGCCATTGCCATCGCCAGATAGGTCTTTCCGGTTCCCGCCGGTCCGACACCAAATACCATCATTTTATCGCGGATGGCATCCACATATTTTTTCTGTCCCAATGTTTTTGGTTTTACCGGCTTTCCCTGAATTGTAAATGCGATCAGGTCATTGTCAATTTCTGCCAATGACACCGATGATTTTTCTTTCGACAATGCCAGTAGATAATTTACATTTTGCTCAGTAATCGTATTTCCACGCTTTGCCAGTTCCAAAAGTTCCGAAAAAACTCTTTTTGCCTCCGTGACCTTTCCGCTCTCTCCCTCAACTTTTACGGAACCATCCCGAACGATCACCTCGACACCTAGATTTTTTTCAATCTTTTTCAAATGTACATCCAAGCCGCCAAAAATATTATTTTCATATTCTGCCGGAATGTCCAGCAGGATCTGTTCACGTGCCATCTGTCTCTTCCTTTCCCGGTGCAGCCTCCAGTTCTTCCGGCTGCACTTCTTTTTTATTCATCGTTTCTATGCAGGTACGGATCACGCCTGTCATTTTGTATTTTTTTTCTTCCTGAACCAACTCTTCTGTATGTTCTAAGATTTCATACCCCTCATTCTGCAACTGTTCCATCTTCGTAGCAAGATGTTTTTTTAAAACGCCGGCTGCCTGCTCTTTGGTATACTGCTTTTTTACCTTTGTGTAATCCAGAAACTGCCGCCGGATAATCTTAACATTGATCTGAAGCGGAATAAACCGCTCTGCAAAACATACATAATTTATTATATCATAGTTGCCTGAATTATTAAACCATTTTAATGGATTTTTTAGGGAAATTCGTGAATCGTTGTATTGAAACGTATAAATATCCCGCTTTTTTCCTGTCATTTGCTTTTCTATATAGTCTTTTTGCAGCGTTTCCTCCCATTTGACGGTATGCAGCAGCCGGATCTCTCCATCCGCGACAACTCCCTGTCTTCGGATAACCTGCTCGTCATTTCCCACAATATCATAACTTCCCTGTATCAGAACCTGCCCTTTTTTCACGACATCGCCTTTTTTACACAACGGCGTACCGCTTCTTGTCACGATAGCATCTATTTTGCCCGAACAAGGTGCGGTCAAACTAAGTGCCTGTTCTGTTTCCTTTTCTTCCTGAAGCATTTTTCCTTCTTTTACCTGGATTTGGAGCACACATCCTTTTTCTTCTGCCGAAACCCAGCTCAGATCCGGATGCAGAAGTCTTAAATTTTGTTCAATCTTATCACATTGCAGCTGTTTTCTCGTCATTCCCCGGTATACTCCCATTTCTTCAATCTCGGCTCCCAATCCTTCTTTGGTATAGGTCTGCTGGCCGCGGAATTGAATGTCCCACACAAATAACGACAGGATGTACAAAACAGCGAAAAAAAGTCCGATTCCCCACGTAAACGTCCAATCCCTTCTGGCTTTCAGGCACCAGAACGGAAACCCGTATTTTTTCCGAATATGCGGTACGGTCTTTGTCTTTCTGGCAAGTGGTTTTAATTTCCGATACTCCGCCGCGTACATAAAAAAAACTGCCTTTTTTTCCCTTTCTTTGACCTTCCATAGTTCAATCTCATGATGCCGGCACAAATTCATAAAACGTTCCAGATGCCCTCCTGACACCTGACACTCTATGTATCCCATAATCCACCGCATTCCGTTCCTCCTAACCCGCAAAATATATTTTTTCTATTTTTCCACACACGCGGCATTCATCCGGCTGAAATGACTCAATCCCCAGTTTTTCCCCTTCAATCACCACACGCATATGCTTTCCCTGCACTTTCACAAGGCATTCTGTGTATTCGATCAAGGACTTGTAATTTTCAATAATGGCATATTCCGTTCCAAACATTTTTACAATGGTTGCTCCCTCTAAAATATCGGGTTGAAGCCCCAGTTTTTCTGAAATCGGATTCATGTGACACCCTCTCACAAAAGCCGCTTGGTATATTATATGCAGGAGGAGGCACCAACGTGACACGTCCTCTTCGCTCCTCACGGAGCTCATCGTCGTGACAGTCGTCACATAATCGAAAAAAACGGTGCATGGCTTTGTGCAAGCACAGCCATGAGCCGTTTCTTCCGATTGCGTGTCTCGTTGTTTGCACGGAAAAAGGAGGTATCCGACTGAGTCGAACGACCTCCTTCATATGTGCAATTATTTAAATTTTCTTTTACGAGCAGCTTCAGACTTTTTCTTACGTCTTACGCTTGGTTTCTCATAATGCTCTCTCTTACGAATTTCCTGCTGGATTCCTGCTTTTGCACAGTTTCTCTTGAAACGACGCAATGCGCTATCCAATGATTCGTTTTCTTTAACGATTACATTTGACATAGTATCACACCTAACCTCCCTCCAGTTGTAAGATTGTGCAAAATACAACTGTTTGGGTATTTTTTCGCACTAACACATATTATAACACAAATTTGGAAAACGTCAACTACTTTTGGCGATTTTTTCATCCAATCTGCGAAATAATTACTTCTTTGGCCTTTTTCAACGCATCCGGGATACCCGCCGGGTTCTTTCCACCTGCCTGAGCCATATTTGGACGACCACCGCCGCCACCACCGACAAGGGATGCCACTTCTTTGATCAGATTACCGGCATGTGCCCCTTTCTTGATCGCACCTTCTGTCGCTGTCGCCATTAGGTTTACTTTGCCATCGTTTTCCGTCGCATACAGGATTACGGCTTCACCGAGTTTCTGTTTTGCTTCATCACCAAGATCGCGCATTCCATTCATATCTACACCGGACAATGCTTTCACAAGAACTTTGATGCCGTTTACATCTTCTGCCTCGCTTGTTACATCTCCCGCTGCAGCTTTCGCAATCTTTGCTTTCAATTTATCATTTTCTTTGGAAAGTGTTTTTACTTCTTCCTGCAATGCAGTAATTCGTTTTACTACATCTGCCGGACTGGCTTTCAGCAGTGCTGCTGCTTCTTTCAGCGTCTCTTCTACCTGATTGAAGTGAGCGATAAGCCCTGCTCCGGTAAGTGCCTCAATACGGCGAACTCCGGCAGCTACACCACTTTCTGAAACAATCTTGAAGGCAGAAATATTACTTGTATTCTTCACATGGGTACCACCACAAAGTTCGGAACTAAAATCGCCCATCTGAACAACGCGGACCGTGTCACCGTATTTTTCTCCGAAAAGAGCCATGGCGCCGGTCTTCTTTGCCTCATCAATGGTCATTTCATTGGTTACGACATCCAGGCCGTTCTGAATTTCCTGATTTACAATTTCTTCCACTTTTGCAATTTCTTCCGGTGTCATCGGTGAGAAATGGGTAAAGTCAAAACGGAGTTTATCCGGATCTACCAAAGATCCTGCCTGCTCTACATGATTTCCAAGCACCATACGAAGGGCTTTCTGCATCAAGTGAGTTGCACTATGGTTGTTGGCGATAAGATTTCTGCGAGCCTCATCTACCGCAAGAGTAACAGTTTCTCCTACTTTGATGCTGCCTTTCGTCATCTTGCCGACATGACCGATCTTGGTTCCCTGCAATTTAATCGTATCTTCTACGACAAATTCTGCATTCGCTGTGCGGATCACACCGGTATCGGCAACCTGTCCACCCATTGTCGCATAAAATGGAGTCTCTTCTACGAGGATAGTTCCTTCCATGCCTTCTTTTAACTCATCCACCAACGCATCTGCCGTCGTCAAAACGGTTACTTTGGAATCGTGGGTAAGGTCATGATATCCGACAAATTTACTCTCAATGGCCGCATCGATCGACTGATAAATCGTAACATCCGCACCCATGTAGTTTGTCTCTTCGCGGGCGTCTCTTGCTTTCTGGCGCTGTACTTCCATCGCCTCTTTGAATCCCGCTTCGTCCACGGTGAATCCTTTTTCTTCCAGAATTTCAATCGTAAGATCGATCGGGAATCCATACGTATCATATAACTTAAATGTATTTTCGCCGGAAAGAACGGTCTTCTTCTCAGCTTCCATCTCAGCCATCATGTCATTTAAAATAGACAATCCCTGATCAATGGTCTTATTGAAATTTTCCTCTTCCGTAGCGATCAGTTTCAAAATATAATCTTTTTTATCTGCCAATTCCGGATAACCGTCCTTGGACTCGCGGATTACAACCTCACTCAATTTGGCAAGGAATGCACCTTTGATACCAAGCAATCTGCCATGGCGCGCTGCACGGCGGAGCAGACGGCGGAGAACATAACCACGTCCTTCATTGGATGGCATGATACCGTCGGAAACCATAAATGTGACCGAACGGATATGGTCTGTGATCACACGGATAGAAACATCTTTTTTGTATTCCGTCTCGTACTCTACATTGGCATATTTGCAGACTTCGTCGCGGATGGCTTTGATCGTATCTACGTCAAAAATGGAATCCACATCCTGCATTACGGTAGCCAGACGCTCCAATCCCATACCGGTATCAATGTTTTTATTTTCAAGTTCTTCATAGTTGCCATTTCCGTCATTATTGAACTGGGTAAATACGTTGTTCCAGATCTCGATATAACGGTCGCAGTCACAGCCTACCGTACATCCCGGTTTGCCACAGCCGTATTTTTCTCCACGGTCATAATAAATTTCCGAACAAGGACCACAAGGACCTGCACCATGCTCCCAGAAATTGTCTTCTTTTCCAAAGCGGAAGATACGGTCTTTGTCTACACCGATTTCTTTATTCCAAATGTTAAACGCCTCATCGTCATCCTGATAAACAGACGGATACAAACGGTCCGCAGGAATCTCCAATGTTTTTGTCAAAAATTCCCAAGACCAGGCAATGGCTTCATGTTTGAAATAATCTCCAAAAGAAAAGTTTCCAAGCATTTCAAAAAATGTACCATGACGGGCAGTCTTTCCTACATTTTCGATATCGCCGGTACGAATACATTTCTGACAGGTTGTCACGCGGCGTCTCGGTGGGATCTCCTGACCGGTAAAATATGGCTTCAATGGTGCCATACCGGCATTGATCAAGAGAAGACTCTTGTCATTTTGCGGAATCAATGAAAAGCTCTTCATCACAAGATGACCTTTGCTTTCAAAGAAATCCAGATACATTTTCCTAAGTTCATTCAATCCATATGGTTTCATGTGGGTCCTCCTTCTATGTCAATACATAATTATCAAAATAAAGACGTACGCAAAACGCACGTCTTTATTTTAGTCTTTTTCGTCTCTTTTGTCAATGTCTTTATGACTTGTAAGTATCCCGTTTATTTCCGAATCTGCCCATTTCCCAAAATGATATATTTGGTGCTGGTAAGCGCCAAAAGTCCCATCGGTCCTCTGGCATGCAGTTTCTGAGTACTGATTCCTATTTCTGCGCCAAACCCAAACTCAAATCCATCGGTAAAACGTGTCGATGCATTCACATAAACCGCCGCTGCATCAATCTCATTTAAAAAGCGCATGGAACTTTCATAATCCTTTGTAATGATAGATTCCGAGTGTCCCGTATTATACTTATTAATATGCGCGATTGCCGCATCAATGTCCGGAACCACTTTCATGGAAATGATACGGTCAAGATATTCCGTTCCGTAATCTTCCTCGGTCGCAGGCACGATCTTCGCATCGTATTTTTGCGAGATTTCATCCCCGCGGATCTCAACATCATGAGCATACAATGCTTTGCAGATTTCCGGAATGGCTTTTTCCGCGATGGCTTCATGAATCACCAGGGATTCACAGGCATTGCAGACACCGAGACGCTGTGTCTTTGCATTTACAATGATATTGACCGCCATCTCAATATCTGCTGTCTCATCGACATAGACATGGCAGTTCCCGGTTCCCGTCTCAATGACCGGAACGGTACTCTTTTCCACTACCGTGCGAATCAAGCCTGCACCTCCACGTGGGATAAGCAGGTCCATGTACTGGTTAAGACGCATAAATTCCTGTGCCGTCTCTCTGGAAGTATCTTCCAATACCTGAATGGCATCTGCCGGCAAACCGACTGCGTCAAGTGCCTCACGGATCACATTGCAGATTGCCAGATTCGAGTGGATCGCATCGCTGCCGCCGCGAAGGATGACTGCATTTCCTGTCTTAAAGCAGAGCGCAAATGCATCTGCGGTCACATTTGGGCGGGATTCATAAATGATTCCGATCACTCCCATCGGCACACGTTTCTGTCCGATCTGAAGTCCGCTCGGTGTCGTTTTCATGGAGATCACTTCTCCTACCGGATCTGTCAACGCAACGACCTGACGAATTCCTTCCGCCATTCCCTCAATCCGGTCTTCGGTCAGACGAAGCCGGTCAAGCAGTGCCTCCGACATATGATTTTTTTTTGCTTCTTCGATATCCTGATCATTTGCTGCTAATATGTACTCTGTTTTCGCCGTTAATGCTTTGGCTACCGCCGAAAGTCCTTTATTTTTTTCTGTTACCGTCATACGGTTCATAAGAACCGAAGCCTGCTTTGCTGCTGCACCAATTTCATTTAATGTCATATCCGTGTTTCCTTTCTACGTTTGAATTATTTTCGCTGCATAATTTCTTTTTCTGTCACGATCACATCGGGTTTCACGTCACAGCGTTCCCCGGGGATCAAAATCATTTTTTGTTCGGAAAAGGCGGCAAAAACTGTCATAAAATCGATCATTTTCCATTCTGCCTCATGTGCATTCAGATAACGGTCATAATAACCGCCGCCATATCCCATCCGGTATCCTCGGGCATCGTAAGCCGTTCCGGGCATGATCATAAGCACTTTTTTCTGCTCTTCTTTTACCGTTTCAAAAGAAAACTCCGGTTCTTCCCCGGTTGGCTCCCATATTTTCTGATAACCACGTTTTAATTTCGAAAGATCTGTGATTTCAAAAAAACGTATCTGCTTTTCTTTCACATAGGTTTTTGGCAGATACAATTTTTTACCCTGCGTAAGTACCGCCCGATTTAGCGCATCAACTTCCACTTCCGAACGGAACGCATGGTATGACAGTACAATATCTGCCTCTTTAAACCAGTCTGCCTCCAAAATCTTTTTGGCAATTTCTTCCGATTTTTGTTGTCGGCTTTCTTCATCAATGGAATCTCTTGTTTCCACTGCTTTTTTTCTCACTTTTTCCTTGCTGATCATTATTTTTCGTTCCTCACTTCAACCGCTTTTTTTGATCTGAGTGGATGGATACTTCCATCTTTTTCCTGTATCGACACATTGGCAAGACTCGCACGCAGGTTATTTCTCACGGATTCAATATATTCCGCACGCAGAAGCGCCTGCTCTTTCGCCTCTTCTTCTGTCAATGTACCGGCTTTTTTCTTTTTATATAATTCATTGATTCTTGCAATCTTTTTATCGTCCATAATCTCCTATCTCCGATTCAAGTATTCTTTTAAGTGAAAATGTCTGGTGCGGTGTTCTTTAAAAACCGTACCTATCTCTTTACCTGACATCAATGTCAGAATGTTTTCCATATTGTCTCCGTTGATGATCGCCATATCCGCTCCGGCATCATTGGCAATGCCGGCTGCTGAGATCTTTGAACTCATGCCGCCTGTACCAAAAGAGGTTGTAGGGCCTTTCGCCATCTCAATCATTTCGTCACTGATCCGCTCCACATAAGGAATCAGTTCTGCCTCCGGATTCCGGTTCGGATCATCCGTGTAAAGTCCATCAATATCGCTGAGCAGTACAAGCATATCTGCTCCTGCGATTGCGGCAACAACAGCGGAAAGTGTATCATTGTCACCAAATTCAATCTCGTCGATCGCTACCGTATCGTTTTCATTTACGATAGGAATCGCCCCTAATGACAACAATTCCTCGAACGTATTGCGTGCATTGTGACGGCTCGTGTCATTTTCAATGGTAAATTTTGTCATGAGAATCTGTGCCGTATACTGATTGTATTCGGAAAATAATTTCTGGTAAACGGTCATCAGACGGCTCTGTCCGATCGCCGCACAGGCCTGTTTCAGACTTGTTGTATCGGGCCGCTTGGTAAGTCCAAGTGCTTTTCTTCCGACTGCGATCGCACCGGAAGATACCACAATAATATCTTTTCCCTGATTGTGCAGATCTGTCAGAATGCGCACAAATTTTTCCAGTTTTACCAGATCAAGTCCGCCGGTCTCTTCATGTGTGATCGTTGAACTTCCCACTTTAAATACAATACGTTTTTTATCCTTAAATGCCTCTCTCATTATTCTTTCCTTTCTCTCGCGATCGCAAGTGCGACACGCAGACCATCCATCGCTGCTGACATAATTCCTCCGGCATATCCGGCACCCTCTCCACACGGATAAAGTCCTGTACAGGAAGGCGACATAAAGGTATCTTCGCGCAAAATACGCACCGGCGATGATGTCCTGGTCTCTGTCCCCAGAAGCAGTGTATCGCCATCATCAAAATCTTTGATCTTTCTTCCAAACTGCTTCATCCCTTCCATAATACCATTAGAAATCGCTGGGGGCAATATGTTTTTCAAGTTTTCTTTCACAACTTCCCCTTTGGTACACGGATGAACTTTTCCAAATTCTTCCGTTTTTCGGTTTTCACAAAAATCTTCAAACCGCTGAACCGGAATCTTTCCTCTGCCCAGTTCAAACGTTTTCTTTTCCAAATTCCTCTGAAATTCAACACCCGCCAGCACGTCATCTCCCGGATAATCCTCCGGCGTTACGGAAACCACAATCGCACTATTGGCATTTTCGGAATTTCTGTCATGATTGCTCATTCCATTTACGACCGTAAATCCCGGTTCCGAAGAAGCATTTACGACGTAACCGCCCGGGCACATACAAAAACTGTAAACTCCCCGGTTATCCGATGTTCTTCCCGTCAATTTATAATCTGCCGCCGGCAGACGATCGTCCAACGTTCCGTATTGGCTCAGATTGATCGTATCCTGCCGATGTTCCACGCGCACTCCGACGGCAAACGGCTTTGCTTCCATCGAAATGTTCTGTTCTTTCAACGCCTGAAATGTATCTCTCGCACTGTGGCCGATGGCAAGCACGCAGGCATCGCACGGAATCTCTTTTTGTTGCCCCGACTCGTCTTTTACAACGACTCCCTCAATCTGTCTATTTTCTTTTTTTATTTCCATAAATTGGGTGTGAAAATGATATATAACGCCCAGTTCTTCCATCTCTTCCCGCATAGATTGGATCACTCCGCGAAGTTTATCCGTTCCAATATGCGGCTTTGCCTGATACCGGATTTCCTCCGGTGCTCCATGCGCAATAAACGTATCCAGAATGAATTTTCGCTTTCCCGTCTTATCTTTTACTCCGGTATTGAGTTTTCCATCCGAAAATGTACCGGCTCCTCCTTCTCCGAAGGAAACGTTGGTCTGGGGATCGAGTTCGCCACTCTTCCAAAAATGAGCCACTTTCTGCATCCGCTCCATCATCGGACCGCCTCGCTCGATCAAAATCGGCTTGTACCCGCAGGAAGCCAGAAAATAAGCACACAATAAGCCTGCAGGACCCGCACCGACGATAACGATCCGTTTTTCCGGCTCTTTCACCTGAAGTCTCGGAATTTCTTCTGCCAGCGAATGCTCCGGTTCATATTTTGACAAGTTCTTATTTTTTCTATTATGCTTTAAAATATCCTCTTCGTTTCTGCCTGTAAATGCAACCGTATAATTAAAAAACAGTTCCGGCTTTTTCCTCGCATCTATGCTCTTTTTGACGATTTGCAGCTCTGTTATTTCTTCCGGTCTGATATGTAATTTTGCTGCCAGTTTTTTTTGTATTTCTTTTCTATTATCTTTGCGATAATCGATTTTACATTGTCGATACTGTAACATTTTACGCCTCCTGGTCTGCCGTGATCTGACGGGCACACAGGTAACCTGTCGCCCATGCAAAATGCAGATTATATCCTCCGCAGATTCCATCTGCATCAAGCAATTCCCCTGTCAGATACAAATTCTTTATTTTTTTCGATTCCATCGACGGAATATCCACTTCGGACAACGGCACACCACCCGCCGTCACCTGTGCACGCTCCATCCCAAACGTATCTGTAATCTTTACCGGATAGTGCTTTAATAACTCGGCTAAATTTTTCTTTTTTTCCAATACCTTTACCCATTTTTTATGAACAATGCCCTGCAAATAGTCATTTCCATATTTTTCTATCCATTGTCCCACTTTTTCTTCGTCCCAGTCAGGCAGAAAATCCAGTTCACAGATCACCTGACTGCCTGCATCCAATGCAGCTGCCGCCTGCGAGCACAGCTGAAACACCGGGATTCCGGAAATGCCATCTTTTACGATCTGAATCTCTCCCCGCTCATCTGCCACCTTTTTTCCATTGATCCAAAGAGAAACCTCTCCGGGCATCCGCACACCGGCTAACTTCTCCCATTCGGCACCCTCAGCCTTTAATCCGGTCAGCGCCGGGTACAGCTTTGTCACCTGATGTCCCAAACTCCGTGCAAGCAGATAACCACTGCCATCTCCTCCACACGGTTTATTTGCCTTACCCCCACATGCCAGCACAAGCGCATCCGCTTTTACCTTCACGCCGCCTTTTGCACAAATCGTAAACTCGTTATTTTTATGTACCACTTTTGTCACTTTCGCCTCAAAAAGGAACTGCACGCCACCCCGCTTGCAGGCATTAACCAGAAAGTCGCGCACGGTAACTGCCTGCCCGGTATAGGGATAGAGATATCCATCCCGTTCTTTATGGTGTATTCCAATTTCTTCCAGTTCCCGAATTGCCCTATCTGCCGGAAATATTTCTAATATTTTTCCGATTTCTTCTTTGTCACCATGATAACAGGAAGTCTGCATATGCCGATTCGTGAAATTGCATCGGCCATTGCCGGAGGCTAATATTTTCTTGCCGGCAGTTTCGTTTTTTTCCATCACAAGAACTTTTTTCCCTCGTCTGCCACACTGCCAGGCACACATCAGTCCCGAAGCACCTGCGCCGGCTATGACAACATCGTATTTCTCCTCCATCGTCTTCCTCTCTTTCCTGTTTTACTTGTCACCAAGCGCAGCTTGATGACCTGCGTGGGCCTCCCCCCAC
>FR894023.1:270-623 GCA_000434115.1 Roseburia sp. CAG:309 | reverse complement strand
CCCACTTCCTATTTTACTTGTCACGTAACTACATTTCATTGTAGCACATTTTCTCTTTTGACGCGATACCTTTTTGATCAACTCGAAAAATTTTCCAGCATGGAATACAATTCTTCCTCATCCTTCACGAAAAATCCCTCTTTTAATTTCTGCTGTTCTTCTTCCGGCAAATTATCGATCAAAATGCCAGTATATTCATACGGGGTTTTTTGGTCCTCATGATATACGACAACCTGTCCCTCTTCTTCTTTTAAAAAGAATGTCATCGTCTCCTCAGACAAATAATTTTCCCGAACCACGATCTGCTCTTTGGAAAAGGAGATCAGTTCTTTCTGCTGCGGAATATCTTTCCC
>FR894023.1:0-231 GCA_000434115.1 Roseburia sp. CAG:309 | reverse complement strand
GTTCTTTATTGTAGTCTTCAAAATATGCCTCTAATTCTTCTCTGGTCTTTCCGGCAAGTTCTGCCGGCATCGTAGACTCTTCCCGGGTAATAACTCCGGTCACACCTTCGTACACTTCCACAATGTATTTCATGGAAGTATTCGTCCGTA
Organism: Roseburia sp. CAG:309; assembly: GCA_000434115.1. GTDB lineage: Bacteria > Bacillota > Clostridia > Lachnospirales > Lachnospiraceae > Eubacterium_F. The sequence goes on along the minus strand of FR894023.1, from coordinate 81 downwards.
TTTCCTTCACGGTATCCACCGGATTCACCTGACTTTTTACCGGCTGACTGTTTCTATTTTTATAGGAACGGTAACTGTAAA
>FR894022.1:75756-85336 GCA_000434115.1 Roseburia sp. CAG:309 | reverse complement strand
CAATTTTTTCAACGGTTGCTTCAAATGCAGTAAACTTTTCCTGTACAATAGCAAACGCCTCCTGTAAGGCAGGCGGAGTCAGTTTTACTGCAATTGCTGCATGGGGAACCCACTGGTTTGGCAGATACTGCCCTCTATTACCAACATCAGCATACTTTAATAATCGTTCATTTACCAGACTGCATGTATTCTGTAAATATTGATTCAGAACCGGACCAAGATAAATTACAAGTGGATTGAACACGCCAATATTGGCAAACCAGATCACATCTTTGTTTATTATTTTTACAATATTTTCCATCTCTGTAAGTAACGCTTCTTCCTTATCACTTACAAGAGCACAAACCGTTACATGAGGTGGAATATTTATCTGTTTCATGTAATCACAGCCTGTTTTCTCTGCTACCTCATCAATAAGATTCTGAATTGTTTTTTCGGTCTCTTTATCAAATTCCAATGTTACTGCATAATCCATCCTATGGCCTCCTTCCTCCTTATACAAAAATAGCAGACGCCATAATATACAAACTTCGTTCGTGGGCGTCTGCCTGCGTGATAAGGAATCCTCCCATCTTCGATGGGTCCCTCCTTACCACAATTGGTCATCAGGACTCCTCCCACCTGCGGCGGGTCCCTCCTCATGACAAAACATGGACCTGGCGGGAATCGAACCCGCGTCCAAACCGGAATCCCATGTACTTCTACTATCATAGTTCATTTTTTTACATTCCCTCCGCCTGACGAGAATGAACACCCTTCAGGTTTTAGTAGCTTCATGATACGCCCATGCACGCAAAGCTTAATGCATGTCGTTTCCTACATCGTTGATGCCTGGGTCTTAAAGTGTAGGTGCCTTAAGTCAGACAGCTGCCATTAGGCAGCGTATGCTAAATTATCTTCAGCGTTTAATTTTAATCCATGTTTTAACGTGGTCACGGTCCACGGATAGCTTCTCCATCTTCAGCCGGCCTGTCGAAACCAGTACAAGCCCGTACTGTGATAGCAATCATAGCAGAACTATCACACTTTGTCAAGTACTTTTCGGTCTTTTTTTCCACTTTCTGTATGCGGAAGTTTTTCCACTATCTTGCAGCAAAACGGCAGCTCATAATTGGCAAGGGTTTGTTTCAAATGCGCATAGATTTGTTTCTCACATTCTGCCGAAACCTCGCTGCCACACAGTGTTACCCAGGCTGCTACCCGTTTTTCGCCCTCTTTTTCTACGGCCGCAGCGATCGCCTCCCCGATAAACGGAATGTCCTCCAAGGCTCCCTCGATCTTAAGAAGCGATACTTTGCGCCCCCGTATGCTGACGATGTCGTCTTTTCTTCCATCGAAATACAGATTCCCTGCCGCATCCATATGGCCAAGATCTTTCAGGCTGAACGGACACAAGACGCCCTCCACGTTATAGGGTGTCGTAACAAAGATCTCACCGTCTTCAACCGACACCTGCACGCCCGGGAACGGTTTTCCCACACAATTTTTCTCCCGGGTCATCTGATCCTGCCGGAGATACGTGATATAATTGAGTTCACTGGCTCCATAATAAAGAACGATACCGGCATTCGGAAAACAACGGCGTAATTTTTCTGCCTCTTCGCTTCCCATACTCTGGGAACCGGCAAGAATATGCCGAACTGTCGCAACCGGCTTCTTGATACACTGTGGAAGAAACAGGAGTTTACGAGGAATCAGATATACGACATCGGTCTTATATGCTTCGATCCATTCCGCCCATCTGCGGGGATCAAATACATTGGCAGCGACTATCGCCGCACCGATGGAAAACTGTGCCATATAAAGATTCAGATTGCCGGTGAATGCGAGACTCCCCTGAGCGAACATCCGGCTTTCCGGGGTCACTCCAAAAATCTCATTTTGAACCGGAAAAAAATCCGCCCAGCTCTCGTACCTTCGATAAAGTACCTTAGGCACTCCGGTACTCCCCGAAGTCATCACTGCCATGCAGGCATTTTCCGGCACTTCTCCGATCTCCGGCAATTGTTTTGCATCCTCCGGCACAAGAAGCGGGATCTTTCCTGCCGCCTGACAGCCTAAAAAGGAAATAAGCTGATCTAAAATCCGTTTTTCCCGAAGGAAAATCACTTTTTTCTCCGATTTTTCCAGCCTCAGCCGGTCTCCTTTCTCCTGCGACAACTTTACCAGTTCTCCATAAGTATACTCTTTTCCTTCCTCTACCAGAGCGAGCCGGTCCGCCTCCTGCTCCCGTATCATCTCATAAAAATTTCTCATTTTTCACACACTTTCTTCCATAAAATAGCAGTCCCCTGTCCACCGGCCGCCGCGATCGCACTCACTCCATACACGTTATCTTCCGCGCATTGCTGCAGGCGCTTTGCCAGATGCAGCGTAAGGATTCCCCCGGTCGCCCCATAAGGGTGTCCATATGCCAATGCCCCTCCGCAGGCATTGTAAGCCGGTACACACGCCGGATATTTTTTAGCAAATAATTCATCAATCACCGCAAATGCCTCATTGCACTCGTAAGCGGCGATCTCTTCCGGTTTCCTCCCGGTCTTTTCAAACAGTTTGTGCAATGCTTTGTTTACAAGCAATGGCGGCATTTCCGGATTTCCTGCCACTTCCACCATATCCACAAAACGAAGCCATGGTTTCCAGCCCTTCTTTTTCGCATAACTTTCCGCACACAATACGACAAAAGCCGCTCCATCCTGCGTCCCACAGGCATTTGCCGCCGTCGTGACCCCATTCTCATAAAGGGGCGGAATCTTTTCCAGAAATGCTTTGGATAAAGTTTGCCGTATTCCCTGATCGCATTCCTTTTCCGTTCCTAGCGGAAGAATAACATCTTCAAACACTTTTGTATCTCTCGCTTTGACTGCCAATTGCTGACTGCGAAGTGCCCAGGCATCCAAGGTTTTCCTGGAAACACCTGCCATCTTTGCCGTCTTTTCCGCTCCCCAAAGCATCGCATCCTGCCGCCATTCTCCGGGCGAGAATTTTGCTGCCGTATAAATTTTTTCTCCATTGTATTCCGGGTGATTTTCCGAAACCATGCGTCTCGGTGCCGTCGAGGAACTTTCTGCCCCGCCGGCAAAGACCACCTGCTGCTGGCCGCTTCCAATCTTTGCTGCCGCCATAACAATCGCTTCTATTCCGGACGAACACTGGCTGTCAATCGTAAAAGCCGGAACCTCTTCCGGTATCCCTGCTTCTAACGCCATCAATCTTCCGATGTTTCCCCCGGCTCCCACCGCATTTCCGGCGAGTACAAGATCCGGTGCTCCGTAATCTCCTGACAATTTATGTAAAATATGCCCACCGAGTTTTTCCGCCGGAATATGCCGGTAAATTCCGTTTTCCTTGCCAATGTAGGTGCGGTATCCGCCTACGACAACCACATTTTCCAGCATACGTCCTCCTCCTTTGTCCGGGCTGTAATTTCCATGCCTTCCCGGGTCGTCCACACCGGCTGTGAAGCAAACACAGGCTTGTAAAACCGCATTTTAATCTTCTTCCACACCATTTCCTGTTTCTCACATTCCAAAAACATCGTTTCCAGCATCAAAAGTCCCGGTACGATTGCCTGCTCTCCCCGATGGATGGAATTGGTGTCTCCAACTGCCTCCGTAAAGTTTTGAATGTCAGCGGCAGACCAACTTTGTTTCTCCCCGCCCTCTGTCTCAGGCTTTTCCATCCGAGACCGTTCTTTCACCGGATGTGCCTCTTCCATCCGGGATCCCAAAATCTGCTCCACGGTTTCTTTTGGACGGATCAGTTTCATCGTCATTTGCTTTCCATTTTTTGTCAGTTTTAGTGTGGCATAACGGTCTCGCTTTTTTTCTTCGCAGCCAGGCAGCTCTTCCTTGATGCCCCGCTCCAATTCCACCTGAGCAATCTCATACCCATCATACCCCGAAAAAACAGAAAATCCTCCTGCCAAGTTTCGAAACCAGTCAAGTTCTCTGTCAATCGACAATTTCATATCCCAGTTCTCCTATAAGTTGAAAATCCGTCTTTACCGTGATTCCCGATGTCGTGAGCATATCACCGGAAATCGCCGCATTGGCACCGGATTCCATACAGCCACGGCCTTTGTCTTCCATCAGGCCTCTTCCGCCGGCGAGACGGATAAAAGCATCCGAGAGAAGGAAACGGTAAACCGCCACGATCCGGCGCATCTCGTCCGTTGTCAGACGTGGTTCGTTTTCGTATGGGGTTCCCGGGATCGCATTGAGCATGTTGACCGGAACCGAATGCACCCCCAGTCTGCGGACTTCCAATGCCATATCGATACGGTCTTCCATCGTCTCTCCGATTCCCATAATTCCACCACTGCATACTTCCAATCCGGCCTCTTTGGCGGCTGTGATCGCTGCAATCTTGTCATCAAACGTATGCGTCGTACAGACATCCGGGAAATACCTTCTCGACGTCTCTAAATTATTATGTACTCTTGTAAGACCGGCTTCTTTTAATTTGCTGAAAGCTTCCTTGTCAAGGAGACCAAAGGAGCCGCATACGTGAAGATTCGTCTCTTCCCGGAGTTTCTTGATACACTCGCACATCTGGTCTACTTCTGCTGCATTCAGCCGTTTTCCGGATGTTACGATCGAATATCTCCGCACGCCCTGGCTTTCTATCTTTTTTGCATCTTCCAAAATCTCTTCCGTGGAAAGCAGTGGATAATTTTCCACTTCGGTCTTATGGCAGGCTGCCTGCGCACAATATTTACAATTTTCCGAACATCTTCCGCTCTTTCCATTGATGATCGTACACATATCAAATTTATTATCACAAAAGGCTTTTCGGATCTCGTCTGCCGCTTTGCATAACTCATCCAGATCCACGGTCAGCAATTCCATCGCCTGTTCTTTTTCCAACTTTTCTCCTTTTAACACCATTTCCTTATACATTTCAATCTTATTGTCCATGACATTTCCTCCTGAAAACATTGATATTTATTATCAGTATAATAGGCTCCGTCGCTAATGTCAACCTTTTCTCAAAAACAGGTTGACATTTCATTTTATCCTCGTTATAATGGAGCAAGAAAATAACTTTTTGGAGGACATTATGAACGAACAAACGCAAACAACTCAGACAACAGTAAAATCTACACATTCCGCGCAGTCTCTTGTGACAATCGCTTTGATGGCAGCGGTACTGTGCGTATCTGCTTACATCAGTATTCCCCTGCCAAACGGCTCTCACATTACCGCATTGAATTTTATCGTAATGCTTGTCGCTTTGGTATTTTCCATACGGGAATCCTTTTTGATCAATTTGATCTGGTTTTTACTCGGACTTTTGGGACTTCCGGTTCTTATCGGCGGCGCGTCCGGGATCGGTTACGTGTTAGGGCCATGGGGAGGTTACAGCATCGCATTTCTCATCGTAGCTGCGCTGGTTCCACTCCTTTGCACCCGCAAATACAAGCGCGTTCTTTATACCATTATTGCCATTCTTTCTGCCGCTTTTGTTGATCTGTTCGGCAGCATCTGGATGATGGTCGTAAGCGATATCGCTCTCGTTCCTGCTCTTGTAGCCGGATTCCTGCCATTTATCGTGTTGGATGTGGTGAAAGCTGTGATTGCAGCACAGATTGTACCTCAGATTCGGAAGATCGTACGTTAACACGTAACTATTCAGGATCCAATGTATGAAAATCAATGAATCGACGTGCTTGCACGTAAGAGGCTTTGATTTTCATACATTGAGATCCTAATAGGGCTCCTCTCCCCATATGAGCATTTTTAGCCTTGTCAAAGGCGAGAAAGAACACGAAGTGTTCGAAATGCGAATGTGTGGGAGAGGGGACCTGAATAGTTACGTTAAAACTGGTTTCGCCGGTAAAAAATGATACCGGCGAAATCTGCTAAAAACCATCCAATCGGAATCGAGATCCAGATTCCCGTCACTCCCACACCGGCGATCTTCGTCAATCCATACGCCAGCGCTACCCTTGTTCCCAAAGAAATCACCGTTAAAATAACAGATACAATCGGTTTATTGACTGCGCGGAAATATCCGTAAAGCAGGAACAATATCCCAATTCCCACATAAAAGGCGCCTTCAATCTGAAGATACCATGCCCCCGCTTCGGATACGGCACTCCCGGCATCCACAAATAAATTCATCAACGAGCGCGAAAAGCAAACAACCAGCGAACTCACGATCACGCAGAAAACCACGACACTGAGTACCGCATACTTCACGCCTTCCCGGATCCGCTCTCTCTTTCCGGCACCAAAATTCTGTGCGGCAAATACCGAAAACGCATTTCCAAAATCCTGCACCGGCATATACGCAATGGTGTCGATTTTTACCGCCACCGCAAATGCAGCCATAATAACCGCGCCAAAACTGTTTACCAATCCCTGTATCATCAAAATCCCAAAATTCATTACCGACTGCTGCAAGCACGTAAATCCCGACAATGACATAATCTGCTTCAAATTCTTTCCATCCCATCGGACATCTTTTCTCTGCGGCCGGTATTCCGGATACATTTTGATAAAATACAAGCCAATTCCGATCCCGGATATATACTGTGAAATAACCGTCGCTACCGCAGCCCCGGCAATGCCCCCTTGAAGCGGAATCACAAACAAAAGATCCAGTCCGATATTCAGCACGACGGATATCGCTAAAAACACAAGGGGAACCACCGAATTTCCTACACTCCTCAGTACATTGGCATAGAAATTATACAAAAATGTTGCAAAAAATCCTGCCATCACATATACCAGATACGTCCGCATATCCGCAAAGGTTTCCTGCGGCACCTGAAGCCATTGTATAATTTTATTCATTAATAAATATATCACAGTCATGACAATCAACGCCAGTCCGCCGATTGCCGTAAAAGACATGACCAGACCATTTCGAAAAACATCCCAGTCTTTTTTTCCATACGCCATCGAAAAAAATGCTCCCGCACCCAGACAAAGTCCCAGGATCACCGATGTCAAAAATGTCATCAGCGTATAGGACGCACCCACAGCCGCCAGCGCCTGCTCTCCAATGTATTTGCCAACCACCCAGGTGTCTACCAGATTATATAACTGCTGCATCACATTACCAAGCATCAGTGGCACCGCAAACGCCCACAGTCCGATTAAAATATTTCCTTTTGTTAATTCTCTTGTGTGTTTCATTTTTTTGCTCTCTATTCTCTATCCTTTTTATCCGGCACATAAAACTTCAAAATCCGGATATCCTAATTTTAAAACAAAACTTGGAGGTTTTCAACATGAAAGGAAATGAACGTTTTCGAAATGCTCTGCCGATGGCGGCTTTAGACGATATTCCGGAACCTTCCGCAGACGCAAAAGAAATCGTAGGTATTGTAAAACAACGCGGTAAAATAACCGGTTATCAATTATCCGATGGAAAAACAGTCAGCAAAAGCGAAGGAGTCGCTATGGCAAAAGCCGGTGATATTCAGGGCGTGGGCATTGCTCACCGTGGTGACACCGAATACTTGAAGTCGCTGCCGGATGGCGAAGAAAATAACAATCTCAGCAGCCTTCCTGCTGCGTCTGCCTCATCAAAAACAATGGAATAAAAATACAATGACTGCCACGTTAATCTGTCAACGCGGCAGTCACATTTATTATTGCAGAAATCATCCAGCCTTATGCTGTCTTCCCTCGGTATCGATCTCGTAATTGTCCTTCAGGATCAACTCCGAAATCGGCACAAGTTTGTATCCTTTTTCTTTCAACGTCTTAATCATCGTATCCAATGCCTCCGCCGTATGTTTCGCTCCATTGTGGCACAAAATAATGGAACCATTTCCCAGATGTTTGTGTTCTGTGACGCGGCGCACGATCGTATCGGCATCATAATCTTTCCAGTCCAGCGAATCTACATCCCATTGGATCGGATAATAATTGATCTCCCGGCAAACCCGAATCAGATTGTCATTGTAATCCCCATACGGCGGCCGGAAGAGGATCATCTCTTTCCCCGTCAACGCCTTCACTTTCTCATGTGGTTTCAATAATTCTTCCTTACACTGCTCCGCTGACAGCTGGGACATCTGCTTATGATTTTCGCTGTGATTTCCCAGATCATGCCCTGCCGCGGCGATTGCCTTCACATCCTCCGGATATTTTTCAACCCAGCCGCCTGTCATAAAAAAAGTAACCCGCACATTGTTTTTCTTTAAAATCTCTAAAATTTTAGCGGTGTCCTCATTTCCCCAAGCGGCATCAAAACTAAGGGCAATCTTTTTTTCCTCCCCTTTATCCACACAATAGATCGGCAGTTCTTTCGCCGCGATTCCCTGTCCGAGTTTTGTATTCAGCGTCGCCACTGTCTGCGGATAAAAATGAATGCTGGCAGCCAGAAGAAGCAATGACGTAAGAACAACCGCCCCAACTTTAGTAAATAAGATGAGTTTTTCTTTTTCTATTTCTATTGAATTTGGTTCCATAATAAAACCCCGGCGTTTTTTACTAACTTATGCCGGGGAAATAGGTATTATAACTTATTTCTTCCTCATTTCTCCACAATATCCGCCAGTTCAAACCGGATTACTTTTTTCAGATCCTCTAAACTCAGCTGCACCTGAAATCCAATCTTTCCCCCGCTGAAGCAGATTGTCTCCTGCTCTGCCACACTTTTATCGATAAACGTAGGGAAAAACTTTTTCATGCCAATCGGGGAACAGCCGCCGTGAATATACCCGGTAAGGCCGAGCAGTTCTTTGGCTTTCAGCATCTCTATCTTCTTCTCGCCGGCACAGGCTGCCGCCTTTTTCAGATCCAGTTCTTTTTCGACCGGCACAAGAAATACATAATATTTCTTTGATTTGCTTACCGTAACCAATGTTTTAAATACCGCATCCGGGTTCTGTCCCAGCGCTTTTGCCACCTCTGTTCCGCTGATCGCGCCGGAATCCACATAATTATGACTTTGATACGAAATTTTCTTCGCATCCAAGACACGCATTACATTTGTTTTTTCTTCTTTTTTCATAGTAAAAACCAACCTTTCCGCCTTTCATTCTAGCACATATTGCGATTCATGAAAAGCCTGCTCTTTAGCGGGCAGGCTCCTCATACAGATACTTTCGTATTTCTTCTTCTACTAAATGTTCTCCGATCACGATAACCACTTCCTGGCCCTCTTTGATCGGCTCTATTTTTTTGCTTTCCGTCGTTGCATTTAACTCAATCCAGCTCCCCTCCGTAGTCTTAAAAAAGCCTTTCATCCGGATTACATTCCCACATGCCGGATTGTTCATAATACGATCCGTAATCTCAGAAACCTTGTCCGAAGAAACCGCCGGCTCCATAAAATACAGCGTCGAAAATGCCTCTTCCTTCTCAAACCACAACTTAGCAAAACGGTCTGTCGTATAGCCACCGGAAGCCATTTTCAAGAAGTCATCATCTTCCAGTTTTTTCCAGTCTTTTAACAAGATTTCGCCTTTCTGAAAACGCCGTTTGCAGCCAAACTGTTCCATCGCTGCATTCATCTGATGAATCGTCTGCTCGATACGGTCTGCCGTCGTTTCCTGACATTTGCTGAAAACGATCTGACCAGCGCAGGCAATCTGCGTCGCAAAGAGATACTCCGCTTC
>FR894022.1:46576-75745 GCA_000434115.1 Roseburia sp. CAG:309 | reverse complement strand
TCCGCTTCCTTCGACATTTCTGCCGGCATGGAAGCATCCACAATGGCGATCACATTGCCAATCTCATACCAGCGTTCCAGCGGATCTTCATGTAAAATATCAAAAAATTCGTCAACATCAAAAATACCGGACGGCTCGATCAGCACTCTGTCATATCCGAGCATTCCCATGGCGATCAGCTTTGTCTTCATTCTGCGCCGGTGGCAGTCTTTGTCACACGCCCCTGCGATCATATCCACATCACACGAATCGCTCATGACATCCTGCAAAAGCATCATATCTACATTAACGGCTCCAAAATCATTTTCCAGAATTCCCAGTTTCTTCCCCTGTTTCAGAAAATAAGCCGCATATTTCTTAATAAATGTTGTCTTCCCGGATCCTAAAAAACCGGTAATCAGATCAATCTGTATTTTACCACTCAAGCAAAACAGCTCCCCACGTAAGTCCGCCGCCAAAGCCGGACAAGATCAGTTTGTCTCCCTCTTCCAGAAGATCATTTTTATTCAGTTCATCAAGAAGGATCGGAATACTTGCAGACGACGTATTTCCATAGTGATCCAGATTCATCGGAATCTTATCCATGTCTACTTTCAGGCGTTTGGCAATCAATTCCAGAATACGCCGGTTCGCCTGATGAAGCACAAAATATTTGATCTCATCTGCTTCGGTATTCGTCTTTTTCAAAATCTGTTTGATGTATTTTGGCACCGTTGTCACCGCAAAACGGAACACTGCCTGTCCATTCATCTGAATATAATCTTTCTTCCTGCGGCTCTTATAAAATGGATTCTGGATACCACGTCCTTTACACGTAAGCACTTCGCCCTGTGTACCGTCTGAACCGGTCACACTCGCAAGGATACCGCCTTTTCCCTCCACTTTACGCAGGATTGCAGCACCCGCACCATCGCCAAACAAAATACACGTACTGCGGTCAGACCAATCCACTTCCCGCGACAATGTCTCGGATCCGATGACAAGAACCGTCTTTGCCATCCCCGTCTCAAGATACGCATCTGCTGTATTTAAAGCAAATAAAAAACCGGAACAGGCTGCATTTAAGTCAAAGCAGGTTGCACGGATCGCCCCGATCTCTCCCTGTACCTGACAGGAAGTATTTGGTACATATGTATCCGCAGAAGCCGTGGCAACGATGATCAGATCAATTTCCTCTGCCGTCACGCCGGCATCTTCCATCGCATTCCTCGCTGCCTGCGTTGCCATGTATGTTGTCCCCTCTTTGCTTCCGCTTGACAGCCGCCGCTCTTTGATTCCGGTACGCTGGCTGATCCACTCGTCATTGGTATCCACGATCGTAGACAAAAAATGATTATCTGCCACATTTTCCGGTAAATAACTTCCCGTTCCAATTATTTTTATAGCCATGTCTATCCTCCAAAAAATCAAACCATAGTTGTATACATAACAGTGACGGCGTCCACCACACTCTCTGCGATACTCGCCGTCGTCTATAAATATTATAAAATAGCCCGATTTATTTGTCAATCGTAGCAATTAAAACCACGTCATCATGGTATTGATTACTACATCTTGTCGCTTTCTCTGACTTTTCTTTTCTTCCCCGGCAATATGAAAAGCCCTCCTTACCAAAATATGATAAAGAGGGCTGTTATTGCTTTCTAATCTTATACTACAAATTAGATTCGTTTCAAATATTCACCGGTACGTGTATCGATCTGGATCTTGTCGCCCTGGTTTACGAAAATCGGTACATTTACCTGTGCACCAGTCTCAACCGTAGCTGGTTTGGTAACGTTTGTAGCAGTGTCGCCTTTTACACCAGGCTCTGTCTCTGTTATTTCCAATTCTACAAACATCGGTGGCTCTACGGAGAAAATGTTTCCTTTGTAAGAAACCATCTTAACCATATCATTTTCTTTTACAAATTTCATAGCATCGCCTACGGTCTCTTCCGGCAATGCGATCTGATCGTATGTCTCCATATCCATGAAATTGTACATATCTCCCTCAGAATACAGATACTGCATATCTTTCTTGTCGATATGAGCCTGAGGATATTTTTCATTTGGACGGAAAGTTCTTTCTACAGCTCCACCATCCACTACATTTTTCAATTTTGTACGTACGAATGCTGCACCTTTTCCTGGTTTTACGTGCTGGAATTCAAGAATCTGGTATACGACACCATCAATCTCAATTGTCAATCCGTTTTTAAAATCTCCTGCTGAAATCATAACAGTTCCTCCTAAAATTTTCTATATGCAGAACTCCTCTGCAAGTATTGTTCTTGATAAAAGCAATATATCTACTCACTATTTTATTATATTTGAAAGATTTTTTCAAGAAAAACTTTCCATAGAATTGATATTATTTGCATTTTTCTATAATTTCTTCCGCAATTTCCGTCGCTGTCTTTCCATCGGTCGCTACCCGGATCGTCGCTGCCTTTTCATAAAACGGGCGGCGTTTTTCCATCAGCTGGCGGATGTAAGGCACATTCATGTTGCCATTTAAAAGCGGACGGTCTGTGCTGTCTTTCACCCGTTCATAAATGGTCTCCGGTGTCGCCGTCAATAGTACGATATTTCCAATCGCACGCAGTTTTTTTACCTTGATGTCGCGAAGTGCCATTCCACCGCCACAGGAAATGATTCCCGGCGGAAGGGTTCCCAGTTCATCGATGAGATCTGTCTCTAACCGGCGGAAATACGCCTCGCCTTTTTCCTCAAAAATCTGAGAGATTGGACACCCCTGCTCTTCCACGATGCGCTTGTCCGTGTCCACTTCCGGGCGGCCGGTGAGTTCATGAAGTTTATGGGATATCGTAGATTTTCCTACCCCCATAAATCCAATCAGACTGATCTGGTCTCCTCCGGCGTAAATCTTATCAAAGACCGCCATCATAGCATCCAGTTCAATCTGCCCCGGCGCAGAAGCCTTTCCTGCACAGCCAAACGATACGATCGAGCCATACAAGCCGCCATACAATCTTGACATCTCTCCGGCTTTCCCCATGCTCATTGTAATGAGGGGAAATTCCGGATGTTTTTCACACATCTTCTCCGTAGCAGACAAAAGCCGCATAACATCTTCCCGCTGCTCTTCGTCGGTTCCTGCCGGCATACAGGCTGCCTTGCCGATATCCACACCAAGTTCCCGTGCCTCTTCCAAAATCGCGGTCAACTCTTCTTCCGAAGGTGTTTTTTCAAAATTATGATACGAACCGATCACGCTTACTCCATTTGCTTTTGCTTCCGTAACAACTGCGGATACGATTTCTTTCCCTCGATGAATCTCCACATCGATATAATCCGTCTTTCCTTCTGACAGAATTTTACAAATCGTCTCCTGATACGGAAAGCGGTCTCCGTTGTTTTCCCCGCCTTCGTGCGTCGTACGAATCGTCGTTATCAGTTCTTTATTTCCAAGAATTTCCTTTAATTCTTTTGTTACTGCCGGAATCTCTCTTTCATATCCTGCAAAAAAGTCCACACGCCATTCCACCATTTCTGCCGGAAGGGCAGCAAATCTCCGCGCGGTATCCGTAATCTCATCCCGCGTTACCGAAGTGATCGGGATACAGATCTTAGGTCTGTTTGTCATTGTATTTCCATCCTTTCTTTTGGAGAATGTGTAATGTCTTCGCAGCCGTCTTCTGTAATGACAACGACATCTTCAATACGTACTCCGCCAAATCCTTCTACATAGATTCCCGGTTCTACCGTAATAACCATTCCCGGCTTGATCACACTTTCTTCCCGTTTGGAAAAACATGGCGTCTCATGGATTTCAAGTCCTACACTATGCCCAAGGGCATGTCCGAAGCACTCTCCGTACCCGGCCTCTGCTATGACATCACGGGCAATGGCATCGACCTCTCTGCCTGTCATCCCCGGCTTAATCGCCTGAATCGCCGCCATTTGTGCCCGCAGCACCACATCGTAAATTTCCTTCTGCTTATCATCGGCTCTGCCATACACGATCGTACGCGTCATATCGGAACAATATCCATTGACAAGACAGCCAAAATCCATCGTCAGGAAATCGCCCTCTTCCAACACTTTATCCGTCGGCACGGCATGAGGCATCGAAGAATGACTCCCGCTTGCCGCGATCGTATCAAAACTCGTTCCCTCTGCTCCGGCATCCCGCATATAAAATTCAATATGTGCGGCCACCTGTTTTTCCGAAACAGGTATTTTTTCCCGATAGCATTTCGTTAGGAATTTTACAATTTTTGTAAATGCTTCATCTCCGATTGCTTCGGCTTTTTTGATGGATTCAATTTCTTCCGGCGTTTTGATCTGACGCATTTTATCCAATTTTTTATGCAATGGAACAAGTTTCCATTGTTTCAAACTCATCTTTTCAAACATGGCTTCTAACGTCCGATATGTCTCCACTGTCATAACGGCATCTTCAAAGCCGATACGGAATGGTTTTTCTACCAGTTCCGGATGCTCATTTACTATTTTTTCCACAAGATACTGCCGGATATTTTTCTTATACTCCAGCACCTCAAATCTCTGGCTCTCCTCTGCCGCCGCGATCGTATAGCGGGAGTCCGTCAGGATCCAGGCATCTTCTTTGGACACATAGACCAGTCCTTCTCCCGTAAATCCGCTGATATTGCGCATATTGGCAGGGGTCTGGACAAGGATTGCATCCAATTTATGCTGTTCTAAAAATTCTTTCATTTCGTTGTCATCTCCAATCCGGACTGCTTTTCATATGATTTCAAAACAATCCGCTCCAGATAGCGTTTTAACACGATCTGAATCTCTTCTTTTTTATCAATGGGATTTACGAGCACATTACGGATTCCCAGCCTTTTTGCGCCCCACACATCGGTAAATAACTGATCCCCGACAAATAATGTGGTCTCTCTTGTCGTATGCATTTTTTCCATTGCGAGAAGATAGCCTTTTTTACCGGGTTTTCCGGCTTTCCAGACCACATTTGTGCCGATTTCTTTATTAAAGCGGTCCACTCTTTCTTTTTTATTATTGGAAAGCAATGTCGTCGCAAAACCGATCTCACGCAGCCTTTGAAACAACTCAACTGCTCTCTGCGTTGCATCTTTCCCATGCTCGACAAGCGTATTGTCAATATCAAATATGATTCCCCGATATCCTTTTTCATAATACGCTTCGTAAGCAATCTCATAAGCAGATGCCGCGCGCGAATCCGGGAAAAAACATTCCCACATAGAGCCCTCCGTCCTTTCTATGATTCTATCGATTTCAAATGAATGATAAACTGTTCCGCTACACGACCGGAATATCCACCATTTCGTACACTCCAGGCATTTGCCTGCATAAGAAGTTCTTCTTTCGATAGCCGGATATCCGGATTTTCTGCCGCCAGCCCCAGAATAATATCTTCGTATTCTTTTCTGGATGGCTTGGAGAAATTGATGCTGACACCAAAACGTGCCACCAACGATAATTTTTCCTGCATCGTATCAGAACGATGTAACTCATCATTGGCCATATCCGAGCGGTCACTCCACGTCTCGCGGATCAAATGACGACGGTTCGAAGTCGCATAGATCAGCACATTATCCGGCTTCACTTCCAGACCACCTTCAATCACTGCTTTCAAATATTTATATTCAATCTCAAATTCTTCAAATGACAGGTCGTCCATATAAATAATAAATTTGTAATTTCGGTTTTTCACCTGCTCAATGATGGCAGACAGATCCTGAAACTGGTGTTTGTACACTTCGATCAAACGCAATCCCTGATCGTAATAGCGGTTCAATATTGCCTTGATACAGGTGGATTTTCCGGTTCCGCTGTCGCCAAACAAAAGACAGTTATTTGCCTTTCGTCCTTCTACAAATGCTTCGGTATTGTCAACCAATTGCTTTTTCTGGATCTCATACCCTACGAGATGCTCCAATGTCACATCACTTGTATGCGTGATCGGAGCCAGATTCAATTCGCCGGTACTCGTATGTGTCACGCGGAATGCCTTATTTAATCCGAATTTGCCAACGCCGTAAACCCGGTAAAAGTTCGTCACAATGTCAAAGAAATCCTCGGCATCTTTGGCTTTTCCCAATTCCGCAGCAAGTTCTTTTACTTTTTCGCTGACACTTTTATTGTATGTATTTTCCGCCTTCGCCATCGAATGATATTCCGTAAGAATAGAAAAACATTTCACTTCCAAAAGTGTTTCGATCGCCTGAAAATCAAAATAGAATAATTTGTAAAAGCACTCCATGTCCTGTTTGACGATCTGATTCACACTTGCGGCATCGTCTGCCTTTGCTCCCACTTTTTCACAGATTACACTAAACGGATTTTCGTCAGTGGCAAGCAGATAGGCGATGTAACACTGCCATAAATTGTTATCAAATCCGTATTTTGTCGCCAGATCCAGAATGCGGTAGATCTGGTCGTAAAGAGCCCTTACATGAGCTTCTTTCTGTGCACATTCTTTATCTTCTTCTATTTCTTTAAAGATATCACTGAGTCTCATTAAAATCTCATCCTGACCCAGATTTCCATACATAATCAATCTTGATACTTCCCGATACATGACTTCACGCCTCATCTTTCTTACAATTTTTGTAACTATTCAGGACACTCCTCTCACATTCGCATTTCGAACACTTCGTGTTCTTTCTCGCCTTTGACAAGGCTAAAAATGCTCATATGTGGAGGGGAGCCCTATTAGGATCTCAATGTATGGAAATCAAAGCCTCTTACGTGCAAGCACGACGATTCATTGATTTCCATACATTGAATCCTGAATAGTTACCTTTTTTACATTTTCTCCGGTGCCTGGAATCCAAGCAGTTCAATACACTGTTCCAGCACATTTTTCACCAAGATCAGAAGCTGGATATACGATGCCTTCTGCTCTTCGTTTTCATTTGCCAGAATCGAATTTTCATGATAAAAATGGTTGAAGTTTTCGCTTAATTCATAAATAAACTGGCAGATTTTATGTGGTGCCTTCTCGCTGTACGCAGCTTCCATCATATCACCAAATTTGGCAAGTGTCAGATACAGATTGATCTCACTCCGGCTGTCCGGTGTCATCAACTTCTCTGCCTCACCTTTTTCTGTTACACTGCCGCCATTCTGGCTGTATTTTGCCAAAAGGGATTTGATACGGACGATCGTATACAAAATATAAGGGCCTGTATTTCCCTCAAAGGACGCAAATCTCTCAATATCAAAAATGTAATCTTTGGATGCCTGATTGGACAGATCGCCGTATTTCAATGCGGCAAGTCCGACGGTCTCCGAGATTTCTCTCGCCTCTGCTTCTTCATAATCGCGGTTTTCCATCATTTTCTTATACACTTCTTCGTTGATCTGCTCACGAAGTGCCTGCAAACGGAGAACCCCGCCATCTCTCGTCTTAAACGGCTTTCCGTCTTTTCCGTTCATCGTACCAAAACCGATAAATACAAGTTCGACTTCCGGTCTTGTAATCTTTGCCTTCTTTGCTACACGGAACACCTGCGTAAAATGCAGAGACTGGCGCTTATCTGCCAGATAAATGATCTCATCCGGCTGGAATAATTTCTCTCGTTCTACAATTGTAGCAAGATCGGTTGTTGCATACAGCGAAGCACCGTTTGATTTTACGATCAGACATGGCGGAAGTTCTTTTTTATCCCCTTCTTCTGTCACATCAACAACCAGTGCTCCTTCGCTCATATACGCAAGTCCGTCTGCCTTCATTTTCTCTACCATATCCGGGATGTAAGGCTGGGCATCGCTCTCTTTTTTCCAAAGGTCAAAATGAACGTCTAATTTATCATAATTTTTCTTTAAATCTTCAATCGAAACAGACAAAATATGCTGCCACAAGGCGATATATCCAGGATGTCCTTCCTGCAGCTGCGCTGTGATCTGCTGTGCCTCCTGCATGTAATCTTCATGCTCTTTCGCATATCCGCTCGCATGTGGATAGATCTGCTCCAGATCCGAAATCGTAAATGGTGCCTCTTTCGGATATTCTCCCGTAAAATCAGCATCAAAATACGGAAGTTCCGGCTGACGATGACGTACTTCGTTGATGATCAGACCGATCTGCAATCCCCAGTCACCCAAGTGCACGTCTCCGATCACCTTATCTCCCATGAAGCGGCAGATACGTTTTACACTCTCTCCAATGATTGCCGGGCGCAGATGTCCTACGTGAAGTGGCTTCGCGACATTGGCTCCACCGTAATCAATGACTACCGTGCGCTCTTTTTCCGGCGCCGGAATACCAAATTTTTCCTCTGTCATCATGGCTTTTCCAAAATCCACAAGCAGTTTTCCACTTACGGTTATGTTGATAAATCCCGGTTTCACCATCTCTATTTTTTCAAAAACATCGTTCTCTTTTACTGCTTCTACTACTTTTTCCGCAATTTGAAACGGTGCCATTTTGTACTGTTTTGCTGCCGCCATCGCACCATTACACTGATACTGGCAGAGATCCGGGCGGTTCGAAACGGTTACAAATCCAAATTTCTTATCATAGCCGGCCTGCTCAAATCCGCCTTCCATCACTTCTTGTAATACATCGATTATTTTTTTCATCGTCTTCTATCCTTTCGTCGCTGTCTTATTCTTCTATCTTAGATGCTAAATCAAGGTTTGTCAATACATCAAAGTAATCTTCAAATGTCTTTTTGCAGCACCCGGCATCTTTGATCACAATGCCATCCATAACCTGTCCGATCAGCGAAAATGCCATCGCCATCCGGTGGTCATCATAGGTTTCAACTTCCCCCGGCGTAATCTCTCCGGGATAAATCGTCATTCCATCTTCGCGTTCTTCGCATCGGATGCCAAGTTTGGTAAGTTCTGTGACGATTCCGCGGATTCGGTCCGATTCCTGTCTGCGGATATGTTCTATCCCGTCAATGACCGTTTCTCCCTCTGCAAACGGAGCGATTGCCGCCAGCGTCATCGTCTGATCAGAAAAATCTGTCATTTTTACATGAATGCCGTGCAATGCTCTGTTTTTTGGTCCTTTTACTACGATGCCATCGTTTTCCTCTTCGACACCGCAGCCCATTTCTCGCAATACATCGAGGAATCGAATGTCTCCCTGCGTACTGTCAGAATGCACATGCATTACCTTGACACGGCTTTCTGTCAATGCCGCAATTCCGTAAAAATAGCAGGCTGCGGACACATCCGGTTCTACCTGATAACTGCCTTTTTCACACCGATACGTCTGTCCCGGAGCCACAAAATAACTGTTTTCTCCGGTCTGCTCCACATGAACACCAAATTCTTCCATCATCTTCATGGATATGTGCACATAGGATCTTGCATCCCTTGTCCCCGTCAGATGAATCTGCAGTCCCTCGTTGCACATTACTCCGCTGAGAAGAAGCGCACTCAAAAACTGACTGCTTGCATCGATATTCAAGTCCACTTCCCGCACCCCATTTTCCTCTCTGCCGCAGATGCGGAACGGAAATGCATACGGTTTTTCTAAATATTCAAACGTTACTCCGAGCATCTCCAGCGCACGCAAAAGCGGCTCCATCGGTCTTGCCTTCATCTGCTCGGAAGACTCCACCAGAAAATGCTCCCCGGAAAGCGCAAGCATCGCCGTCAAAAAGCGGGCTGCCGTCCCTGCACTTCCAACATACACGTTTCGCTCCGAGCCTGCCGGCACACGTCCGCCAAGTCCCTCGATCTCTGCCTCTTTTTTCTCTTCATCTATCTTAACGGAGAACCCAATCTTCTCCAATGCTTTCATAAATACACGAGAATCATCACTGAAAAGCACACCACGCACCAACGTCTTTCCCTCTGCCAGCGCTCCCAGAAGCAGTGCACGGTTCGTAATGCTCTTGGATCCCGGCACAGTCACTTCGTACGACCGTCCTTTTTTCAATGGTTTGCATTGATAATCCATGAAACTCCTCCATTCTATGGTCTGATACCTACTATCGTACCATACTTTTGTAAAAATTTCCACGAAATCCGCAAAAAAAGAACCTAAACTTTGAGGTTTCCCATCGCTTAGGTTCTTTTTGTTATTCTTAATTTGTAACTATTCAGACTCTCTATCTGGCAAACGCTTTTACTTTTTCGTAAATGCTGTCTGCATCCAAGCCATATTTTTTAACGAGTTCTACGGCTGGTCCGGATTCGCCAAAGGTATCATTGATACCGATCTTCATTACCTGTGTCGGGCATTTTTCGGAGAGTACATCACATACTGCACTTCCCAATCCGCCGATTACGGAATGTTCTTCTACGGTAACTACTTTTCCGGTTTCTTTTGCTGCTTTTACAACCAGTTCTTCATCCAATGGTTTGATGGTATGAATGTTGATCACCTTCGCATCAATGCCATCTGATGCCAGCTTGTCTGCAGCTGCGAGACATTCGGATACCGGAAGTCCGGTAGCGATGATCGTTACATCTTTTCCTTCGCGAAGAACAACACCTTTTCCAAGTTCAAATTTGTAATCCGGTGTATCGTTGATCACAGGTACTGCCAATCGTCCAAAACGAAGATATACAGGTCCTTCATGCTCGATAGCGGCACGTACCGCTGCTTTTGCTTCGATATCATCGGCCGGATTGATGACTACCATCCCCGGAATGGTACGCATCAAAGCAATATCTTCATTACACTGGTGTGTCGCACCATCTTCTCCTACAGAGATTCCGGCATGTGTTGCACCAATCTTAACATTCAGCTTTGGATAACCGATGGAGTTACGAACCTGCTCAAAAGCACGTCCTGCTGCAAACATGGCAAAAGAACTTGCAAATGGAATTTTACCTGTTGTTGCAAGACCGGCAGCAATTCCCATCATGTTACACTCCGCAATTCCACAGTCGATATGACGATCTGGGAAAGCTTTCTTAAAGATTCCTGTTTTTGTCGCAGCTGCAAGGTCAGCGTCCAGAACTACAAGATTTTCGTATTCTGCGCCAAGCTCTGCAAGTGCATTTCCATAACTCTCACGAGTTGCTATTTTTTTCACTTCACTCACAGGGATTCACCTACTTTCTCTAAATCTGCCATAGCCTGTGCATACTGCTCATCATTTGGAGCCGTTCCATGCCAGCTTGCCTGATTTTCCATGAAAGAAACGCCTTTTCCTTTGATACTCTTTGCAATAATGGCAGTTGGCATTCCTTTGGTTGCTTTTGCTTCATCAAATGCTTTACGCAATGCATCAAAATCATGTGCATCCACATTGATCACATGGAAATTGAATGCTTTAAACTTGTCCTCGATCGGATAAGGAGAACATACATCATCAATCTTACCGTCGATCTGAAGACCGTTATTGTCAACGATTGCCACAAAGTTATCCAGTTTGCGGTGTCCGGCAAACATCGCTGCCTCCCACACCTGTCCTTCCTGAATCTCACCATCTCCAAGAAGAGTATAAACACGATAATCTTCATTGCTCAGTTTCGCAGAAAGTGCCATACCAACTGCGGCGGAAATTCCCTGTCCCAGAGAACCACTCGACATATCTACACCCGGAATGTGTTTCATATCCGGATGTCCCTGTAAATAAGATCCGGTATGACGCAGTGTTGTCAGATCTTCTACCGGGAAAAATCCTCTGTGAGCCAGCGCGGAATAATATCCCGGCGCTGTATGTCCTTTACTCAATACAAAACGATCACGATCCGGTTTCTTCGGATCTTTGGGATCGATATTCAACTCTTCGAAGAACAAATATGTATAAATATCTGCGGCAGACAAAGAGCCACCCGGATGTCCGGATTTTGCACTATGTACAGCAGTTACTATACCCTTGCGAACTTCGTTAGCCATTTTCTTTAATTCTAACGTATTCATACACCTATCTCCTTTTAGTTTTATTCACCAAATACAGCTTTATAATCTGCCTGGAATTTTGCAATACCCTGATCTGTCAATGGATGTTTTGTCATCTGCTCAATAACACCATATGGAACGGTTGCAATATCTGCACCAGCCAATGCACAATCTGTAACGTGAATTGGATTACGTACACTTGCTGCGATAATCTCTGTATCAATTTCCGGATAATTTGCAAAAATAGCAGCGATGGATTCAATCAAGTCAATTCCCGGCTGTGAAATATCATCCAGACGTCCTAAGAAAGGAGATACGTAAGCTGCTCCTGCACGTGCTGCAAGAAGTGCCTGATTGGCTGTAAAGATCAATGTTACATTGACAGCGATTCCCTCACTTGCCAATACTTTTGTAGCTTTCAGTCCTTCTACTGTCATCGGGATCTTAACTACCATATTTTCATGAAGTTTTGCAATTTCTCTACCTTCTGCGATCATGCCTTCTGCATCTACTGTTGTCGCTTTTACCTCACCACTGATCGGTCCGTCAACGATCGATGCAATTTCTTTCAATACATCTTCCTGACTTCTTCCGCCCTCTTTGGCGATCAAAGATGGGTTTGTTGTTACACCACAGATTACTCCCATATCATTTGCCTTTTTGATGTCTTCAATTTTTGCTGTGTCTACAAAAAATTTCATGTTTAATACCCTCCTGAAAGTTAAATATTTATATCATATGATACCGGGGGCTCCCGGTGGAAATCCTCCTCATTTTATGCGGACAATTTCCACCTGACCCTTAGGATATCACATAATTTCAATGTTCCTATCGATCCCATTTGTCGCACAGTGCGTTGATCTGATCGGTAAATTTGGCTGTCTCTTTGTTGCTGAGTCCTTCGTTCTTCCGAATGACTGCCATCAGACGTTCGCCAGCCAGGAGCAGACGTCCAAATACATCCATCGCACGTTTCTTTGCTCCGTCTTTTTTCTTTACATAAACCGGCTCTGCGATATACTCAAACTCTCCTGTGATAAGATTAAATGTCGTGCCACTGTAAGGAGCTGTCGCCGGCAGACCGTGTTCTTTTTCCAGACATTCTGCAAAACTGTCACACACCTGGTCTTCTCCATGTACCACAAAGACACGCTTTGGCTGTTTTTCATCAAAGCTGGTAATCCAATGAATCAGTCCTTTTTTATCCGCATGTCCGCTGATACCGGATATCTTTACAATTTCTGCGCGTACTTCCACAGGCTCACCAAACAATTTTACATTTGTCGCTCCCTCTAACAAAGAACGTCCAAGAGTTCCTACTGCCTGATATCCTACAAAGACAATGGTACTGTCTTCTCTCCATAAGTTATGTTTTAAATGATGACGGATTCTTCCGGCTTCACACATACCCGATGCGGAAATGATGACTTTCGGATTGGGATCAAAGTTGATCTCCTTGCTGTCATCACTGGTAATGGAAAGTTTCAAGCCTTTAAAACTCAGCGGATTGATTCCATTTTCTACCAGAGCCTTTGCTTCCTCATCAAAACATTCTTTCACATTTTTTCCGAAAATACTCGTCGCCTCTACGGCAAGAGGACTATCTACATATACTTCAAAATTAGGATTGGTTGTAATCAGTTCCTGTTCTTTGATCTGGCGGATAAAATACAAAAGTTCCTGTGTTCGTCCTACGGCAAATGCAGGAATCACAACATTTCCACCTCGGGCAAATGTCCGCTCTATGATTTCTGCCAGTTCGGCAACATAGTTTGGTGTATCTCCATGATACCGGTCTCCATAGGTAGATTCCATTACCACATAATCCGCACTGTGTGTCGGAATCGGATCCCGCAGGATCGGCTTATTGACATTACCGAGATCCCCGGAAAATACAATCGTTCTGGATTCTCCATTTTCGTCAGCAAACACTTCAATCGAAGAAGATCCCAACAAATGTCCGACATCCGTAAACCGGATCGTGATCTCATCACACAATTTAATTTTCTTATCATAATCACACGGAATCAGAAGCCTTACCGCCGCAAGTGCATCTTCCATCGTATACAGCGGTACATAAGGTTCGCCGCCGGAACGTTTTGCTTTTCGGTTTCTCCATTCTGCCTCAAACTGCTGGATATGTGCACTGTCACGCAGCATGATCGTACTGAGTTCCGCTGTCGCTTTGGTTGCAAATACCTGACCGCGGAATCCGTTGGCATAAAGCATCGGCAAAAGTCCTGTATGATCAATATGTGCATGAGTAAGCAGTATGTAATCAAGTTCTGCCGCATTGACAGGAATCTCCTGATTTTCAAACAAATCTCTTCCCTGTTCCATACCAATGTCTACGCAAAGGCGTTTACCGCCTATTTCAAGATAATGACAGCTTCCTGTCACCTCGTGAGCAGCCCCAAGAAATTCTAGTTTCATTGCTACCCCCTCCTTTACTTTTTTTGCATCCCGGATTCGTGATTCTCCATCCGAAAGGATTCTTTATCTTGCCCCATAATGTATTTTCGAAACTCATCAAATGTTACTAATAGTATAACTCACATATCAGTTTTTTTCAACTTATTTTTTGTCTTTCTTCTTGTTGATTATTGTTCACAGATTTGCTATAATGATAGTCTAAGATTGTACATATTAACAAGGGAGGAACCAATATGACGAAGTCATATTATAAAGATGGTTCCGACGACCTGCCGCCGAGCGGAAGCGAGGGGGCAACACATATTATACGAGGGAGGAAACCCACATGAAAAATAATAGAATTGTTGTCGCTCTTGGAAGAAATGCCTTTGGAGAGACCTTCCCGGAGCAGCAGAAGAATGTAAAAAAAGCAGCGGAAGCCATCGCAGATCTGGTAGAAGCAAAATATGAAATCGTTATTACACACAGCAATGGTCCGCAGATCGGCATGATCCAGACAGCGATGACCGAATTTGCACGGCTGGACAAACGCTACACGGTAGCACCGATGTCCCTGTGTGGTGCCATGAGTCAGGGATATATCGGCTACGACCTTCAGAACGCCGTCCGCTCGGAGCTTTTGAACCGCGGTATTTTTAAACCGGTTTCAACCATCATCACTCAGGTACGCGTGGATCCTTTTGACAAAGCATTCAACCATCCTACTAAAGTAATCGGCCGCTATATGACTGCCGAAGAAGCTGAGGCAGAAGAAGAAAAAGGGAACCATGTTGTAGAAGAAAATGGTTCTTATCGGAGAATCATCGCTTCTCCACGTCCGGTCGACATTTATGAGATCGACGCGGTAAAAGCACTTGTCGATGCCGGTCAGATTGTAATTGCTGCCGGAGGCGGCGGTATCCCGGTTATGGAACAGGGTAC
This sequence comes from Roseburia sp. CAG:309, assembly GCA_000434115.1. GTDB lineage: Bacteria > Bacillota > Clostridia > Lachnospirales > Lachnospiraceae > Eubacterium_F. Next base: position 60,619 of record FR894022.1, on the reverse strand, counting down.
GAAATTAAAAGGAGCAAGCGCTGTTATTGAAAAAGACTACACCGCTGCCAAACTTGCGGATATGTTAGATGCTTCTACTCTCCTGATCCTGACCGCCCGTGACCAGATGGAAGCCGATGGAAAACCAATCGATACCCTGACCTCTGAGGAAGCAATTCAATTGATGGACGAAGGACATTTTGATGAAATTACTACCCTTCCAAAAATTGACGCCTGTGTTTCTTTCGTCACTTCCGGCGAAGAACGTACTGCCATCATTGGAAATCTGGAAGATGCGTATCATCTCATCCGCGGACGCCGCGGTACACGCATTACCAAATAAATATTCGAACGAAAAAGAGCTGCTCTTCCCTGCACACGGGATCAGCAGTTCTTTTTTATTCAGTAACTATTCAGGACCGCTGTGCAAAAACAATGGATTGTCGTGCTTGCACGTAAGAAACATTGTTTTCTGCACAGTGGTTCTAATAGGACTCCCCACCCCCTTATGAGCATTTTTAGCCTTGTCAAAGACGGGAAAGAACACGAAGTGTTCGAAAATGCGAATGAGGGCGGTGGGAGTCCTGAATAGTTACTTTATTCATAAATAAAAAAAAGAACCTTGGTTCTCTACCAAAGCTCTTTTTCGTGCGGATGGTGGGACTTGAACCCACACGAGGTCACCCCCGCAAGATTTTGAGTCTTGTGCGTCTGCCATTCCGCCACATCCGCATGTGTGAAATGTTTGCCTCACAACAATCAATATCTTACCATCCGCCATCTATTTTGTCAATACCTTTTCTAAACTTTTTTAATAATTTTTCTACTCAGACACAAAGGGACTGAATTTGTGACTTTTCGCTATTTCGCATTCCACGAGACGCACCCAGTAACTGGTGTAGATTTCAATCTTCACCGCATCTGTCTGAACAGGCTGCTTTAAAGTGAATTCATTAAACACTTTAGAATAACCGCTGCCCGATTTTACTGTTGTTCCTATTTCTTTCCATGTTCCCGCTTCATCCTGATAAAGAACACGATAGGAATACTGTGCTTTTTCCGATGTCATATCCAGATCCGGAATACTACCGCTTCCCGGCTCTGCACATTCTTCCGCCTGTGATGTGATCACACGCACCGTATCCACCGATTGTTTCTGATCCATCTTTATGGTAACACTGTGCCGGCTTTTGTCTGAACTGGATCCCATTTCCGCCTGCATCGCATTGGTGATCCGATCACCATCTGTAATCGCGCTGGCCACTGCTTCGTCTATCGGATAATCGCTTCCGTCTTTCTTTTTCACTGTAATCGTGTTACTGCCGGACAAGGTCCAGTTATCGTACGGAGTAAGACGGATTTCCGATATTTCCACCTGATCTCCCGTAAAGACAAATCTTACCTTTTGCGCCTTAACCGGCGTTTTCCCCTGCAAAAAGATAATCTTATTGTCTTCCACGCTCTCCTTTTCAGATACGGTCTTCCATTCATCATTTTCCAATATCTGGAACTGGTAGTGTGTTTCCGTTTCTCCTTTTTGACGGATTGAATATCGATCAATATAATACTCCGCTCCAAAATCAAACGCAATCCACGACTGATCTGTTTCCACAGCCTTCCAGCTTGTTTTGTTCTTTCCATCAAAAGCATAGTCCGGTTCATGTCCTTCGACACCGGAAGAAGCCGTTATCGTTACCGGCTCTTTTTGTGTCGTATCTTTTACAGAAGAAACGATCTGATACAAACATGCTTCGCCGGATGTAATTTCAACCCGTAACGTTCCTTCTTCCTGCACTGCCGCAACATCTTTTTCCAGTAAATACACTTTCTTTTCTGTGCCAATGGTAATACTTCCAAGGTCTGTGTTATTCCAATACAGTTTTGCCACAGCCTCCGTTTCTGCCATTGCTTCCAATCCAATCTCATAGGTCTCTGCTTTTCCCACAACTGCCGGATACGAATAAGAATCTCCTTCTTTTGCTGCACATTGCTGTAGATCAATATTTCCCGGAATACTATACAACGTATCGGTAATCGCGGTACGGTTCTGTGTGGCTTTTACCGTTTTTCCCACATAATAACTTTCCTGCGGCCCAAGATGTGAACTTTTTACAGACTGTTCCGAAATCACCAGTTTCTGTAATACCACTGCCGGATCCACAGCATAATATCGGATCGTGTTCACACCCTCTTTCAGTGATACGGTAACTTCTTTTTTATGGCCATTTGCCTTTACGGTATTCGACCAGTCGTTTGAAGTACCTCCTATGTAATTGGAATCAATGCTGTCCACCAATTGGATTTCTCCGTCTCCAACACCAATTCCACACCGGAGGCTAACCTGTGTTCTGTCAATGTTATTGGACGGTGCCGTATATACCGTAAGTTTATATTCTCCGGCTTTCGGAACCTGTACCTGATACTCGGCATAAGGTGCCTGTTTGACATCTTCCGCAAAGGAAACCGTGGTTGGAAATGCCTTGATGGACTGCCCCATCTTTCCATAATTTTCAATGGTTCGGAATGACGCTCCGTCTTTTCCGCTCACCAGTCTGCTATAATTTCCTGCCAGCATAGAAGCATAACCGTTTGCATACACATACGTTTTTTCTTCCAGATTTTGTATATTATGACACTTTGCTGTTACCGCGATGGAAACCGTGTTATCATCTGCTTTTATCACGATGGTTCCTGTCTTATCCTCTGACACCCTGCTCCAGTCAATGCTCACATCCAGCGAATCTATCGTCGTCACATAACCGGATTTTCTAGAAACCGTAATCCAGTCGTCACTGGTTTGAACTTCATAATGAAAAGCACTTCCCTCGCCACACAACAAACGGATTCTCTGACTTTCCTGACTGATATCATGAAAATCATCCAGTGCACATTTTCCCTTACTGTACACATTGGAATCGTTTTCAAGTTCCACCAGCATCGCTGCACCATCGCTTTCCGGAGCAGTGTATTTTACCTCCGGATACGACCATCCTTCGGAATTCCATGTCACATAACCGACATGTGGAGAACTCATCATGTTTTTCCATTTATTTCCAACCCCGGGCATGTTATTGTTATATTCATCCTGTAATTCCTTATCCCGCGCGATCGTCTTCTTTACCAATTTGGCATAGACATTTGCCGCGGTACTTCCCAATTCGTAATACCGGTTATTAAATCCGCTGTATATCTGCATTTCTCCGACATTCGCCGATGCTGCAACCGGATAATAAACCAATTGATAATAGGCTGCCTGTAAAGACGCCGGAATTTCTTTCTTTACTTTTTCCGCTTTTTCTATCATTGCCTGAATACGTGTAAGAACATTCTCTGCCTCATTGTAATTTGTCACAGAATAGGTTCCATTGTAAAGGACTTCCGGTTTACAGGAGCCATTGAGCCAGGTGTACTCTTTTAAAAGCGAAGTGATCTCCTGTACCGTGTCTTCACTCATTGATCTGCCAAATTGCTGACGTACCCACTGCGCGCGGTACTGTTCTATCTTACCCTCTCCCTTTTCTCCCCAGGCATCATAATCATACGCCAGATCAAGAAAATAAGAAATATTCATTTCCATCGGTTTCAGATCCCCGACATTCACGATCCAGATATCATCAATCCCATGTTCATACGCCATTGTCATCTGTTCCCAAACTTTACCAAGTTCCACGGTATTGACCCATTCATAAGAAGTAGGTCCTCCATGATAATCAAAATGATAATACATTCCCCATCCGCCGGGACGTTTGATGTCCTCTCCGGTCGGAAGTGTACGCATATTACCAAAGTTATCATCACAAAGCATGATCGTAACGTCGTCCAGCTCGCTCCAGTCTTTCAAACCGGCGGTTTCTTCTGTTCCATACCAATAGTCCTCTACTTCTTTATAAACGGTCAAAACCTGTGGAGCGTCGCTGAGTGCATTTTCCTTCAAAATGTTTTTCTGTGTCATGATAACATTTTTTAATAAATTAATATTATCTTCCACAGAGCCGCCCAATGCGGAATCGGACTCGCCGCGCATACCAAGCGTATAAACATTTTCATAGGACTTGTTCCTCTCGATTCCGCTCTTCCAGAAATCAGTAATCGCCTGTTGGTTTTTCATAAAATCCCACGCATTGCTTGATCCGTATTTTTTATAGTTTCTCTGCCATTCCACTCCGGCGCGGCACATCGGTTCATGGTGGGAGGTTCCCATAACAATTCCGTATTTATCTGCAAGTTCGGCATTCGCCTCCGGTGCCTGCTTTCCATCTTCGCTAAAAGAATTGGACCACATCGCCGGCCACAGATAATTTCCCTTACAGCGAAGAATCAACTGATATACAAGTTCATAGAAATCTTCATTGTAATTTCCAAACTTTTCCTTTACCCATCCCGTCAAAGAAGGAGCTTCATCATTTAAAAAGATTCCACGGTATTTGACCGATGGTTCTTTCGATGTGACCGTTAAGTCTGCACTCGAAAGCATGATCGTACTCTTTTTCTCCGGCACGGCATCTCCCCAGTAAACCCATGGAGACACTCCGATCAATTCAGAAATATGATAGATTCCATAGATGGTTCCTCTTTTATCACTTCCTGCCACTACAATTGCCCGTTCTATCTGCTTTGTCGGCTGTTCTACCACCTGGATCCGATAACACTCCCGTTTGCCGGAAATATCCGAAATGTCGATCTTTCCCTGTGCCGCCAGCGAATCAATCAGCTCATTGTTTCCTACCGAGCCGGCGATCAGCATTGTCCCCTCACTCTTTGGATTTTCCGTGATAATCTGCGGTTTTTGTCCGGATTCAGAGACCAATGCCACATCTTCTGCAAAGGACTTTGCCACAAGCTGTATCCCCTCGCTGTCTTTTGCTTTCCCATCCACATAAAGCGACAGGCACTGTGTCTCATCCGCAAGCACAACACGATCCGATTCCTGCGGCTGCGGTCCCTTTGTCTGTGGGTTCTGTGTCTGCGGGTTCTGTGTTGCACTTCCGGTCGACTGTGGTTCCGGATTTGTCGAATGAACTGCCCGAGTCGTTTCCTCTTCTTTTCCTTTTTCGGCCACCGTGACACTACAAACGGCTTTCGCACCTCTTCCATCCGCAGCATAAGCCGTCACCTTCACGTTTCCTGCTTTCTTTGCCGTGATCTTTCCTGTTTTGTCAACATTTGCAATTTTTTTATCACTTGATTTCCAGATCACTTTTTTTACGGTTGCCTTTTTCGGTGACAGCGAAACCGTGATCTTTCGCTCTTCACCGGCTTTCAACAAAAGTTGCTTTGGTTTTACAGATACCTTTTTGGCTTTCGTAAATTTCCCGTATACCCTTACCTGCAATCTTACATTGCATTTCTTGGCATTTTTGCTTCTAATTTTGATAGAAGCCTTTCCCGCTTTTTTTGCCCGGATCATTCCTTTTTTTGTAACTGTTATCACTTTTTTGTTTGTACTTTGAAATATTGCATTTCCTTTTGTTTTTAGCTGAAATTTCTCTCCCCTTTTCAAAGCAAGTGACGTGATTTCCGGGTTTTTCACCGTTACTTTTTCTGTTTTCCGGGCTTGAACTCCGGGTGCTGCCGTACCGATGCTGCCACCAAGCAGAATCAGGCTCAAAGCTACCGCCAGACCTCGTTTCCCCATACATTTTTGCTGATACAAAATACTCATCTCCTTTTCGTATTGATGTTCCCATTGTACTACGTCTCTGGTAAAATTTCGATTGCATATTTACATTTCTATATTGCAGATATTGTCTGTTTTTACTTGTCGTATTGCAAACTATTGACATTTTACAAAGCTTTTTTTATAATCGCATTATAACCGATGGATGCACTGAATAAAAAAGATTGGAGGAAACCATGCGCTATATATTAAGAGAAGCAGAACGACCTCTTGCCGGAGATTATTATTATGAGGCTACTAAAACAACGAACGATCATTTTCCGGATATACCGGCTCACACGCACAATTTTTATGAAATTTATATCTTCCGCACCGGTTCTGTAAAACTTGCCATTGAAGATAAAATTTACAATGTACGACGGGGAGACATTATTGTGATCCCGCCTTTTACGATTCATCAGCTTTTACCGGAAAATCTGGATCAGATTTACGACCGCATTTATATGTATATTTCAGAGCCATGCCTGAAATCATTCCAATTTAACGAACACTCTCTTCTAAAGCCGCTTCAAATGGCAATGGAAGAAAAGCGTTTTCATTTTCATATTGCAGACGAATCTGATTATGAACAAATATATGAAGCGATGTTTGCGATTTATAAAAATAAAAATCAGGAAATTTTTGAAAAAGAAATGATGAACCGATCCGGCATTACAAAACTTGTGACATTGATCAACAAACATATTTTTATGGATATGGGGCCCAAAAAAGTAACTCATGTCAATCCGGTCATTGATAAGATCCTTTCTTATATCAACGACAATTATGCCAGTCCTCTCTCTTTGGAAGATCTGGCTGCACGTTTTTATATCAATAAGTTTACGATGACAAAGCTGTTTAAAAAACAGACATCACTTACGATACACAATTACATTCTCTTAAAGCGAATCAGTATGGCAAAACAAAAAATAACCTCCGGCGCGCTTCCGTCGAAGGTTTATCTGGAGACCGGTTTTAGTGATTACTCTACCTTTTACCGGGCTTTCTTAAAAAGTGAAAATATGTCTCCCAAAGACTTTGCTCATTTTTGCAAATGATCACCAAGCGTGGTCTTTCCGCATCTGCGCATCCGTCTTCAGAAAATAGGTATATCGTGGTCTGGTATTTGTATTTTTACCATTTACGATGGGATCATCAAACGTCACGTCAACGTGAAGCCATTTTCCGCCTACTTTTACAAGATTCCATGCATGTCCGCCGCCTTCTGAAACACCGGCGATCATCTTACATGGAATCTTTAATTTTTTCATAATCTTCATAAACGCCTTTGAGTACCCATCGCATACTGCCAGTCCCCGCACCAGCGCCCCTTTTGAAGTATGCGACACATGGGGAACCGTGCCGCGAAGATAATTGTGATAATCATACTTAACATTCCGAATCAGCCAGTTATGTACGGCTTTCACTTTTTCTCTCGCAGACATTCCTTTTTTGATCACGGTTTTTATAACCTGATCGACCCTTTTGTCTTCTGACTTTGTCTGAACCTGTACCGTGAGTGTATATTTCTTTCCGCCAAACTGCGCTGTGATTTTTGCTTTTCCCGCCCTTTTTGCCAGCAGTTTTCCTCTGGCATCAACAGATACCACGGCAGGCGCGGAGGATTTCCACCGAATGGTTCCCAGTGCATTATACAATTTTACTGTCTGTTTATCTCCTTTGAGAAGATGAAGTGTTTTTGCCTCCAGCACTGTCTTTTCGCTTGTTACTACCGGAATGTCGTGTCCTTTTGCATAGGCATACTCTTTCGAACTTTTCGGTGCTACCATATTCACAATGGATTCACATTGATAAACCATATATTCTCCTACTGAAGCTGCTTTTCCTGCACAAACAATAAATTGCAGATTTGGACACTGATAAAAAGCCGCATTGGAAATATTTTTTACACTGGAAGGAATGATCACTTTTTTTACCGCTGCATTCTGCATAAACGCTCCCTGATAAATCGACGTAACAGTATCAGGAATCGTTACGACTTCCTCTTTTCCCTCATAGCGCAAAAGGACTCCCTGCGAAACAACAAAACCATTGTCCGGAACAAGGTTCTCTGTTTTATCGGATGGATACGCCGGAAGTTCCCCTTCCGAACTATTTTTTGGCACTGCCCGAATGCCAATATTGGTAAGATGAGAGGGAATCTGATCTTCCGGAACAATCTGCCGTGCAATCTCCAAAACACCTTCCGGTGTCAGAGAATTCCAATTTCCCCGAATACTCTCAAACTGCTCTTTCGTAATTTCATATTGATATATCTGGTTAAAGGTAATATAATACGTATATTCTTCTGCTGCATTGGTCTGCCGTTCCGGGATCAGTCCTGTCAGAACGAGCAATGCACAGAATAAAATCAACTTACAGATCCCTTTTTTCATTCCCACTTACCTCCATTTCCAAAAACTAGAAATATTGATCAAAAATCTTTCTGGCAATCGGCACCGCATAAGCACTTCCTGTACCTGCACCTTCTACGACAATGCTGACAACCAGTTTTTTCTCTCCTTTTACTGCATAACCGACAAACCAGGCATGGGAATCGCTGGAACCCGCCTTATACTGCGCCGATCCGGTCTTCCCCCCAGCCTTATAATTACTGGTAGAAAGTGCTGTCGCCGTTCCACTCGTTACCGTTTCCCTCATATATTTTCTCAAGACAGCCGCTTCTTCGGTAGACAGCAGCTGTTTTGCCTGCTCCGGTTCATTCTGTGTAACCACATCACCATCATGGGTCTGAATACGGTCAACGAGATACGGTTTCATCAAAACTCCATCATTTAAAGCCGCACATACCAGAAAACTATTTTGCAATGGTGTCGTCAGAACCGTTCCCTGTCCGATTGCCGCCTGCATAATATCTCCGGTCGCTGCCTTTTCAAGAGTAAACTGAGAAGACTTCTGCTCCAGTTCTTTGATTGGCAGCGTCGTATTATAATAAAACTGTTCACAGAGTTTTGTCCAGGATTTCGTATTTAATCCACTTCCAATCTGGGCAAATGCGGCATTACAGGATTCGGCAAATGCCTGTTTGAGATTCACATTTCCATGTACTTCGTTGCCATAACAACGAATACTGCCGTCTCCGGTTCCGATCTTTCCGGTACAACGATACGAAAATTTGTTAAACTCCTTATTTTCACGTATATATTCCAGCAAGGTATACAATTTAAACGTTGACCCCGGTGGATACAGTCCCTGTGTCGCACGGTTATACAGCGAAGAATTGTCCGAAGACGCCTGTGTCAGTCTCTCCCAGTTAGCTTCCAGCTGATTTGGATCATACGTTGGTTTTGACACCATACATAAAATCTTTCCCGTATCCGGTTCTATGACCACAACTGCCCCACGGTGGCTGCCCAGCGCTTCACTGGCAGTCTGTGACATTTTCAGATTGAGCGTCGTCACCACATCATTTCCGGGATTTTTCTTTCCTCTCAATTCATTGATCAGCGCTGTCATCTGATTGATGCCGGAGGTAAGCATCGTATAACTTTCCGATGCCTCCAATCCGGTCTTACCATGTGTTGCGCGTCCAACCACATGAGCAAACAACCCATCATACGGATAGACTCTTACTTCATTACCGCTTCCGGTTTTCTGCGTTTTGGCAAGAACTGCTCCGGTATCCGAAAGGATACTCCCTTTCGTCACCCGCTCTGCCATCAGATCCTGCCGCTTATTATAACTATTATTGAGGATCCGGTCCGTATCTCCTGACAAAAACCAGATCACATACCCTGCCATAAAGACAAAAAGTGCCATGACAAGATACGTTACCGTCGCCATCTCCCGGTTCATTCTTTTATGTTTTTTCTTATCCTCTGGATTTTCGTTTGGAAGGTTCTTTTTCTGTCTCTTCTTCAAGGCTCTCCTCCTCTTTTCCGTTTAACACATACATACCCTGTATGACACTGAATATAATGATCGTCGTTACAATGGAACTTCCTCCGTAACTAATCAGAGGAAGTGTTACTCCGGTGGATGGAATAAATTTTGTGACACCACCGACACATAAAAACACCTGAAAGATAAATACCACACTCAGTCCAAATGCAGTCAGTTTATAAAACTGTTTTTTCATCTTCATGGCAATGTTTACAAACATGATGTAACTGCTTAAATATACCATAATGAGGCAGATGGCAAACACGCCGCCAAGTTCCTCTGAAATCGCCGAAAACACAAAATCGCTTTCTACAACGGGAACACTTCCCGGCAGCCCTTTCCCTAAGCCCATGCCGATAAAACCACCGGTTCCGATAGCAAACAGAGACTGCGCCACCTGATAGCCTCCTCCGCGGATTTCTGCCCAGGGATCATGCCATGCCTGCACACGGGTCCGCACATGCGAAAACAAATGATATGCCACAACCGAAGCCAGTGTACCACCGGCAAGTCCGGCTCCCAGATACTGTACTTTTGTCGTTGCTACATATAAAACAAAAATATACGTCACAAAATAGATCAACGCAGCTCCCAGATCCTTTTCTGCCACCAGAATCACGACATGTAACGCCGCAACTGCCGAAATAATGACAATATGCTTAAATTTTGTCGTCTGAGACAACAGGGATGCCATAAAAAACACATATAATATCTTTACAAATTCGGATGGCTGAATTGCGATACCGCCGACACTGATCCAGTTTCTTGATCCGTATTTTTCCACTCCGATTACAAAAACAAGCATCAGAAATAAGATACCTAATATCGCATAATACCATCCCATTTTCTCTAAAATCCGAAATTTCTCTATGATCAGCGGGACAAAGATACAAAGCACCATCGCCGCAGCTGCCAGAATAATCTGGTGAACCGCATAATCGGATGCCAGTCTTCCTAAAATGACAAAACCAACCATCATGCACATCATCATATTATTCAGTACCAGTTTTGACAATCCCTTATAACAAGCCTGATACACTTTAATGAAAACAAGATAAAATGCAAATTCCGCCGCCCACAATCCGACATAAATGATATCCTTATTTTCCATGATCAAAATCGCACTCATCGCCGCATGCAAAAGCAGCGTAAGAGTTCTCTGTGCAGCAAAGACACGGTTTTGCTTTTGTTTATTATGTCCGGCAAATGCCCGGAAAGAGTAAAACGTATAAAGCGCAAACAGCAAAATGATCACATAACGCGCCATCTCTACGATAAAAAGTTCCATTGCTTCAAAACCTTTCTAATCTCATGAGGATCTACCAGTGCAAGTTCAGCAAACGGCAGATCATCCTCACATTGTAATTCCTGTACCCCGCCTTCTTTCTCATAGCAGAAATTATAGCAGTATTCACAGACTGGTACAGAAATGAAACCATCTTTTTTCGGTGTCGTAATTTCCAACGGTACCGGCTTTCCTCCGGTTCGGAGACAATTTCCGGTCTGCTGGTTTACACATCCTTTCGTCACCATCACAGCCAGTCTTCCGGCAGCCAGACCGGCATGTTCTTTCATCCCGAATGTCTCATACACCTGTCTCGTCCGCTCATTCCACTGATACAGACGCGGACCGGCGATCCGCGGAAGGTGATCAATCTCCAGTTGTTTTAACATCGGCAGATGTTCCAATGACTGGATTAGAATTCCCGCCAGATTTCCGTTTTGCAGTTCCTGACCATAGTGTTTCCAGGTCTGTAAAAAGTGTTTCCTTGCCGGCAGATCTAAGATCACCGGAAGCGAGATCATAAAGGGAAGTCCTTCCATCCCGGATACCAGATCTTTCCAGCATTTTCCAGAAAACCATTCCAGCGGAAATACCGGTATAATCTTTGCGTTTCCTTCTTTTATGACTGATTTTACCTCATAAATTTGTCGAAAATCTGTCACATTTACAAACAAATGTTCTTTTTTTGTTTTTTTCTCTGACTCCGGCCTGTGTGGCCGTTTTGCCGGAACCCGCCGGCGTTTTTTTAACTGCTCATCTTTGATTTTTTGTCCGATCTGAGCAAATCCTTCGCGGCGCAGTGCCGCAATCTGTCCGAGCGGCAGAAATGCTCCGTCTTCCACCGAGACATCCAGCATAGAAAATGTAAATTCACTTTCTCCGGTCTTTTGAAGGCGTTTGCGCACATCTTCCGGAGAAACCGCTTTTCCTTTTGCCGGTTCCACACAAATTCCTGTTACTTCACAGGAAATCGTTCCATAGCAGAGCCGCAGTGTTATTTCTTTTCCAATTTCTGCCTGAAAATGTCCCCGCAGCGGCAGTTTATCTTCCTTCTTTTCATGTTCTACTGCTGCATCAATTTCCTGTAAAAGGGCTGCATTTTTTGTGCGGAATACCTTCTGCCCCGGTTGTATCACGCAGCCTTTTTGATATCTCGCAGTTATCTCAGCCGGTGGCAGGCAGCCATTTTTTACCGTATATTCGTACACTTTTTCGCCATTTTCATCACGGAATTCAAGGACATCCTGATAAGAGATCTCCTCTGTCAGCCGGTACACCGCCTCTCCTTTTTTGACACGGAGAACGATTCCCACTTCCACGCCATAATGTCCGTTTTTTTCTTTATAGATAATATCTTTTTTGTCCTTTTCAAATAAATAGCCTTTGCAGAATCCGCCCCGATTATACAGATCCATCAGATTTTTTACATCTTTTTCCAATTCTTTATCATTTGGCCGGATTCCCGCCTCATGCGCATCCGCATACATACGGTATAATCTTGCTGTCATGGCGGCATATTCTAACTTTTTCATGCGGCCTTCGATCTTAAACGAGTCCACGCCGGCATCCATCAATTCTCCCACCTGTCCGAGCGTACACATGTCCTTCGGGCTCAGATAGTATCCGGTTTTTCCGGATGACAACCGATAAGGAAGGCGGCAAGGCTGAGCACACATGCCACGGTTTCCGCTTCTTCCACCAATTGACTGACTCATCATGCACTGTCCGGAATAACAGTAACATAACGCACCGTGAACAAACACTTCCATCTCCAGATCGGTATGTTTTCGCATCTGAGCGATCTCATCAATACTCAATTCTCTCGCCGGCACGACACGGGTCACTCCATACGGTTTCCACTGATTTGCTCCGTCTGCCGTAACAATCGTCATCTGAGTGCTCGCATGGATATCCAGATCCGGAAATGCCTCGTGAATAAACTGCATTACCCCGATATCCTGTACGATGACAGCATCCAAACCATTGTCATAAAGGGGAAGAAGCAGATCATACAGATCCTCTTCTAATTCCGAATCGGTTAAAAGGGTATTGACCGTTACATATATTTTTTTATCGCGTGCATGTGCAAAATCAAGGATATCACACAATTCTTCCACCGACGGGTTATCCGCAAATGCTCTCGCAGAAAACCGCCTCGTCCCCGTATAAATCGCATCTGCCCCATGCAGCATGGCAGCATAAATGCCATCCACCGAGCCGCCCGGTGCCAATATTTCTACACTCATCGTTCTCTCCATTCTGAAACATCCATAGAAAGACAGACGAGAAACAAGTGTTTCCGCTGTTTCCCGTCCATTTCTCTGTTCTTATCTTTTCCCTCTGCGGTTTCTTGATTCCAAATCCGTAATACGACGTTCTGCCGCTTCTAATTTGGCTTTTAACTCACCGCGTTCACTCTCGCCCTGTTCATATTTTTCTTTCCATTCTGTCGTTCCCTCTTCCACCTTTTTATTAATATCGGCTTTCGCGGCTTCATATTTTTTCACAAGATCGGCTTTTGCAGTCTCAAATTTTTCTTTTAATTTTTTGCCATCCTGCGTATACTTTGCTTTTGCATCTGCCAGATCTTTTTTACTCTTTTCGCGCAGATCCGCAAGTTTTTCTTCCTGCTTGTCATATTTATCCTGCAACGATTTTTGCTTTTTACCGGCTTCTTCCAGCTCTTTTTTTAACTGCTCGATTTCTTCGTTCGCCGCCTCTAACTTTGTCTTTGTCGAAGTACGATCCGCTTCACTTTCCGATACCTTCTTCTCCGCTTCACTGGCTTTTGCAGCATTTTCCTGATTGATGACATTGAGTTCCACCACTTTTTTCTCGGATGCCTCCAATGTCTTACGCAGTTCCTCTATCTGCTCTTTCAATTCTGCTTCTGCCGTCTCCTGCTCCAGAATTTTATGTTTCATCTCAAGAACCATCTTGTCCTTGCGTTCGTTGTCTTTCATCACAGACTTGACATCGCGGTCCACCTTAAAATAGTCGTCCGCAATATTAATCGCCAATAAAATATTTTTTAACTCAACATCCATATTGGCATAGTATTCTTTTTTCTGGAATTCCGAAAGTTTGCTGTTAATATACGTAGCCACTTTCTGGATATAATCTGCGCTCTCAAATCCACAGAGTGTATATTTTCGACCATTGATCAATACATCTACATCATTTTTACTTTTCATGCCAGTCCCCGTTCCTTTATCTTTGC
>FR894022.1:20341-46510 GCA_000434115.1 Roseburia sp. CAG:309 | reverse complement strand
TCTAATTTTACACGAAATTCTGCATTCCGTCAAGATTGAACTACTGCCGGTTGAGAAAACTTAAAGGTTTGAGCAGTTCCTTAAAGTTCTCGATAGAAAAATCCGCTTTTGCTTTATTTTCTTCCCACTCTGCCTGCGCTGCCGGATCGTATACCGCAACGGTCTGAAAACCACCATTTCCAGCGGCTTCTATGCCTTTTGTTATGTCTTCAAACACAAGACACTGCTCCGGCCGGCAATTCATTTTTTCTGCTGCTTTTATGTAGATATCCGGAAATCCCTTGCCACGCGCTACTTCAGAAGTTTCCGTAACCGCCTCAAAATATTCAAACACACCATTTCGACGAAGACAGGGTTCAAATAATGTGCGGTACGAAGCCGTAGCGATTCCAAGATGGATCCCCTGCTGTTTCATTTGCCGGAGCACCTCTGTAACCCCCGGCTTGATCTTAACCCTCTCGTGGTACATCTGTGCTGCCATGCGATCCCATTCTGCAATCACATCCTCCACCTTTTCCTTTAATCCAAACCGCTTTATCGTATATTCTGCCGTCTCATGAAATCCCATTGCGGCAATTGCTTTGGGATAATCCGGCGGAACATCAAATCCACGTTTCCCGAGAAAATCGATGTCCACCTGATTCCAGACCCACATGGAATCCAAAAGAGTTCCATCCAGATCAAATATTGCACCTTTTATCTCCATTTTACTTAATCCTTTCAAAAAATCCATCCTTTTCCAGATCTCCAATTACTTCCTCTGCAATCCTCGCATGCCCGGTCTTATTCGGATGCGGATCAATGCCTCGCAGTGAGATCATGCGGTTGACACACACCTGCCGGCTGCCGGCAAAAGCAGCATTCACATCTGCGATCTGAATCCTTGGCGTTCCTTTTATTTTACCCGAATTTGCGAAAACTTGCAAGGTCTTGATTTCCTCATAGCTGTTGTTCAATCTGCCAATGTACTGCCTGGCAATACCTTTGATATTGATCCCGAAGACCTCTTCCATCGTAAATGACACATCATCACAGGGATTGTAAATGTTATTCATAACGATTTCCGCTTTCGGTGCCCTTTTTTCAATCTCCTCTACCAAATGCGGCAATGTTACCTGAAACTCTTCACATGCTTTCGAAAACAGTGCATCGCCTTCCTTTTTTAATTTTTCAACATCCGGGCTCTGGGATAAATACTGCATCAGATCATTGGAACCGATCGATACCGTAACAAGATCTGCCTCTTTTAACGCATCATTGTATTCTTCATAGTGTGAATTGGAAGAATCTGTCAATCGTTCCAACAGTTCTTTGCTTTTTAGCCCGTTTTCTCCAAAATTCCAAGCATATACCCCTTCACAGACAGACTCCAGTTTTTTCTGCACCAGTGCTACATAACTGTCGTTTTGCACATCCTTCAACCCATATCCCCCGGCAATGCTGTCTCCCAGTGCCACATATCTTACAATTTTTTCCTCGCAGTCACCGGTGGAAAGTTCTATTCCAGGCAAAAGAAAAAGCAGGAAAATACCAGCTGCAATGACAAGACGAATCCATTTCACGAACCTTCCCCCTTTCCTGTAAGTAGTTGACAGGGGTTAGTATTTCCTCCTACGGATTCTTTTATGCAGCATTGCCGTTCGCATTTCCTGCTTTTTTCTGCCAGTTACGGCAGCATATATTGTTGTTTATACACCTCATATCTTTCATTGAACCAGGAATCTTTTCCCTTGTCCAATGTATCCAGATATTCGTGGGTATCAAAGGCTTCTTCTGCAATCTGGATCACACAGACTCCGATGTTGGAACAATGATCTGCCACACGTTCAAAGTTAGTTACCAGATCATTTAACACCAGCCCGGCATCCATCGTACATTTTCCTTTTTCCAGACGTTTGACATGACGTTTTTTTACTTTTTTTGTCAAACGGTCTACGACTTCTTCCATCGGTTCGATTTCTCTCGCCTGCTTGGAATCTTCCTCCAGGAACACCGTTACCGATAGATTTAATATATCCTGAATGATCTTTTCAAATACTTCAAGTTCCTCTCTGGCTTTGTCAGAAAATGTAATTTCTTTTTCTTTTATCTTTCTGGCCGATTCTTCAATGTTCATCGCATGATCGGAAATTCGCTCAAAGTCACTGATGGAATGCAGGATCATGGACAACGTTTCGGCATCCTGTTCCGACAAGTTTTTGGAACTCAGTTTCACCAGATAACTTCCCAGTTCATCTTCGTAATGATCGACTTCTTCTTCCTTCTGATACACTTTTCTTGCCGTCTTTTCATCGTATTCATCGAGAAGGCTCATCGCATCAAAGAATCCCTGTTTGGCAGTTTCTGCCATTATCATTGCCACTTTTTTACAGCGTTCCATCGCAAATGCCGGCTGCTCCAGAAAACGTTCATCAAGAAGTGTTCCCATCTCTTTCTGCTGTTTTTCTTCTTCCGTCTCCGGAATACTGAGATATGCCAGTTTTTCAAGGACACGTGAAAATGGAAGCAGTAACAGAGTTGCCACCACATTAAACACACTGTGGATCACGGCAATCCCCATCGGGCCGGCTGTATTTTCAACAAAGCCAAACGGCACAATGGCATGAATGCTGTAAAAGACAACCATAAACACAACGGTTCCGATCACATTAAAATACAAATGCACCAGTGCCGCACGCCGCGCACTCCGGTTTGCTCCTACACTTGACAAAAGTGCTGTCACACAGGTTCCGATGTTCTGCCCCATAATGATCGGAAACGCCGTACCATATGTGATCGCGCCGGTTGCACATAACGCCTGCAGAATACCAACGGACGCCGAAGAACTCTGAATTATGGCAGTCAGTACAAGTCCCGCAAGCATTCCCAGAACCGGGTTGCTGAACATCGTAAGAATGCCCGTAAATTCCGGCACATCCGCAAGAGGTGCAACCGCACTGCTCATCGTTTCCATTCCAAACATCAAGATGGCGAACCCGACTAAGATCATACCGATATCTTTCTTTTTCTGGTTATTGATAAACATGATAAAAATGATACCAATGACCGCAAGAACCGGCGAGAAATTCGATGGTTTTAAAAACTGCATCCAAAAACTGTCACTCTCAATACCGGACAAACTTAAGATCCACGATGTGATCGTCGTACCGATATTGGCACCCATGATAATTCCGATTGCCTGTGACAGTTTCATAATGCCGGAATTGACAAATCCAACCACCATAACCGTCGTTGCCGATGAAGACTGGATCACAGCCGTCACAAGTGCACCAAGGCACACGGCACGGATCGGACTGGATGTCAGTTTTTCCAAAATCCGTTCTAATTTTCCTCCTGAAACTTTTGTCAGTCCCTCGCCCATCGTATTCATTCCATACAAAAACAAGGCAAGACCGCCAAGCATGGATAATACTCCAAAAATGTCCATGGGGTTCTCCTTTCAAATCACGTATTTACATATTTTTCACACTTCTTCATGATAGTATACCATTGTAAAATGCAAATATACCTTATGTAAAATCTATGTAAAATATCATTCTCCCATGATGTCATAAAGTTTTTTCATAAAAGAAAGGGAACCGAAACAAACGGCAATCGTTTTATTTTTTTCCAATTTTTGGTATTCTTTTATCTCTTCCACGGCTTCCGCAAGGGAAGTGCAGGCAAGGCTCTCCATTCCAAAAGAGGCAAGTTCCTCTGCCAGATCTTCTGCGGCAAGCCCTCTCGGCCCGGGTGCCCGGATCGTAAATATCTTCTGAAACCGGCTGTTTTCTGCCAGTTTTCTGCACATCTTTCGGTGATCCTTATCCGCAAACACCCCCATGATCCCGATCCAGTTTTTGTCCGGATATAACTGCCAGAGGGAATCCAGCAGACTTTCTAAACCCTGTGGATTATGTGCCCCATCCGCGATCCATACCGGTTCTTTTTTCATATAATCAAACCGTCCGGGCCACCTTGCTTCTGCCATTCCTTTCTGAACGATTTCCAGCGGCAGTGGTCCCAACACCTTCAGGGCAAGAAGCGCCAAACACGCATTTTCCACCTGATACTGTCCACACATCCGGATGGTATACGTTTCGCCCTGATAACAGAATTTTGTCAGCCCCGGCTCACTGGAAAGAACACGGATCTCTTTCCAATCCAGAACAAAAAAAGGCGCATTTTTCTCCTCACAGCGTTTTTGAATAACCCGAAGTGCTTCCGGCGATTCCTGCACAGTCACAACAGGCGCTGCATTCGTAATGATCCCTGCTTTCTGCACCGCAATCTCTTCGATCGTATCTCCCAAAAATTTTTGGTGATCCATCGCAATGGTCGTGATGACATTCATTTTTACATTTTTTACCACATTAGTCGCATCTAACGCCCCTCCCATACCGGTTTCCAGTATGACAAGGTCACAGTTCCACTCGGAAAATGCCAAAAAGGCAAGGGCCGTCTCGATCTCAAAATCCGTCGAAACCGGCTGTCCCTGTTCTTTCATCCTGCGGATGGCATCTCCGATCCGCACATACCAGGTTTCGTATTCCGTTTCCGTAATATAGTGCGTTTCCTCACCTTGGTTCCACTGTATGGTTTCGTTCTTTGAAAAAAGAGCGGGGGAAAAATAACGTCCTATTTTTCGTCCGCTCTGCGCCAATACGTTTGTTATAAATGTTCCGGTGGATCCCTTTCCATTCGTTCCTGCGAGATGGATAAAAGAACACCTGTCCTGCGGATTCCCAATCTTTGAAAGCAGGAGGGAAATGGTCTCCAAGCCGGGTTGTATGGTGGCACCGGTCTGTACCGCCTGAATATACTGTCTCGTCTCTCTATAATTCATAACAACCTCGTTCTCAAAAGATAACGATTCAGGGTTCGCATAGCAACATCCCTGAATCGTTCGTTAAAAGGAATTAAGAAAGCAATGTACGATCGTTGGCAAAGTCTTCTCCACTCACCTGTGCAAACTGATGAAGAAGATCGTCTACGGTCAGTTTTTTCTTTTCTTCCCCTTCGATATCCAAAATTACTTTTCCATTATTTAACATGATCAAACGATTTCCGTTTGCGATTGCATCACGCATATTATGTGTGATCATCAATGTTGTCAAATGGTCTTTGTTTACGATATTATTGGTCGCCTGCAGTACTTTTGCCGCAGTCTTTGGATCCAATGCCGCGGTATGCTCATCCAGCAAGAGAAGGCGGGGCTTTTTCAGCGCTGCCATCAAAAGTGTGACTGCCTGTCTCTGTCCACCGGAAAGCAGTCCGACTTTGGAAGTCAGACGATCTTCCAGTCCAAGATCCAGAACCTTCAACATCTCACGGAACTGACTGCGCTCTTTCTGCGTAATACCGATACGCAGTCCTCTGCTTTTTCCGCGGCGCATCGCAAGTGCCATATTTTCATCGATTCCCATCGTCGAGGCCGTTCCCATCATTGGATCCTGAAAGACACGTCCAAGATAGGCAGCACGCTTATGTTCCGGCACTTTAGTGACATCTTTGCCATCGATGATGATCTGTCCTTCATCGACAAACCATACGCCGGCAAGAGCATTTAAAAGTGTCGACTTTCCGGCACCATTTCCACCGATCACGGTGACAAAGTCACCTTCTTTGAGTTTTAAGGAGAGTCCGTCAAGGGCGAGCTTTTCATTGACGGTTCCCGGATTAAATGTCTTGTAAATATTATTTACTTCCAACATTCTGCGCCCCTCCTCTCTTTACCGGTTTTACAATATACTTCTTTTTCCAGTATGGCAGTGGAAGGAACAAAGGCACAAAGAGAGCAGAAAGAAGTTTGAGAAGGTCGGTATCCAGACCAAACCAGATAACTACCTGTAATACTGCATAATAGATCACTGCCCCCAGTACGACGCTGAGCAGTTTCAATGCAAAATTGTGGAACACTTTCTCAAATACCACTTTACCGATGATAACAGCGGCAAGACCGATTACGATCGCACCACGTCCCATATTGATGTCCGCAAATCCCTGATACTGGGAACAAAGGGCACTCGCAAGAGCAACCAGTCCGTTGGAGATCATCAGACCAAGTACGATATTAAAATTCGTATTGATTCCCTGCGCACGGCTCATATTCGGATTACACCCGGTCGCACGAAGAGAGCATCCAAGTTCCGTTCCGAAGAACCAGTACAGGATTCCGATGATCACAATACAGAAAATGGCAACCACAAAGATGGAATTCTGATAAAATGGTACATTTTTTACATTTCGAAGTGACACAAGCAGATCGTAATTCATTACACTGATCGCCTGATTGGCACGTCCCATGATCTTTAAGTTGATCGAGTACAGTGCCAGCTGTGTCAAAATACCGGCGAGGATAGCCGGAATTCCCATAAACGTATGAAAAATTCCGGTCACCAGACCTGCTAACATACCGGCAATAAATGCTGCCAGTAAACTTACCCACACATTATAGCCGTTCAGCATCATCATGATACTGACTGCGCCACCTGTACACATCGAACCGTCTACAGTCAAGTCCGCAACGTCCAGGATTTTGTATGTAATATACACTCCGATTGCCATAATTCCCCAGATCAGTCCCTGAGCGACTGCTCCGGGCATGGCACTTAATAATACTGAAATATCCAAAAAACCTTACCTCCGTTTTCGTCAGCTTATTTGGAAGCTTCGATTTTTTCGTATCCTTCCGGAATGTCAATTCCCAATTCCTTACAAATACTTTCGTTGTACTGTTTGGTTACTTTTGGTGCAAATTTTACTTCCATTGTAGAAACGTCTTTTCCATTTACCAAAACATCATAAGCCATCTCACCGGTTGTATAACCAAGGTCATAATAACTGATGGAAAGAGTTGCCACACCACATCCGTTACAGATTCCCTGCTCTCCGGCAACAACCGGAACTTTGGCAGGAACACAGGTATTACGGATCACTTCGGTATTGGAAGCCGCGGTATTATCGGTAGGTACATAAATCACGTCACTGTTTTTCGCTGCATTGCTGACCACAGATGCAATATCATTGGAATCTACAAAAGAATAGTTGGTACAAGTATATCCATCTTTTTCCAGATATCCTTTGATCGTCTCTACCTGATACAGAGAGTTCGCTTCTGCGGAACAGTAAAGAAGTCCTACTATTTTCTTATCCGGGAACAATTCTTTGATCATCGCTGCCTGCTGATCGAGCGGGGCAAGATCCGAAGTACCGGATACATTAACACCTGTCGTCCCTTTCCAGTCTTTGATATTCAAAGCCGTACCATAATCGGTTACGGAAGTTCCGAGGATCGGAATATCTGTTGTGCCTGTCGCTGCCGCCTGAAGAGGCGCTGTTGCATTGGCAAGGATCAAATCTACGTTTTCCGAAACAAAGGAGTTTACGATGGTTGCACATGTTGGGGAATCTCCCTGTGCATTCTGCTCGTCAAAGGTTACTTTGTCGCCCAGTTTTTCTGTCAGCGCATCTTTGAATCCTTTGGTTGCTGCATCCAATGCTTCATGCTGAACCAGCTGGCAGATACCAATTTTGTAAGTTTTTCCACTGTCTACCGCACCGCCGGATGCTGTATCTGTTGAGTTTCCTGCTCCGCCGCAAGCAGTCAGAGACATTGTCATCACTGCTGTAAGTGCTGCTGCGATCAATTTTTTCAATTTCATAAGGAGTACCCTTCCTTTCTCTTTTTCCGGCACGTCTGCTTATTTTACAATACGTACCTTGATTACACCGTCAATTGCCTGCAATTCCTTTACCAGTTTCTCTGTGGATGGGTTGCAGATATCAAAAATCGTATATGCATAATCCCCACGGCTCTTATTTACCATGTTTTCGATGTTGATGCCATCGTTTGCAAATAAGGTCGTAAACTGTGACAACATGGAATGCACGTTTTTATGTGCAACGGCAATACGTCCTTCTGTCGCACATACACCGGCATCACATGCAGGATAGTTTACCGAATTCTTAATATTACCGTTTTCGATAAAGTCGCGAATCTCTTTTACTGCCATCTTTGCACAGTTATCTTCGGATTCCTGTGTGGAAGCTCCCAAATGAGGAGTTACGATAGTATTTGGAAGATTTACCGTAGTCGGATTTGGAAAATCCACTACGTATTTCTTCACTTTTCCGCTTTCAAGTGCTGCTTTCATATCCGGCTCATTTACCAGAGTATCACGGGAGAAGTTCAAGAATACAACGCCATCTTTCATTTTATCAAAAGCGGCTTTGTCAAACATTCCCTTCGTAGAATCCAAAAGAGGTACATGTACTGTGATAAAATCGCAGACATCATAAATCTCTTCATATGTCTTTACGATTGTGATATCGCGGGACATATTCAATGCATTGTCTACAGAAAGATATGGATCGCATCCATACACTTCCATGCCAAGACGGTTTGCTGCATTGGCAACCAGTACACCAATGGCTCCCAAACCGATGATTCCAAGTTTTTTACCGGCGATCTCGGTTCCTGCAAATGCTTTTTTTGCCTTTTCTGCTGCTTTGGCAATCCCCTCGTCGTCTTTGTTTTCCTTAGTCCACTCAATACCGCCTACGATATCACGGGAAGCAAGAAGCATTGCTGCGACCACAAGTTCTTTTACACCGTTTGCATTGGCTCCCGGTGTATTAAATACAACGATTCCTTTTTCTGCACATTTGTCCAAAGGAATGTTATTTACACCGGCTCCGGCTCTCGCTACCGCCACCAGATCATCGGACAATTCCATCTCATGCATGGAAGCACTTCGAACCAAAATTGCCTCTGCCTGTGCGGCATCGTCTACCATCTCATAATTGTCATCCAATAAATCCAGACCGCATTTTGCAATTGGATTTAAGCAATTTACTTTTACACTCATTACAGATTCTCCTCTTCAAATTTCTTCATGAATTCAACCAATTTTTCTACACCTGCTTTTGGCATAGCGTTGTAGATACTTGCACGCATTCCGCCGACAGTACGATGTCCCTTTAAGTTTTCAAGTCCTGCCTCTTTTGCCTCTTTGACAAATTTAGCATCCAGCTCATCACTTCCTGTGACAAATGGTACGTTCATCAAAGAACGATCTTCTTTGCGAACGGTTCCTTTGAACAATTTGCTGGAATCCAGGAAATCGTAAAGGATTTTTGCTTTTTCTTCATTGCGCTGTTTCATCACTTCAAGACCGCCCATTTTCTTGAGCCATTTGAATACTTTACCGCAGATATAAATACCATAAGCAGGAGGTGTATTATAAAGGCTCTGTGCGTCTGCGTGAATCTTGTACTGAAGCATTGTAGGTACTTTTTCATCTACGCTCTCAGGAATCAGGTCTTCACGGATGATCACGATGACAACGCCGGCAGGTCCGATATTTTTCTGAACACCACCATAGATGACACCGTATTTGGTCACATCAACAGGCTCTGACAAAAAGCAGGAAGAAACGTCTGCTACCAGTGTCTTTCCCTTTGTATTTGGCAGTGTTTTGTATTTGGTTCCGTAAATTGTATTATTTTCACAGATATATACATAGTCTGCATCCTCATCGATCGGAAGATCCGAGCAGTCCGGTATGTAAGAAAATGTCTTATCTTCGGAAGAAGCGATCTTATTTGCTTTTCCATATTTGCAAGCCTCTGTATAAGCTTTTTTTGCCCACTGTCCGGTTACAATATAATCTGCAACGCCATTTTTCATCAAGTTCATAGGAATCATGGCAAACTGCTGGGAAGCACCGCCCTGAAGGAACAATACTTTGTAATTGTCCGGAATATTCATCAAATCCCTAAGGTCTGCTTCTGCTGTCTTAATGATCTCATCGTATGCTTTGGAACGATGGCTCATCTCCATTACAGACATCCCTGTTCCTCTGTAATCAAGCATTTCATCTGCTGCTTCTTGTAAAACTTCCTCTGGTAATACAGCTGGTCCAGCTGAAAAATTGTAAACTCTAGCCACGGCTAAAACCTCCTTAAAATATTTATCTAAAATCATGCATTATGATTCTGACTTCTTTAAATCTTCTTCTGTAAAGGCTTTTTCAATCGCCTCTCCAGGTGCCACCATCGGCCACACTTTGTCATCCTGATCCAGAACGCAGCAGATCACTACCGGACCTTTTTCCTGCATTGCCTGTTTCAGTACGTCGTCAACTTCTTCGCGTTTGGTTACCAAAAATGCCTTTGCGCCAAGGGCTTCGGACACTTTTACATAATCTACTTTATCCTGAAGGATCGTACTTGAATAACGTTTGCCATAGAACAATGTCTGCCACTGGCGAACCATGCCGAGGGCATGATTGTCAAATACAACCTGAATGATCGGAATATCATAACGGGAAGCGGTTGCTAACTCGTTCATATTCATACGGAAGCATCCGTCTCCGGCGATATTAAATACCGTCTTATCCGGATTTCCAACCTTTGCTCCGATACAGGCACCCAGTCCGTATCCCATCGTTCCCATACCACCGGAACTGAGGAATGAACGTGGATTTTTATACTGATAATACTGTGCTGCCCACATCTGATGCTGTCCTACATCTGTAGTAATGATCGCATCTCCCTGTGTCGCTGCATTGATGCGTTCGATCACATACGGACCGGTGAGCACATCGTCACGATACGTCATCGGAAGTGCGGCTTTTCTCGCAAGCACTTTATCAATCCATGCTTTATGATACTGGTTTTCCAGTTTTTTATTGAGAATTTCAAGTACGGCTTTTAAATCGCCTACAATAGAATAATCTACCGGAATATTTTTGTTGATCTCTGCCGCATCGATGTCAATATGAACAATCTTTGCATTGGTAGCAAATTTCTTTGCATTTCCTGTAACACGATCCGAGAAACGGACACCAAGCGCAAGTAACAGGTCACATTCTGTCACACTTAAGTTTGCCGTCTTCGTTCCATGCATTCCCAACATACCGGTATAATATTCATCGGTTCCGTCAAAGGCACCTTTTCCCATCAAAGTATCGGTTACCGGTGCATCTACTTTTTTGACAAATTCTTTCAACTCTGCACTGGCTCCCGACAAAATACATCCACCACCGACAAAGATCATCGGTTTTTCAGCCTTACGGATTGCCTGAAGTACATCTTCGATATCATTTTCACAGATCGTATCGGTCTGTCTCTGGATCAGATCCGGTGTCTGTGGGGTGAACTCTGTCACAGCAGCGGTTACATCTTTCGTAATATCGACAAGTACCGGTCCCGGTCTGCCTGTCTGTGCGATGGCAAAGGCACGGCGTACCACTTTAGCCAGATCATTGATATCTTTTACAATGAAACTGTGCTTTGTGATCGGCATCGTGATACCGGCAATATCCACTTCCTGAAAACTGTCTTTTCCAAGTAATGGAAGTCCGACATTACATGTGATAGCTACCATTGGAACAGAATCCATATAAGCCGTTGCAATTCCGGTTACCAAATTGGTTGCCCCCGGGCCGCTTGTTGCCATACAGACTCCGACTTTTCCGGTAGAACGCGCATAACCGTCAGCGGCATGAGACGCGCCCTGCTCATGGGATGTTAATACATGTCTGATTTTATCCTGATAACGATACAATTCATCGTATACATTCAAAATCGCTCCGCCGGGATATCCAAAAATTGTGTCTACCCCTTGTTCTAATAAACATTCAATTAAAATTTGGGAGCCATTTAATTGCATGAAAATGCACCTCTTTCTCGTTAATATTTTCGTGTTTCACCCTCACCTACGCTGCGGGTTCTTTAGAATTCCTGTTTCAAAATCGCACCGGTATTTCCGGATGTTACCATATTGGCGTAACGTGCAAGATATCCGGTTGTTACCTTTGGTGCTCTCGGTTTCCAGTTTTTCTTTCTCTCAGCAAGAACTTCCTCACTGACATCAAGCTGTAATGTATTTTCCGGAATATTGATCTTAATGATATCGCCTTCTTCTACGAGTGCGATCGGACCTCCGACAGCTGCCTCCGGTGATACATGGCCGATGGAAGCGCCACGGCTTGCTCCGGAAAAACGTCCATCGGTGATCAATGCCACCGAAGAGCCGAGTCCCATACCTGCGATCGCTGATGTAGGATTGAGCATCTCTCTCATACCAGGACCGCCCTTTGGTCCCTCATAACGGATGACAACGACATCGCCGGCAACGATCTTTCCACCTTTGATCGCTGCGATCGCATCTTCTTCGCAGTCAAATACACGGGCCGGTCCTTCGTGAACCATCATTTCTTCTACAACAGCAGAACGTTTAACAACAGCGGAATCCGGTGCCAGATTTCCTTTCAGGATGGCAATTCCACCTGTCTGGCTGTATGGATTGTCAATTGGGCGGATAACTTCCGGATTGCGGTTGACAACGCCCTCGATATTTTCTGCTACGGTCTTTCCGGTTGCTGTCATCAGATCGGTGTACAGCAGTCCTTTTTTATTCAATTCGTTCATAACGGCATAGACACCGCCTGCTTCGTTGAGTTCTTCAATATAAGTGTGTCCGGCTGGTGCGAGGTGGCAGAGGTTCGGTGTCTTTGCACTGATCTCGTTTGCCAGATCCAGATTCAGATTCACACCGGCTTCATGTGCGATTGCCGGCAGGTGAAGCATACTGTTTGTTGAACATCCAAGTGCCATATCGACCGTAAGCGCATTCAAAAATGCCTTCTCTGTCATAATGTCTCTTGGACGGATGTTTTTATTATAAAGCTCCATAACTTTCATACCTGCATGTTTCGCAAGTTTGATACGCTCGGAATAAACGGCAGGAATTGTACCATTTCCCTGAAGTCCCATACCGATTGCCTCAGTCAGACAGTTCATACTGTTTGCGGTATACATACCGGAACAGGAACCACACGTAGGGCAAGCATGGCTTACAAAATCGTCTACTTCTTCTTCTGTCATTTTGCCTGCTGCATGTGCACCGACTGCCTCAAACATGCTGGAAAGACTGGTTTTCTTTCCCTGTACATGACCGGCAAGCATCGGACCGCCGCTGACAAATACGGTCGGTACATTGACTCTGGCCGCTGCCATCAGAAGTCCCGGTACGTTTTTGTCACAGTTTGGCACCATAACAAGAGCATCAAACGCATGGGCAAGTGCCATACATTCGGTAGAATCTGCAATCAGATCACGGGTGACAAGCGAATATTTCATTCCGACATGTCCCATGGCAATTCCATCGCATACAGCGATCGCAGGGAATACGACCGGTGTTCCACCAGCCATTGCCACGCCGAGTTTTACTGCCTCTACAATCTTATCAATATTCATATGACCAGGGACGATCTCATTGTAAGAACTGACAATACCAACAAGTGGTTTTTCAAGCTCCTCTTTTGTCATACCCAACGCGTTAAACAAAGAACGCTGAGGTGCTGTCTGCATCCCCTTTTTTACTGAATCACTTTTCATTGATTTAACCTCCATTCATTCCGGTTCAAATTTCATCTATCGGTTGTCTGTTTATCGAATCTCATCGCAAATGGCTTTTCCCATTTCCTCTGTTCCCAGACAAGTCTTTCCTTCATCCATAATGTCGATCGTGCGAAGTCCTTTTTTCAGCACTGCCTTAACCGCATTTTCAATCGCATCGGATTCTTTTATCAAATTGAAAGAATATTTTAACATCATCGCTGCGGATAAGATTGTCGCGATCGGATTGGCTTTATTCTGTCCGGCGATATCCGGTGCCGAACCATGGCTTGGCTCATAAAGTCCAAGCGTACCCTCTCCGAGACTTGCGGAAGAAAGCATACCGATCGATCCGGTTACCATGCTTGCCTCATCTGACAAAATATCTCCAAACATATTCTCAGTCAAAATGACATCAAACTGCTTTGGATCACGCACAAGCTGCATTGCACAGTTGTCTACGAGCATGTCAGAAAGCTCTACCTCCGGATAGTCTGCACTTACTTCTTTTACAACTTTTCTCCACAAACGGGAAGAATCCAGTACATTGGCTTTGTCTACACTACATACTTTTTTATTTCTCTTCATTGCGATATCAAATGCCCATTTGGCAATACGACGAATCTCTGTCTCATTATATGTAAGTGTATCGGTCGCCTGAAGCTGTCCATCTACTTCTTTCGTATAGCGCTCTCCAAAATAAAGACCACCGGTCAGCTCTCGGGTGACGACAAAATCAAATCCGCCCTCTGTCAATTCACTTTTCAATGGACACGCACCACTCAATTCATCAAACAGCACGGCCGGGCGAAGGTTACAAAACAAACCAAGTCCTTTTCGAATCTTCAGCAAACCTGCTTCCGGTCTTTTATCCGGCGGCAGCTGGTACCAGTTGCTCTGTCCGACGTTTCCACCGACGGCTCCGAGCAGTACGGAATCGCTTTTCTTTGCGCGCTCCAGTGTTTCATCGGTCAACGGCTCTCCGTAAGCATCAATGGAACATCCGCCCATCAACAGCTCTTCATACTCAAATGTATGACCGTATACCTCCCCAACTTTATCCAATACCTTCTTTGCTTGTGTGACGATCTCCGGGCCAATACCATCCCCGGGAATCACTGCGATATGAAAATTCATGGCTTCCTCCTCGTTGATAAAATAATTCTAGTTCTCCATAATTATTAACTTTTTAAGTATATAGCAAAATGACGTTCACTGTCAAGTCTGCGTAACGTTTTTTTCATTTTTCTCTTGAAAACAATAACATCTTATACTAAACTAATAAGTAAGAAAAATTATGCTAGGAGGACAAGTATATGGAAGCAATTGAAAAGATTGATTTTGAAAAAGTAGGAAAACGTATGAAAAAACTGCGTAAAGAGCAGCGTATCTCTCAGGATCAGGTGGCAAAAGACCTTGGTTCTACGATTTCCTTTGTCAGCAATATAGAAAATAATTATACAAAAATCAATCTTCGTGTACTTCTTTACTACGCTCAAATGTGCCATGTTTCCGTTGACTATTTACTGAGTGCAGGAAATCCGCGATTGATCAAATCTGACAATCTTTCTACTTTGGATGAAGAAATTGTTCGTGTATTGCAGCATTATAATAAAGGGGAAAAAGAACGCATTCTGAAAATGTTAAAAATCGGGAAAGATTTGGATCCGGATGCCAGCATCTGAAAATCACGGCATATTGTTCAAAAAGGTGTCACCGCAATGTGACACCTTTTTATTGTCCATTTTTATTTATTTTTCACTTTGGATCAAATGTACTGCTGCCGCATTTCGGTTTTCCGTCGGCTTATAAACAAGTACATTTCCCTCTACAAACATTTCCGGCACATCATACGAATATACGGACTGAATGTGTGTTCCGCATCCCTCCGGCAGTTCTACCCGGATTTCCTTCGGAAGTTTCCCATCAAAACAATGAATGACCGTCATCGCCTCTCCGTCCTTTTTCATGCGGATCAGCGCCTGATAGCCTTCCGGATGCCGGTCACTGAGGATCTTTGGCCCTCTGCGGTAACTCTTTCCGTCGCGGATAATCGGCGCAATCTCCCGGTAAAACGCCATTCCGCGGTCAATCACATCCCACTGCTCCACTGACAGATCCGTCACATCGCCGGAAAGACACATTCTGCCAAGGAACGTATTCGCAATGGAATATCCAATCCGTTTAAGGGAGTCACTCTTTCGGATCACCGCCCAAATCTGGCTCTGTCTCGGCAGGATCGCACGATGCAGATTAGCCGCAATAATCGGAATCTCTTCGGTCTCATGAGCATCGGAAAAAGATGCCATGGCGCAGAGACTCATCATAAGCGGCTCGAGACGGTGTCCCCCGGAGGCACAGTTTTCCAAAATAATTCCCGGCACTTCCTCTTTGACCTGTCTGACAAAATTCACCGATGCTTCCTGATTTTTACGAAGCCCCTCTCCAAGGGATTCGGCTCCGTCACAGCCAAGACCGATCGTATCATTGTAATCCATTTTCATATATTCAAATCCGTACATCTTCAGCATTTCAATAACTTTTTTATGCAGATACTCTTTGACCCACGGATCATTCATATTCCAAAATCTGCGATTGTGTGTCGTAAGCGGATATCCGTCGCGCTTTAGCAGATGCTCCGTGAGTTCATAGGCTTTTGCCGCCCGCCCGACATTGTCAATCTCAAACCAGATTCCCGGTTTCATCCCCTTTTCACGGATCGCTTCCACCGTCTTTTCCAGCCCCTGCGGAAACAGCGTCGAAGACACGTTGTAATCTCCCATGCTGATATCCCATGGAATCCCATCTTCTTTAAACCAGCCACAGTCAATGACAAAATAGTCAAATCCCCTGCCCTTTATGTTTTCCAAAATCTTACAGATGTTTTCATGGGATGGATTGCCCCACGTCGTACAATATTCATTAAAAATGATCGGCAGCTCCTGTTCGCTTTCCGGCCCATTATCCACATATTTACTGCCGGCACATACAAGACGGTGACAGATATCATCGATTCCGCCTTCGCACACCGAAAGAATTGCCGTCGGTGTCTCGAAATGCTCTCCCGGTTTTACTGTTTTTTTCCAGTCTCCAAATTCACGGTCTGCCAAGCCCCCGCTCAGATGCAGTCCGTCGTCCTGGCGGTAAATCTCAATCTGCCACGATGCCTCGTGTGCCAGCTGAACGCCCCAGATTACCCCCGTCTTCTCATCTTCAATGGCGGCAAATGGGAAATATTTCATTACCGGCATAGACCCCCTCTGTCCAAACCGCTCTACTGCCACCGCCCAGGTAGACCAGCTTGGTTCCAGCTGCATATCTTCAATACGTTCTGTCACAAGCCTGCCCTCGTGGCTCCATTTGCTGAGAAGACGGTGTACCAATAAACTGCCGGCACCATCTCCCGGAAGAAACGGAGACAGATTTTCCATTTCAAAACTGGAAAGCATTTCCAATGTAACCTCTTTCCCGCTCTCATTGACAAAACAATTTTTCATTTCAAAACTTTCGTCTCCCGGATAATAGGTGATCACGTTTTCTACCGCATAGCCTCTGTCATCTTTAAAAAAGGTATGTATTTCCGTATGTCCGTCAACCTCTTCCAGCTTTTGCGACTGATAGATCATAAGATCCGTGGATCCGGAATTGTGCATCGTCTGTCCGTTTCCATAAGCCCCCGGGTAAATATCTCCGACAATCTTTAACTGGATCATGTTATTGACGCGGTAATATTTTTCCTCCACACGGCTCTTTCCCACAAGTGCTGCCGGCATCACATAAAATCCGACTTTTCCGGTATCCTCCGACTGCTCAAATACGGCGGTCATATCGCCCAGATCTACTGTGGAAATGATTTTTTTCTTCATTGTCTCTGCCATCGTTTTAAATCCTTTCTCTCTTTCATGATAGCCCTAACATATCATATTTTCTCCTATCCGGACATGGAATAATGTTAATTTTACATGGCAAAATGTGGTCTACCTTTTCCTTCGAATCTTATGGATCACACGCGAAATCTGCGGACGGCACGGGCGAAGCCACAGCCATATGCGGGAATACAAAAGATAAATAACATTTAACGTGGAAATTTCGTGCCCGTTTCGCAGGATACCTGTCATTTTTCCCTTAATCTGCGAGACTTCAAGGGGACCTTCGATCTCTTTCTGATTATCGCCCACCAAAAAAAACGCATCTCCTTCCCTCTTCCAGATGCGGTGAAGAACAAGTATATTTTCATCCATTCTGCGGTATAACACCACATCGCCCCGACGCAGTGATTCCGGCGAAACCCGTTCCACAAAAACCTCATCCCGTCCCGGAACGATCAGCGGATACATGCTGTATCCCCGTGGCTTGATACGAAGCCGTTTTCTCTGCTCCAATAACTTCTCAATATCCATTCGATCCTCCTGCAATTTTCTTTGCAACAATTATAGCATTTTCACGCGAAAAATGCTATAATATTTTCTATCTGATGCCTGCGGGCAATTGCAAGGAAAGGAGATTCCGATGAAACGAACGGACGGTTTTCTTTTAAAATATATCGAAGGGGTTCCTTATCTGCTCCCTTACGGTCAGCGGATTGTCGAACACCGGCGAAATCTGCGTCTCAATGAAACCAGTGCCTATCTCTGGGAAATTCTGCCGGAATGTGCTTCTCCCCATGAGCTTCATGAAAAAATGACAACTCACTGGGAGGCCGAAACACCGGAAGAGCACGACCGGTTGTGGCAGGATCTGCAGGGAATCCTTGCACAATTTCAGGCATTTGGACTCATTGAACCTTTCCGGGAAGAATCAGGGCCTCCAAATTCTGTAAGTTATTATAACATTGCGGACATTCGGATTCGGATTCAGGGCGCACCGGATTCCCTGTCAGCTTTTTTTGCACCGTATGCAGCTACGGATAGCACCTCGCCAGAACTTGATATACGGATTCACCCGTCTGCTCCTCTTTCGACGGCACCTCTTGGAGGTGAGCTGCTGGTATGCGATCCGGAACTCCAGATCGTACAGCAAACGGATGGCAGTGTGATCCACTTTCCTTCCCTGGTACACATTTTCGAAGTGCGGACAAACCGGGAAGACACTTTGGCAGACATTTTCTGTCTCCCGACGTGTGAGGATGCGCTGACGGAAGAATTGATCCCGGTGATCCGCCTTTTATTTAACCGGTATGCCCAGACAAAGAGAATGCTTTTTCTGCATTCTGCCTCCCTTTTATATGAGGGAAAGGCATGGCTGTTTTCCGGTTCTTCCGGCACCGGGAAGTCCACGCACACAAACTTGTGGCATACCCTTTGGGGTACTCCGGTTCTGAATGGAGATTTGAATCTTCTTGCCATCAAAGACGGAAAACCTATGATCTATGGTACTCCGTGGTGTGGCACTTCCGGAATCAGCGACAGTGCCAGCTATCCTTTGGGCGGTGTCGTGCTATTAAAACAGGCTTCCGGAGAACGGTTAGAGACGCTGTCTCCGGATGAACAGATCATCGGATTGTTACAGCGTATCATCTCTTCGAGTGACACCTGTTTTTCCCTATGTAAAAATTTGGAAGTTGTCGGAGAGATTACAAAACAGATACAGGTATTCCGCCTGCACTGCACCAAAGAGCCACAGGCTGCTATTTATATGAAAGAACAAATTGATGCTTTACGATAGAAAGGGGTAACATCTTGGCATTTGAAAAAATAAAACATGTTTCCAAACGGATCCGCGAAGGTGCACTGAAAACCATGCTCCATCAGACCCGCTGGATCTACGGTTATGCCAGACAATACTGGCTTGTCATCCTTTTTTATACTTTGATCGGACTTTTAGGAACTGTCGTTTCGCTGGGTTCCAGTCTTGTCTCCAAAGATCTCGTTGACATTATCACCGGCCACCAGACCGGTGCCCTTCTATCCACCTTTGCTGCCATGATCGGGCTCGCCATTGGTTCCACCGTGATGACGCAGCTTTCAAATTATGCCTCAAACTGGATCAGTTTAAAGGTAGACAATGAGATCAAAGCAGATATTTTTTCCAAAATGCTTGTGACCGACTGGGAATCCATCGCTTCCTATCACACCGGCGACCTTTTAACCCGCTGGGATGACGATGCATCCAATATTTCCAACGGCATTTTAAACTGGATCCCCAACCTGATCATCAATCTTTTCCGCTTTATTAGTGCCTTTATCATCGTTATTTACTACGATGCCAGTTTTGCCATCTTTTCCTTTCTTGGCGTCCCGGTCACCTTATTGATGTCAAAGACACTAATGAAACGTATGTTAAATAATAACCGACGCAGCGCTGCGATGGATGCAAAAATATCCGGCTTTAACCAGGAATGTTTTTCCAACATTCAGACAATCAAAGCCTTTAATCTGATTCCTTTATATGTAGATTATTTAAAACAGTTACAAAAGGACTATGCAAAAATGCGAATGGATTTTCAACGTATGTCAATGGTAACTTCCTTTTTGATGGCAACAATGGGACTTCTCGTCTCATACAGTTCATATGGCTGGGGAATTTACCGTGTTTGGGATGGTGTCATCAGTTATGGAACAATGACAATGTTTTTATCTTTGTCCAGTACACTTACCGGTACACTCAATTCCCTGATCTCCCTTGTACCAAATGCAATCAATCTGACCACATCTGCCGGTCGTATAATGGATATTTTAGATATGCCACGGGAAGATTTCAGCCACGATAAAGAGGTTCAGGCGTTTAAAAAAGAATCTGAAACTGCCGGCATCCACATTTCCATTGACCGACTTGATTACACGTACCACAATGGTACTGAGGTTTTCTGTGATGCCTCATTACAGGCGGCCCCACACGAAATTGTAGCCTTAGTCGGGCCTTCCGGCGAGGGAAAGACGACGATGCTTCGTTTGATCCTTGCACTTTTGACTCCCGGAAACGGAACGATCACACTGTGGAGTGAGCTTGACACTTCCCGAAAAACACTTTCCTTAAGCCCCTCCTGCCGTCAGTTATTTTCCTATGTTCCCCAGGGCAATACCATGTTTTCCGGAACAATTGCTGAAAACATGCGCCATGTCAAACCGGATGCCACCGACGAAGAGATTAAAGAAGCCCTGAGTATTGCCTGTGCCTGGGATTTCGTCAATGCAATGAAGGACGGAATTCACTCTGTTCTTATGGAACGAGGCGGTGGGTTGTCCGAAGGGCAGGCACAGCGTCTTTCCATCGCCCGTGCCTTACTGCGCCACTCCCCCATCTTACTGCTGGACGAAGCTACCTCAGCTCTCGATGTAGCAACCGAGCGAAAAATCTTAAAACACATCCGAGAAGATACTACGCCTCGCACCTGCATCGTCACAACGCATCGTCCTACCGTATTATCTATGTGCGACCGTGTCTATGAAATTCGTAACAAAACTTGTGTCATTTTGAAAGATTCAGAGATTGAACAGCGAATTAAAGATTTTTAAAAGGACCCTCTTTTTGAGGGTCCTTTATATAAATGCATACAAAATTTATCAATCCGTAAGTGCTACACTAGTAACTTGCAATCCCTGGTCTGCTTCTACGATCAAATCCCCCAACCCGATATTATCTGTCGGATTCTGATGATACGCATAAGAAATCACCAAAGTGGTACCTGTATTTGCTCCCTGAATCACTCCATTCGAACTTTTATACACTACCGGCATATTGAACGAAATTGTCATCGTCTGTGCATCTCTGGTATGATTTGATTTATGGATTCCATTTACCTGTATCCGATAATCACCACGTCCGTTCTGCGGTTTTTGATGTATATTCACAGTAATTGAATAGCATCCACTTGCTGCATAAACCCCTTCACTGTCTTCATCATTTACAAAAATTGTAGGTTTACTATATTTTTTCATGTTATCATCTCCTTACCATATTTCTTACTATTTATATCGTCATTATATTACAACACTGAACCCACGTCAACTAAAATTATAATAGAATCCTTATAAAATTTCCGAAAACGTTTGCGTCTGCCTTATTTTTCAAATAAATGTAATTTTTTGGCAATTTCACCACGTTTTCTTGCATTTTGTACCACCTGTCTCATCGTAGTCTTTCGCAGTACACGATTATTTCTGGCAAACCGCCAGCCGGTCCGGATCCATAGTGCCGGCCAAAGAACGGGATATCTTCCTGTTTTAGGAAAATTAAGATGCATTTGATGATGAAATTCCCGGAAAAGATCTCTCCATCCATTTCCTCGGAGTGCTACCATTTGTTCGGATTCCATCGTTCCAAATTCCAATGACTGCAGAATCTCTTCCATAAATCCCCACATATCTTCCCCAGACACCATATTTACGATCAGCGGTTCTGCTGCCTCTTCTTCCAATCCCAGATACTGCACGCAGACCGAAGTAACCATATCGGAAAAGCCGGTAAGACCGCTCCGGGCTGTCAGCTTCTTATACTGTGCCAGCTCTTTTTCCGTCACGCCGTGTCTCCAAAATACAACCCAGTCGCAGAGCAGTTTCAGACCGAACCCTGCCCTCAGAAAATGCTGAAGCATATGAAGAAGAAGATAATACGCATGAATGCCATCCGGCAGCACCGGGAATTCTATCCCCATCAATTTCTTTTTTCCTGCCTGCACAGCAACTTCTTTTTGAAGTTCTTCCATAAGCCTGTTTGTCTCCTTGTCATCAAACGGTTCTGCCAGCAACGTATGCAATTCCACCTCGACATGTTTCTCGGTCACATACACTTCGTGATGATTAACCGAATGTGCCGGATTTTTCACAAAGCCAAGGTTTTCCATCCTTTCGCCCGCTTTCGAAAACTGTGTCGGATTCGGCAAAAAAAGATCGACATCTCCGCTTTTCCGAAGTTCCGGAACCGGATAAAATTCTGCCGTTGAGGCTCCTTTCAAAAGAACCACACTCACTCCTGCTTCCTGCAGTGTGCGAATAATCCGATGTTCCAGATAAAGCAGATGATAATTCTGCCGCACGGTCTTCCTCGCTTCTTCCCGAATGCATATTTTTACATTTTCCGGAAGTTTCTCCCTTTCTTCCGACTCCTCCAAAAGCGGATCCAGCAAAGAAAGGACGGCATGCTGTTTTGCCAGTTTCAAAATACTGTTCCAATCCTGCTCTCCGTCTGCTTTGATCGGATTCTTTGCTCCGAGAACTTTTGCCAATTTGGCAAACAACCATTGTTTTTCTTTGTTCACGACGTCTTCCTCCGTTTTTTTATTAGCGACATAATCTTCTCCCACAAGAAGCAAAATTCCTTTGTACGCACATAACATACCAAAAAGATTACATTGGGAACCACCACACATACGCACATTCTCTTAAAAAATATCTCTGCCATGCTTCCTCCCATCTGCCGGCATGAAATGTGAGTCAACATCCCGGCGGCAAACACGATCCCGGTATAGAGTGCATATTTTGCAAAATAATGAACCACCGGAACTTTCAGGGAATGCCGGTACAAAACCAGCGGCTCCACCCAAAAAGAGGTAAGGAGAGTACTGAAAAGTGTTCCTAAAAATACGCCAAACGCCCCACACTCCTTAGCGAGTACTATTGAAAAAACAATATTCAGCAAAGCGTTGGCGATGGATTTGTAACGGTCAAACCAAAAGAGTCCGAGCGAATCCCGAAACACCAATGCTGCCTGGCGCATTCCCAGGATAAAAAAGTTCAGACACAAAACAAACACAACATTTTCCGGGAATACATATTCTGCCCCAAAACTAAACTCTACAAACAGATTGATTAATTCATACAGACAGATTGCTGCAAAACCATACATCCATTGTCCGACAAAAAAGGAACTGGCAAAGACTTTACGGATTCGTTCTTTCCCCTGCGTGACACCAAGATTTCCGACACTTGCCGTAAGTCCCTGAAACATTCGAGTCATGATCGAATGCACCGATGCAATGATCAGATAATAATTGGAATAGCACCCTACACTGATCAGTCCTACCATCGCTGACAGGATAAGATTATCCGTATTATTTACCAGCACATCCCCGACTTTATGCATGAGCATCGCCCGGATATTCTGGTAAATACCACTTCGCTCCTCTTTCGGAATCGGCTTTATGTCTTTATCTTTTAAAAACGGATACAAACGGTCCGCTTTGTAAGAAATCCATATATTGTTGCCAATTGTTGCCAGTAACATCATGCACAAAAACAGGTAGAAATTTTGGGTTGTCAACAGAACCGTGATCTGCAGTGCATCCTGTACAAGAATAGAAACCGTCATACTGATCTCTCCCAGATAACTGAGCTGGTGGGCGTCCAGCATGGATTTCTTATAAATAAGCAAATACGAAAATACAGAATTTGCCAGGTAAAGGAGATAGATCGCGATCAAATGATCGACCGATTCATATCCCTTCACAAGAAAATCCATAAACGGAATGACAGCAAGTCCGGCTGCCAGCACGAACCCTCCCATAATATGGTAAATTTTGCGGTACAGCTGCATCAGGGATTTTTGTTTTTCTACGTCACCCTTCGCAACCGGTTCATATAAGGCATAAGTGATTGCCGTTCCCACGCCAAATTCCGAGAGAGAAAATACATTTAAAATATCCCAGAACAAACCATTGATCCCCACATAGGTCTGGCTGAGGCAGTGCGTGAACACCACTCTTGTGATAAATCCGGTCAAAAGCGCGATCATCTTTGCAATTATCGCTGTCGTCGTATTTTGAACCGAATGCTCTGTTCTGCTCTTTTCCTCCATTTTTTTAAATCCCTCATTTCTTTCTCGTAATTTCCTTCCAAATATGATAAGATACCTTTGAAAGGAGTTTATTATGTCAAAAAAATCTTACATCATATATATTATCCTGCTTATACTCGTGGTTTTTGGCATCGGCATTATGGTCTATGCCCGCTTTCGCACGCCTTCCTTTGAGGCAGCAGAGCAGTCAGAGTCCACGGATGCCGTCAGCAATCCCTACTGTGGATTTTATCACCTGTATGGCTACCAATTATCGGAAGAAGGGAATACCCCTGCCCAAAAATGGGTATCCTCTGTGCTTGCAAACGATGATAATTACATTGTCCTGCTTCAGATCAATCTGGTTAATTACAAAAATAAACCAATCAGCGATTCTGCTCTATCGCAGCTTGACAGCATTATATCATCTTTTGCCGCAGCAAACAAGCAGATCATTCTACGCTTCTTATACGACTGGAACGGAAACGCACTTCAAAGTGAACCGTCTTCCATTGAACAGGTTTCCAGCCACATGGATGACGTTGCCCCTGTCGTAAATGCACACAAAGACGCTGTCTTTCTGCTTCAAGGCATTTTTACCGGGAACTGCGGAGAAATGAATCAGACACATTATGGTTCCAATGACGATATCCGTAGTCTGATAAAAGAACTTTCTTCCGTCATTTCTCCGGAAATCTATCTTTCCGTCCGCACCCCGGCACAGCTTCGCACGATTTTGGGAACGTCCTCACCTTTTGCTAATGCCTCTCCCTATGACGGAAGTCTCTATGCCAGACTTGGTCTTTTCAATGACGGCATGTTTGGCAATGAATTTGACTGCGGTACCTACGACGACACGCCTCTTGCAGATACTTCCGACATTACGCAGAAAGGAACCCGCAAAGAAGAAATTGCCTTCCAGAGTAATCTCTGTTCCTATGTACCAAATGGCGGCGAGGCCGTTTTAGCAAATCCGTATAACGACCTTGCAAAGGCCATTCCGGATCTTTATGACATGCGCGTTTCCTACCTCAGCTGCGACCACGAGGCCTCCGTGCTGAACAAATGGAAAAATACAGCATATTCCGGCGAAGATACCGTATTTTCCGGAGTAAGCGGTTACGATTATATCCGCGCCCATCTCGGATACCGCTATGTACTAACCGATACACAGGTATCTTTTTCCGGTTTATTTTCCTCCCATATTCAGTTTGAAATAACCGTAGAAAACCGGGGATTTTCTCCCTGCTACCGTCCTTTTGACGTCCAGCTGGTCCTGCAGGACAAAAACGGGAATTCTTTCCAATATCCGATTTCCTTTGATACACGGACAATTGACAGCCGGCAGTCAAAAACATGTTCCACTTTCCTTAAGCGATCGGAACTTCCGAAAGGAATCTACTCACTTTCCTTAAAAATGAGTGACATTGCGACGAAAAACCGTATTTCTTTTGCCAACGCTTCCAGCAGCGAAGATGGCAGCGTGCCACTTGGCACTTTAATCATTCCTTAATGCAATACAGACAGGGAAATCCCTTCTTCTGCCCCTTCGTTGGCAAACAAAATAGGATTTCCTTTGGCATCGTGCATTACAAGTTTCCATTCTCCCGAAAAAAGATCTTCGTCACATACCATCTTGCATTTCTGTTCTTTTCCCGGCTTCATACATATCAGGGACTGTCGGATAGCACATTGCCTTTCGCCACAGGATTTTTTTTTCAATTCCAAAAAAATCTCTTCATAAGAAACCGCAAATCCGGTATTTTCGATTTCCAGTGTAACGATACTGCGGTGAAATCTTTTCCGCAGACTTCCCTTGCGAAGGACAAAGCGATACCCCAGGTGTGCCTCCACGTAATCATAGAGGGAGTGCCCTTTCCAGACACCATCTGCCCCGCAATCCATCGTTTTCCATCGTTCCAGTTCCTTTTTATCATGATCCCGGTTCAGATATGTAATTCCTTCTGTCCGCAGACGCAAAACAATATCTTCTGCCGTCTGAGCGGAGCCGCCGATCACTTCTCCGCCATGCGGGGCATATTGAGCACACCGGGCAATGAGTGACTGTTCTCT
>FR894022.1:0-20307 GCA_000434115.1 Roseburia sp. CAG:309 | reverse complement strand
CACGCCTCCTCCCAG
Source organism: Roseburia sp. CAG:309 (assembly GCA_000434115.1). Taxonomy (GTDB): domain Bacteria; phylum Bacillota; class Clostridia; order Lachnospirales; family Lachnospiraceae; genus Eubacterium_F. The sequence goes on along the minus strand of FR894022.1, from coordinate 20,292 downwards.
GCATATTCCCGTTCTTCTCCCGGAGCCGCAAAGGTACCGAGATCCGTCTCTGAACCAAACATGCCATCGTTATACAAACCGATCTTTTCTGAAAAGACTTCCTTCTCATCGGTGCAAAGCATACGCCAATGCACCGGTTTGCGTACACTGCGGATAATCTTCGGAGATATATTTTCTTTTGTATGTATTTCCAATTTTTGTATATTTTCTTTTGTGAGATACCGAGATGAATGCATCTCTCCCCAACTCCCCAAAAAGATTCCCTGCAAAACAAAAATATGATCTGCAAACTCATTTAGTACCGGAAAAATCTGTCTCATATGGCATTCAACCACAGAAAGAGACGAAGGATCCTTCTCCCTTCCTTTCCCCTCAAAATCATAGGAAAATCGGAGAATCAGATCAAACTTCTTTTGTACAAAAAAGGAAAAGACATCACAAAGCCTCTGCAAGTCCTGCTCTTCTATGTCTTCTCCCGGAATCAATATTTCCAGCAAAACCAGTGTGTCTCCAGCGACCAGACTGGTCTCTGCCACTGCCGGATCCCACTTTTCCCCCAGTATAACAGGGAAAATACGGTACCAGCCGCGACGGGCATTGGAAACTGCCACCGTACTCTCTGCCGGCAGTTTCCTCTTTTTACTCCTCATCCGACACCTCTTCATCAATCTTAAACAGTTTTATGCCAATCCATACAGCTACAATAGAAAACATCATGCGGAACATATACACAACCGGTTTCAATCCTGAATGCATACTCTTTCCTTCCACACGCGGATGCATCACTGCCGGCACCTCGACAAGACGGTAGCCAAGTAAAAGCATCTGCATGATAATATTGGCATCCGGGTATTTGTCATCAAAATGATTGTACGTCGAATAGAAAATCACGACACGGCGGCTGAGCCCCTGTAATCCGGTCGTTGGGTCAGCGATTTTGCGCTTTGTGCCAAGATAGATCAGTCCGCGGAACAGCCCCCAGGCGATCTTTTTCAAAAACGATACCGGAAAATCTGAACTTCCTTCCATAAAACGGGAACCAAGAACAATATCCGGACATTTTCCATTTTCATCCTTTGTTTTTAATTTTTCATAGATAACAGGAATGTTGCATACATCATGCTGGCCATCTGCGTCCATCTGAATAACATATTCATAGCCACGACGGATTGCATACTTATAGCCAAGCTGGAGTGCACTTCCGTAGCCCAGATTAAATACATGTGTCACGATTGCGTGATTGCGTGCCTTTACAATCCAGTTCGTATCGTCAGAAGACGCATCATTCATGATAAGGACATCTGCAATCTCAGCAATCTCCGGACTTTCAAGTTTTTCCAACAATTTTGTAATATTATTTGCCTCATTATACGCAGGAATGATAATCAATAATTCTTTCTTTGCCTTTTTCTCACCTGTCATCTTCATTCCCTCTCATTTTCCATTAAATTTAGTAATTCTGTCAGCTGTATCTTTTCGGATAATTCTTTCTTTTGTGCCATCTTTCCGTAAGCTGCACAGGCCTCTTTATCATCCAGCAATTCACACAGCACGTCGCAGATTCCTTCGGCACTGAGCGGACACATTTTTCCATCCACACCATCCTCGATCTGTTCCCGGTTCCCCGGGCAGTCCGACGCAAGGATCGTGCAGCCAAGCGTCTGTGCCTCCTGAATCGCAATACTCTTTCCTTCAAACCGGGTTGCATGCACATAAATGTCGCACTGCTTATAATAAGGATACGGATTTTCTTTCGCACCTAACAGCAGAAAATCCTGTTCCAATCCATACTCTTTAATCTTTTTTTCAAGTGCCTTCCGCTCTTCACCTTCCCCAAGAATATACCAGCGGACATTGCGTCCCCGCTCCTTCAAAAGCTTCATCGCATCGACAGCGATCTCATATGCCTTTTGCGCCGTCAGCCGCCCTACTGTCAAAAGCCGCACACCGGCAAAATCATCTTCAAATCCACCGGACTTTTCTGCTCCTTCGCGAATCTTATCCGTATCGATCATATTGTGAAATACTTTCGTCTTTGCCTCATACCTCGGATACACCGCAAGAAAATGTTCTTTCACTTCATCGGACACCGGACAGATGCGGTCAAACAAATCATAACAACCGCCGTCAAGCTGCCTCGTATAACCCGCTTTTTCATAATCAATATGTACAAAGCCGACTTTTACATCCGCTGACACATAATCTGCCACATAGTAAGTGGAACCGCCCTCCAGATAAGCGACTGCCATATCATAATGCGTGTCAAACCGAGGAGCCGCTTCTGCCATCACCCGCCATAACAGTTTATCCGGCAAAATCCGTTTACTGCGGATCATCGGCACCAGCCCGCGGAATATATATGGTATTTTTTTCCAAATCGTTCCCCTGTGAAACAATTGGGAGAAAATATAACGGTTTAATTCTTTCTTTCCTTCTTTACTCAGTACAGAACTGTCTGAAAAATGCTCATTTAATACGGTTACCGATTCGGGAAGCCGGTGAATCATTTCTCCCTGATTTAGCAGAACAAATACCGATATTTTATATTTTTCCGGGTCCATATTCCGGATCATCTCGATCATTGCTGTCTCGGCACCGGCGCAGCCAAGCGTATTGATCACAAATAATACCTGTTTCATTTTGACTCCTTTTTAACAGCGTCCTGTACTTCCTGAATTTTTTCCAAAAGCATCTCATTTTCCTGATTTAACAGCGACACCTGCATCGCAAGCTCTTGATTTTTTCTACTCAGTACAGAAAGCTGTGTACTCAGATAAAACAGACACCAAAGTGCACAGATTCCGATCACGACGATCACAGCCATTCCCCGTGTGCTGACATACTGGTTCCAAAGGGTCGGACGGATGCAGATTCCTGAAATAATCAGCCCAAGTGCGATCACGCCCCACAAAAGACAAAACTGCTCTTTTAATTTTCGCCTTGCCAGCGACAATGTCGTCTTTATCACCAAAAAACAACCGAGAAAAATCAATAAAATTCGTAACATATCTCCTGTTTGCATTTTCTTCTTCCTTTCCTGTGTCAATCCTTATACCGGTCAAATACTTTTGATTCCGGCGGAACTCCTCTTTTATGTCGCAGCAGGCTGCCCCTGCAGAATACGTGCTCATCAAGATTTTTTTCAAGCCAGCGGAGTCTCGCATATGCGACGCAGAAGCCGACAAACGAACCGATAAACACTCCAATCCCATACCAGATCTCCGGCAGCCAGGTTGCTACCACCGATGACAGCCAGGTGACAAAGCAGAACAAAAATGCGGTCATCAGCGCTCCCGTCAGATCATTAAAATAGTACAGAAAAATAATTGCAGCATACATAATAAATAATACAAAATATCCGGCTGCCAGGCAAGGGTAAATTTTCAAAACCAGTCCATCAAATCCAAATCTTGGCAACAAGATAATACAAATAAAAAATAAAATGACGGAAATGATAAACTGGATCCGCACCAGATTCATCAATTCTTCGCATAATTGGCGGAACATTCTCTTCTTCGCCAGTTCGATATCCATCTTTCTTCCTCCGATCACCGCCTCCGAATAGGCTTTGTAGCGCGCGTGAAAATGCATCTCCACACGCGAAATAAAGATTACACTGGAAGAAAGATTGGTAAACATCGCAAGGCATGTCGCCAAATCATACGATGTCACGCAGACAAACGTATCTGCCACAACCATCCGAAGATCGGTCGTCCAAAATACAAAGTTGTGAATATACAATCCCAGCGTATACAAAAAATTGGTCATAACTAACTTCCAGTAAATTCGAAAATAACTGAGTACCCGCTTGTATTCACCGCTGTTTTTCTTAAAATAGTTCCGGATCACAGCAAATTCAAGACTGGCGATCAGGAAAAATCCGATGTCCAGTGCCACCAGCATGGAATACGTTTTATCACACCCAAAAACAATTGCAAAAATCACTGCCAAAGCTACCGTCACCGCCATACCAAGCAGGAAGAAAAAGGAAATCTTTTTGTAGTCTTTACATATCGAAAGGTAGAGCATCTGATAAAAAACAAGCACAAGTGCTACATACCCGCAATACCCGGCAAATACAAACCATGCCGGCACCTCTCCGGTCAGATATTCCCGCACGCAGAAAACGATACCAACTACACAGCTGACACCAAGATTTAACATTATTCCGACATAAAAACACGGAAGCACATCTTCGTATTTTTCCTCATATATTATATCGGACATATAGCGCGATAATACAGAGTTAAACGGTGCTGCACTGAGCAGGGAAAAGATGAAAATATAAAGCACCGTACAGGCAAATAATTCGCGCTGTGCATATCCCACTTTTGAGACGTCAAGCAGCACCTGCATCGCCATGATCGCAGCGATAACAAGAATCATTGGAGCGATCGTGATCATGGTGCTGTAACCCATACCTATTATATTGGTTGTCAATGTATTTTTATTGTAGATCTTATTTAATTTTACACCGATACCTGCCATCGTCTTCCTCCATTCTGCTCATTCTCACGGCTTCTTGATGTGAAAGGGTTCTTCGTTCCATTTTTCATTTCTTTTTTTTGCAAATTCCTGATAGATTCCACGATAAACCAGCTTCATATCCTGCACCTTATATCCTGCCATCACACGTTCATATCCGGCTTCTCCCATGTCTTTCCGCATTTTGTCATTTTCTGCCAGTTCCACCATCGCCTCGGAAATTTCTTCCAGATTCATAATGTGTGTAAGGATTCCCGCCGGCTTTTCGCCTTCTTTGTCTCCATAGATCAGTTCACGACAATTTCCGACATCCGTTGCAATAACCGGTTTATGCGCCGCGTAACTCTCTAAGATCGTAAGCGGCTGTCCTTCGCTGATACTCGTTAATATCGTAAAATCCATCCGCCCAAGATAGTCACGGATATCCACTCTTCCGGTAAATACTACATCTTTTACATTGAGTGCCTCCACAAGATCAAAGCACTCTTTTGCATACTGTTCATCCTCATCGCAGGGTCCCATGATCCACAATTTTAACCGGTCCACCTTTTTTTTGGCAAACGCAAATGCCTGAATCATCGTCTTCACATCTTTGATCGGCGTGACACGAAGCACGGCTCCGATGTGAATCATATTTTTATCTTCTTCCGTTTTCCCGGGAAGATCCGCCAGCCGCTCCACATCAATTCCATTTGGCGTGACACGCGTCTTTTCCGCCGGGCAGCCAAGTTCCAGCTGCAGTTGTCTCGCTCTGGCATACAGACTGGTAACAATATCCGCCTGATCATAAGCGAGAAGTGACATTTTTTTAAACTGCTCGATCCATATATTTTTATAAACACCGGCTACCCACGAAGCTTTGATGATTTCTTCTTCTCTTTCTCTCGTATAAATCCCATGCTCTGAAATCAACAATTCACAGCCATACAAATATTTCGCCATACTTCCCAGTACACCGGCATACCCTGTTGCCACACAGTGATACAGATCCGCTTTCGGGATCCGGCTCTTCAGCACCAAAAACAGCGGCAGATAAATGGAACGCATCGTCCAAAGGAAATCCGAAAAGACGATATGCGGATAATTTTTCCGGTAGCACTCCGAAACCATGTGGTAAAAATCCGGTCCCATCAGCAGCTTATTCAGCGAAAAGGTACGATTCTGAAAAAGTTCAAAGATCACACTCCAGTCAATTTCCTGATTCAGGATAAGGCTTCTCACTGCCTGGTATTCTTTTTTTGTCAGGTGGATTTCTCTTCCCTTGCCGCCCGCGCCATCCCAGTCAAAATCTTCCAAATATACTTCGTGTACCTGCGTTACATTTTCCGGTAGTTCATACGCAAATTTTCCACTCAGGGAACGGTTGGAAATAATTGCCAGTATTTGAAATTCAAGATTAGGAAACGAACGGATCATACTGTGGATCCAGCTCGATACACCGCCTACAACATAAGGGTAACAACCCTCTGCCACGATACATACCTTCATTCGGCTCTCCTTTCTGCTCTCAGTCCGAAAGCGAATAATATAGTTCATTTTTATTTTTCAATTTCAACGTAACTTCCTGCTGGTTTGCTGCGATCAAATACGCATCCTCTTCTATATTAACAATCGATGCGCCTTCCACGACTTCCGGCTCTTCCCCATGTGTCCGCAGGATAAACCACGTCGTCTCTCCGGTGAATGCACCAAAAAGATTTAACCGAATCGTATTCCCTTCAAAGGAGTCACTATAGTCCATCGCCAAAAAGTTTCGAATTTTCCGGTCTGCCTCAGATACCGTCGTCTTTTTAAAACTATCAAAGGCTTTCCAATATGTATTTGTGTTACTTGCAAATTTTTCATACAATACTTCCCAGCGATCCTCTTTTTTCTGCGGCCATAAAATCTGTTTTAGATCAAACACAATATTCGAATACGCAAGCGATGTCTGGAGACTTTTCATCCGAATATCTTCCCTGTATGTGTGCGAGATTCCATCGCTTGTGATCGACTGCAGTGTCATCGTGCCGCCTTCCTTTGCCACGACAGCATCTTCCAGAAAATCCCCAACAAGTGTCGTTACCGTGGAAAACGGAGCCTGGGTAAGCACTTTTTCATAAGCTTCTTTCTGCGCCTTTGTCACATAGGCTGCCCCATACTGATACCGGCTGTCTGCCTGTTTCATAAGCAAGGCATCTTTCTTTGCTTTCTCCAATGGATCAATAATTCCAAAATTATCCAGTGAAATTGCTGCTTCTGCCGATTTTTCACGCAGTTCTTTCAAGTAAAAGATTAATTGCTGCGGATCCGGCAGATTGCCGTCACTATAATCCATCTGCGGGGAAAAGAAACAGGTCAGTTTTGCCCCGGACTGTTCCTGATCTGCACAAAGTCCCGGCCAAATAATATCGCGAAATACCGCAAGCGACTCACGGCTGTATAACTTTTTCATTTGAGCTTTATTTTCACTGGCAAATCCGGAAAAATTAGCAAATGACATATTCTGGGCATTTATGACCGGATAAATTTCATACCGATGCAGTTCCGTCATCATTGCATCTAAAAATCCGATTCCGGTGCAATCTTCCATATAATCGCCGTTCACGGCAAACACTTTTGCATCTCCGACCGTTGCCCGCCAGAGTATTGCCGGCAGCTGCTCATTTTTTACCGACTCATCGGCAAGCATACCGACCATATACGTTTTGCAGCCGGATTCCAGCAGATACCACGGCATATGATCAGGAAGATCCTGCCGTTCTTCTTTCTCTTTGTCATCTGCCGGCTGATAAATCGCCTGTCCGCCGAGCAGAAATCCATCAAATAGGTTCACGCCGGTCAGCTCCACAGCTTCCTGCCTGATCTGCCGAATTCCAAGCACTTTCCTCCAGCGGCTGCTCATCGCGATCGTGTGTACATCGGGCAGATTGCAGAATACAAAAGAGATTCCCTGATTGGTATACGAAAGTACCTGATCAAGATCTGCATCCGAAGCCACGGCCTCTTTTTGAATCAGAATGATCTCACTCTGCTTTGCCGTCTCTTCCGGGCACTCACTAAGAGACCCAAACGTTACCAGCCGGCGCTTGGTATACTCACACCACTGCGCCGCAACTTTTCCATATTTTCCCTCTTTTTTTCCGATAAACAAAACCGTTTTTTGGCGCTTCTGACATTCACTCATCTTAATATTTTCTTTTTTTTGCAAATACAAATTGGTATCATATGTATTACCATTTTCTTTCACCACCTGCGTAAACTGAAACATAAACAGCAGAACAAACATCATCATGATCAATATAAAAAATCTACGTTTGGAAATCATATCATTCACCCCCTGTCTCCTCTAAATTGTAGCGATAATCAATAGCAAAATTAAACAGGCGATACGGATTCTGCTTGATCTTATAGCATACAAAATCCTCGGTTTCGCAATATACACTTACATTTGTCGGATACAGTCGTTCAAATTCTTTCGCCCAATAATACAAACGCGACATTAAAATCCAGCGGTATTCTCCTTTATACATCGCGATTCCGCCGACATTTGGCAGTTCCTTTTCTGCCCCTTCCACTGAGATAGACTGACCGCTTCTTTCATAATGTTCGGTATAATCAAGCGGCACCTTTTCTACAAAAACATAAACACTATCCGTCGGAATTTTAATATTTAACTCTTCTCCAGGTTTAGCATTTTTATATTCCATCTCCCGCAAAAAGGAGATCAATTCATAATGATATCCATGATACAGCCCCATCTGTGTCTCGTCATTGGCAGAGACAATGGTCCACGTATTGTCTTCCTCTTCCTTGATAATACTGGTCAGGCAGGCAAGGGCTTCATTCGTGACAAGTGCTGTATTTTCCACAAGCGGCTTGCGGTGATTTCCGTCCCATAAAAGGAGAACGATCGCTCCGATGCATGCAAACGAAATCAGATCTCTTACCACCCGCCAGGATCTCGGAAATACGATAAGTCGGATAGCTGCATCCGATACAAAACCAAAAACGACCGGCAGCATATAAGCAAAATAGATTCGGCACCGGCTTCCATCCATCAGTTCCGGTATTCCTAATTCTTTCGCCGTCTGCAAGATCCACAAAAGCACCATAAACCACCCCATGGACATAAGCATCGCGCCGTATTGGCGTTTTTTCAGCAGGAAAAATAAGAAGCCAAACACAAAAAGCAGCACAAATGCACCGACCACCACCATCACATACCATGCCTGTGCCTCATTTAAAACCGCATCTTTTATTGTCATTGTCAGTTTATTCCATACACGAAGAAGTTTCTGTGTCAACGGTACATCCAGATGTCTGGTCTTTTCCAATGCTTCTTCCGTATCCACTGTATTTTCCTGCAAAAGGTTTCCATCGCTGTCATAATAATACACTGTCGCATTGCCGGAAATTTGCTGTACGGCTCCGCCATCGGTATTCTCAGCATTTTGTGCACTGTCTCCCTGAATGACACTCATTCCCCAGCCAAGACTTCCCTGAAGAGGGGTTCCCGAAATAAAGGCTGCTGCCATCGGAAGAACCGCCGAAAACACACCAAGAAAGCAGGCAAGCACGACGCGCCAGAAATATTTTCCACGCACAAACCAGCCAATATACCCCAGCGCGATTCCCACGCAGAACAATCCGGCGATCATCGTATCATAAAAATGGACAGCAAGTGTCATGCCAAAACTCATGGCAAAAAATGTCAGACACCATGCCGACGATAATCTTGTCTTTTTTCCCTGTATTTCCCGTTTTCTTGCCGCAAAAAAGCGAAAGGCAAAATATGCTGACGGCAGAATAAAAAGCATCCCATATTCCTGTGGAAGAACGGCAAAAAACCGTAGATACGTCGATGGCTGCAAAAAGTTTCCCAGTATATATACCAACACTACTGCATAAGAAACATAGCGGCTTTTGCAGCAAAGCCGTAAAAAAGCGAGCAGCACAAGATGGATCGCAATTGTCTGTACTAGCGAAAAAAGGCACATCAACACATAACTGTCGATTTGAAACACCGCATGCAGATAATAAATAATACAATGGTAACCAAACGGATACACACCATCGATAAAAATATTGTTTTCTTCCATTCCATTGATCCAGTATAAATGGACCGGCGTATCAGAGGCAGTATATCCATATAATTCCAGTTTTCCCACGCCGTAAAACCACGCCGCCACACACATAACCCCTAACACGAGCAGCCATTCGAGCGGATGTTTCAAAAATGCCTTTCCAAGATAGCGCATCAGCCATTGAATCCGTTTAAAGATCCGTTTTCCCAGCTGGTACACGACCCGTTTGCCGCTGACATGACCGGTGGCAAGTTTCCGAAGTGTTTCCCATGCATTTCCTGTTTTTTCCAAAACGTGAACGTGATTCAGGCGGATCCAGACAGCAAGCGCCGGAATTATGGTCCCAAGTAAAAGTGTCCATCGGTTTGAAATATGCAGAAGCTGGAGCAGAAAAACAAGATTCATCAAATAAAAATTTCCGACGAGAAAACTCATCAGCAGTTTTTCCGTCATCCGCTGTTTTTTCAGTCGTGTACGCATCACAAAAAGAGGAAGGACAGTTGTCATTCCGAGATACGCACAAAAAATCTCTATGAATTTTATGATCATAAATACTTTCATCGACATATCATTACTTCCTTATGACTGAAATACGCGGATCAGTTCCAATGTTTCATTATCGATCACCACATCGGACTGCTTTAATTGCTCAAGCACCTGAAAAAAGGCTTCTCTGTCTCCACACGAAAAATACAGTTTCAATTGACAGGTGTACGTCGACAGCCGCTTTGGAAAATATTTCACGGCACGTTCACACCACACCCGGCACCGCTGGTAATCTTTGATCTCCAAAAGCCGCAGCGAAATGTCTTCAAAATACTCTCCGGACATTTTATCCGGTTCTTTATCATATAAAATCTGGCACACAGATGCCATCCGGAGCACCATATCTTTCTGCTCCATATCCGTAAACACCCGCTGACTCAGCACCGAATTCATATATTCGATCAGCAGCCGTACATGCACAAGCTGGTCTTCCTTATCTTCCAAAATCTCATTGTAGACATTTTGCACCATCGCACGGAATCCATTGAGCTCGTCCTGCAGAACCGACGCCGCATAATGTGATGTCTCCGAATCTTCACTGTCAAGTGCTTTGGCAATCGACGCAAGGGAGTTTCTCGTATCGGCCCGCACGACATTGAGCATGAGATTTCGTAGATTTGTCTTATCTGTGATAACCAATGCCTCTTCCATCGGAACCATCGTCCTTCCGCGCTCTTCATCCGCGCGCAAAAAGGTCTTTACACGATCTTTTCGAAATACAACATCCTCGAGATCCACATCTCGTTTTATTATATAACGAAAGATCACGTATGCCGTCAGCAAAAATAAAATGCCTGCTCCCGGGCAGAGAATAAGTACCATTGTCTTCGCCATAATTTCAATATTATTCACATTTTTCTTTGTTTTCTGCCAGATTGCATAAAACACCGCAATCACAAAGTTAAGAAAAAATAAAATAAGCAATCCCTTCATCCCATCACCTCGCGATCCGGTCAATGATACGACTGTTGAATCCCGCTTTCATAAAACGGTTCACTACGATCTGTGCTTCTGTTTTTACCGTATTTGACAAAAGCACATACAATTTTCCGTCGTCCATCGTCCCCAGATAATCCGTCTGACGCAGATTATCCAAAAGAATTTCTTCACTACGCTTAAATGTTGCCGAATCACATTCAATCCGCAGCAGCGTACATTCCGTAAGATTCTTTTTCTTGGCATTATAATAGGCCTGTACAAGAGACGTAAATGCCTCGGCCTCCAAAATCTTCGTATCTGCCAGATACCGGCGTTCTTCCAGTGCAGCCAGATACCGGTTTGCACGCAGTACGGCATTCTGGATCAGATAACTTACCACAACAAGACGGTTCGCCTCACCTAACGTCATACGTTCCCACGGAAGCCCCCAAAGCATAAGGATCATCTGTATTTCCTCATTATCGTAGATGGCATTTGCCATAAGCGGATAAGACGCATCGAGATTTCGGTTAATATACACCCGTTGCTCTTTTAACGCCTCATACATATCCGTCATATCCTGATAAAGAATCGAATTTCCCAGTTTTCTCGCCTGCTCTGAAGTCGCCGAAAACATACGTGCATACCCGGAATGATGGACGGTATAAATGGCTACATCCGGGCAATTCAGCAGATCCCTTACAATTTCTACCGCATGGAACAATACTTCTTCCGGCATGTATCTCTCCAGCGAAGACGTAATGCTGTAAATCTTTCCGATGCTGTCTTTCTGGTCCACCACCTGCTGTTCTAATACGTCCTTTACACGAACATTACTGTTATTGATGTCTTTTATATCTCCCAGCTGGTGATTGAGATTCTCCTGTATCTCCGCACTTTCCTGCCGGATATCTCGAATCTGATCACGCATGTACCCTACCACAAGTCCCAAAATAAACAACTGTGCCATCCAAACATAGGTTGTATAATCAAGCATAACCTCAAAACCGCTTCTTGTATACATCTGTCGGAACAAATATCCGCATACAGCAAGAACAGCAGAAAAAAGTGCCTGATGCTGTCCGTGCACGATAGCAAATAAGAGCACATAAAACAGATAAAAATCAAGTCTTGAAAAATACTGGCTCCCCACAGTACGATTATTTAACATAAAAAACGGAATAAAACATACCATGTTCTCTAAAAATGGAAATATCGCTTTCAAGAACCAGCCAAACTGCCGCAACATCCGCTTTCCAAGCGACAATTTCTCTTCGGTTTCATCAACAAATACCGCGCGGTTCTTTTTCATATATTTTACAATTTTCTTTACCCCTTCTTCGCGTTCATGCCGGATCTTCGACGGAAATTCTTCCGAAAACCTCTCATTTGACAAAACCCGCCGTCTACTGTCTGCCCGCTTTACTTCAAGAACCGTAATATGGCCTCCGAGTACCTCTTTGATTTCCTGCGCCAGCTGCCACTCACTGACCGGATCCCCGGAAGACAGATGGTAGAATGAATACTCCCTATGTTTTGCTGCCATCACTTCATAAATAAATTCCACCGCATCATCTTCATACAAAAGCGAATATATATTTTCTTTATCTGCTGAAATGTAATTCGCTTTCAATGCACTCATGCACAAGGACGCACAAGGATTCTGTATCGCTTCCGCAATAGTTTTTGGAATCTGATACAGATGATCAAGCCGCAGCACGGTAACATCTTTTCCCCAGTTTTCGGAAAAGTCCCTGCAAATTTCTTCTGCCTGGATCAATGCGGTTGTCTTCGCGCTGTCTCCCCACACCGCATCCTCTTCCTTGATATCTTCGCTGTTTCCCTGTCCAAACACTTCATCCGAAGAAAGGAAAAAAAACCTAGTATTTTTTTGTACCGAATACGAAAGTAAAATATTCATGACAGCAGAAATAAAGCGACCTGCCTCTCTTTCGCTTTCATTCCAGTTAAAATTCGTATCGTATGCTCCCATAAATAAAATACAGTCCGGGCATACGCTCTCAAATATTTCTTTAAGGCTGTCACTGTCATATGTAAATGAATAGGTCTCAAATACTTTTTCATACCCTTTTCGTGCATAGGATTCCCCGGTCAGAAGGCTGACGCGGTGTCCCTCTTTTTTCAGTTTGACAATCATACGGTTTGTCAGACTTCCGGGACCTCCAATAAGTAATACATTCATTACAATACCTCCACGATGGGTTTCAGATATCAATATTATTTTGTCTCAACTGATCTATAAATTGCTCGATATCGTGTTGTATCTCTTTTTTCTGTCCTTCGTTTCCTTCTGAAAAAATCTCCGCAATTTCTTCCGTTTTTTTTCCGTCTTCCAGCATTTTCCATATTTCTGTTGCTGTTTCATTGAGTTCAAGCGGCCTTGGAATCACGCTTCCTTCCGGGTTTGTATCGGACAGCCAGTACGTTCCCGCCGCATACCGTAACTGATATCGTTTCATATTATCCCCGCCTTCCGGTATCTGACAAAGTTTCTGTAAGATGCAGACGAACCATAAGCTTCATACCAAAGGAAAGAAGTCCATACCAACGTACCTTCATACAAAAGGAAAATCCACGGATCATACATCGCCACAGAACCGAAGGAATCTCCTTCGTCTGTTTTCTTCCCGCCATTTTACAAAACCATGGTCTACAATATTCATCTTCCCCATATCTCTGCAAAAGATTCCGGGCAGAGCCATATTTTCCTTCCGGATACTGTTCATTCATGATGGCATCAAACGCCGCAGCAAATACGATCAGATACCCAACCAAATTTTCCTGCTCTTTCTTTTCTTCTGCCCGCCAAACTGCCTCCGTCTCCCTAGCAATTCCGATCCAGTTTTCCACCGAATCACTGCGGTACTGATATGACAACGACGCATTATTCTTTCGGTATATGTAAACCTGCTCAAAAAGAAACGCATAGGATGCTTCTCTTGCATAACAAGTCAGATTAAACAATTTGTCTTCGCTATACCGGTATTTGCAAAACCGGATCTGCTTTTCTTTCAAGAAAGAAATTCGGTACATTTTTCCCCATACATAGGACAAATTTCCACAGGAGAAAAAAGCATAGAACCAAAACGCCTCACTCTCTCTTGGATTATCTGAAAATGCTTTAACAGACTTTGCCGGAAGAAGTTTTCCTTTCCATAATCTGGAATATTCTCCACAAACAATATCTGCCTTCGTGTTCTCCAAACATTCCGCCATTTTAGAGAACACATCCGGGCTTGGGAGAACATCATCGGCATCCACAAACACTACTGCTTCACCCTTACAAACATCAAGACCTCGTTGTCTTGCCATTGCGGCCCCTCTCTGCGTTTCTGTGATAATACGGATATTTTCAAATCTTTCCGCATATTCTTCACAAATCGTCCTGCTTCCGTTTTCCGAACCATTTTCGATCAAAATGATCTCGCTGTCTTTGTAGTTCTGAGAAATAACACTATTCAGACAAGGTCTGAGAAAACTTTCTGCATTATAAACCGGTATGATAACTGAAACTTTTATAATTAACTCACTTCTTCCTTCGGTTCTTAAACTATTATATAAAAACGCAGGCTTGACTGTCAACTGGTTTTTCTGTTATTGTAAAAAAACATCGCCACTGCCATCGCACAGATCAGCGCATATCCGATCCAGCTCAAAGCATCCGGAATCTGTCCAAAGACGATAAATCCCATCGCCGCCGAAAAAATGATCTGCGAATAATCGTATACGGAAATCTCCTTCGCCGGCGCATGAAAATACGCTGCCGTGATGCTAAATTGACCGCCTGCTGCCGCAAGTCCGGCAAAAAGCAGATAAATCAACTGCATTCCACTCATCGGATGGAAGTCAAAGATCAGATAAGGCAACGTCACAAGGCACGAAAATCCGGAGAAAAACGCTACCACAAAAGGTCCCTTTTCGCCTTTTTCTCCAAGCACACGCACATTGGTATACGCAAATCCGGCTCCCATACCGCCGATCAGACCGATCAACGCCGGAAAAGATACCAGCGACGCCCCCGACGGCTTCAAGATCAAAAGGCTTCCGATAAACGCGCCGATGACAATAGCGACCTGCGGCAGCGAAATTTTTTCCTTCAGGATCAATATACTGAAAAGAATCGCAAAAAACGGTGACATTTTATTGAGCATGGACGCATCGGATAACACGAGATGGTCCACCGCATAAAAGTTGCACAAAATTCCTACCGTTCCTGCCACAGAACGAATCACAAGATATTTGATATTTTCTCTTTTCCCCGAAAAATGTACATGGTCTTTCTTCAAAATAACCAGTGCAAAAAGCAAAGCAACCAAATTTCGGAAAAAGCTTTTCTCGATCGACGGCAGATCTCCTGCCAGTTTTACAAACATCCCCATCAGGGCAAAACAAAATGCCGAGCAGATAATGAATAAGATTCCTTTATTCTTTTTATTCATTTTCGCTGCCTCCTATTCTTCGATGCCGGTCTTTAATTGCTCGCGAAGATACGTTGTCCGCGGATCTTTTGCCGGATGAAAGAAAGTTTCCACCTCATACGCCTGTGCCACATAACGCACATCGTACCCTTTTTTATCCATCCAAAATCCATCCGATATTTTCATCTCATTATCTCCTTACTGATCGTCCACATGCCGTATCCCTGTATCTTTGCCGAATCATAGATCGGACGCAGATTTTTTTCAAGCACATTACAAAATGTCTCTTTCTCGCATCCGCTTACATACAATTGTTCCAATGACCAGGGCGCCACCAGATTATCGCGGTAGCATTTTCCAAATATTTCCATTACTTTTTCTTTTTCCTGCACGCATTCAAACATCATAAACTGATTGTCTGCAAATGCTTTAAAATACTTGTCCCACACCGGCAGTTTATTGTTCTTGCTGGAATTTAACCGGCTCTCCATCGGCATCAGATTCCATAATTCATCATTCGCCACAAAAGACCACGGCACAAAATGATCGATCGTCAGATTTTCCTCTGTCATTTTCTGTTCGGAATAAATATCGTATACCGGTCGGAGGTTCATGACCGATGTCCATAATTCGCGCACATAACGAAGTTTCCGAAGTTTTGTATTTTCCGGTTCCAGTTTATAAACAATACCTGGAACTCCGGGGTTTCTCCCCTGCAAATAGCGCACTTTTTTCAGTTCGATCCAGCCGTGGATCGTAGTATAATGATCCCGGAAAAACGGCTGCCATTTTTCATTGATCTGAACGGTCTTCTGCAATCCTTTTGCATTTTCAATCACATAAGGAAAACAATATAATTTACTTGCCTCATGAATCACTTCGATCACGCGGGCAGGCGAATCCCATATTTTGTCATTTCCCGTAATATTCGGCATAAAGGAGGAAAGCAGACGATAGGGCACATTTCTGCTCAATTGTGTTTTTGCTTTTTTCAGCAGTTTTTCCTGTTCCTGAATCGCATTCATAATCTCTTCACGGGACGCTGTACTTGAAAGTCCGGAACTTTTCTCCAGTAAAAGCACGGCCCGCTCCAGACTGTTCGTCACTTCTCCCATCGCATTTTTCGGCCCCAGATGCAGGTGATATTCTACCACCGAATACCACGCATCTACGATCATCTGATTGATCAGCTCATCAAATGAAATCTCTGTTTTTCCACACGAAAACAAGCCCAACACCGCATCCAGCCAATAAAACTTATAACATTCGGTCGCGTCGTCAAGCATATGGATAAAACTGTCCGTATTTAATTGATTTAAATAATTGATCTGTAAATCTTGCGCCAAAAAACCACTCCCTCGTACTTTATTATAATACCATAAAAGGCGTGGTTTCGCAACTTATTCAACTTTTCTGAAATGCCCATAAATTACGGATCTGCCCCTGCAGTTCTTCATAGTCCCACAAAGTGCTTCTCGTACGGCAATTGGGGTCATTTACTTTGATTTCACCGTTTTCATATCCAGTCAGCACGATAAAATGTCCTTCTGTCGTAAAATCTCCCGGTCCGACACTGCATATAATCGGATGCTCCTTTTCCAATTCCCCCTTAATCCGGTTTCTGCTCAGAGAAATCTGCGTTCCCTGCACTCCCAATTTTTCTGCCCCTTCTGTCATAATACTCCACGAAGTTCCCGTCCCTTTTACATAATATCCGTTTTGTGTGGCAAATTCTGCAATTTTATCCGGTGTCATCGCATCATTTCCGGTCAATCCGATAACAACCATCGAAAGACACGTTGGCGCACAGCCGGACAGCCCCAATACATTGTCGCCATAGTCCACATATCCCCATCGCTTGTCCCATTGAAGTAAGAGCGGAATTTTCTGCATTTTTTCCTTTCTTGTCAGCCCTCCTTTTGCTATATGCTCTGCATCGTTATAGTTTTTTACAAAATCTGCCATCTCCGGATTGTTGCATACCAGCGACAGCAAATGCTCCGAATACTGCTCCCTGTTGTCATATATTTCTTTTATTTTCGGCAGCTGTTCTGCCATCTTTTTTAATTTTGCATTCACTTGGTTTTGGGGCAGTTTTTCCGGCTTTGTAATAAATGTACCGGTTTCTTCTGCACTTTCTCCAAATCCCAATTCTTCATATCTTTTTTCAAATGCAGTCATCACAAACGAAGCAAGCAGTTTTAGCACCAGCATCAAAATAATCCCTGCTACACAGACTCTTCCCCATCGTATTCTCGTCTTTCTTTTTTTCATCTCTGTTTCCTCCATTAAAAAAACCGTTTATTTTGTTTTCTCTATCTTAACAAAATAAGCGGTTTTCTTCTTCTCTTTTTTCTTATGAATTTCTTACAAATTTATGACTTATCCCGAAAAACTACGGTAAATGTTATGCTTTCTTCTGCACTTTCTGCCTCGATACTTCCTCCATGTCTTTCTACAATCTCCTTGGCAATAGCAAGGCCAATCCCCGCTCCGCCGGTTGTCGACGACCGCGAAGAATCCACACGGAAAAACTGTTCAAAGATGCGCCCCATCTTTTCCTTCGATATCGTTTTTCCATGATTTTTAATCCGGCAGACAATGGAATCGTTTTCTTTTTTCAAACTACATTGTATCTCGGTATCCGGATAACTGTAATTGCAGGCATTTCGAATCAGATTATCAAATACGCGGCTCAATTTATCCGGATCTCCGATCATCGTAATCTCCGGTTCAATATCCAATTTCCAAGTCAGATTTTTTTCTTGTAATACCGGCTCAAATTCGCTGCAGATTTGTTCAATCATACGGCTTAAATGAACTCTTTCAAATTCCAGTTCCATACTTGTCAGATTAAACCGTGTGACATCAAAAAATTCATTGATGAGGTCTTCCAGCCGTTCTGCTTTCCTGAGTGAAATACCGGTATATTTTTCCTGCAATTTCGGACTGATCTCGGTTTCTTCCCGCAAAAGCGTCAAATATCCTATTACACTGGTCAGTGGAGTTTTTAAATCATGGGCAAGATACACAAGCAGATCATTTTTCCGCTGTTCTGCTTCTTTGGCCTCCTGCGCCGTCCGCAATGCATTTTCTCTCGCCGCATTCAATTCATCCTGCAGCGGTTTTAATTCATCGGATAACACAACTGCCTGCTCCGGCGAAAGTGTGATCTGCTCTGCAGCTCTCGTAATCTCATCCAGTGAACTCATCCATTTTTTGATAAATACACAGGTTACAATTCCCCATCCAACTACGAAAAATCCCACAATGACTGCCACACTGTTTTGTTTAATAAAATGCAAAAACACGTAATTTGGATCCTCCGGATACCATATCACTCTCTCGCACACAGCACGCAGCAGAAAAAACATTCCGACAATGACTGCCACATAAACTGCAAAGGCAGATAAATAGCGGACGGCAAATTTGAATTTCATTCGGTTTCTTGCTTTTATTTTTTCATTCATCGATCTTATACCCCACTCCCCATACCGTTTTTATGTATTTGGGTTTTCGCGGAACCTCATGCATCTTTTCCCGGATTCTCGCCACATGTGCCATCACGGTATTGTTATTATTTTCAAGATATTTTTCTTTCCACACCGTTTCAAACAATTGCTCTGTATCCACAACTTTATTGGCGTTTTCGCACAAAAGCCACACAATATCAAATTCCATCGGTGTCAGTTCCAGATCTTTCCCGTTCAAAGTACACAGATGGCGGTCTTTCCATATATCCAGCCCCCGGATATGAAATTCTTCGCTCTCTTTGTCCTCTTTTGTATTATACCGCCGATATCTGCGCAGCTGCGACTTTACCCTCGTCACCAATTCAAGCGGATTAAACGGTTTTGTCATATAATCATCTGCCCCCATCGTAAGGCCTTTGATTTTGTCAATGTCTTCCACTTTTGCCGTAAGCATAATAATCGGAAAATAATACGCTTCCCTTATTTTCTTACACAAAGAAAATCCATCAATATCCGGCAGCATAATATCAAGAATCGCCAAATCAATTTTCTGTGTTTCAATCCCCGCCAATGCTTCTTTTCCACTGCTGCATTTACATACCTGATAACCGTCATTTTTCAGATAAATCTCTACTAAATCCGTAATTTCCTTTTCATCATCTACGATAAGTATGGTTTCATTCATGGTTGTCATCCCCCTGAGTAAGCACCGCCTTCTGCACCATTTTTTCAAACGACTGCCGAAATCTCTCATCATCCTCTTGCGTCCGTTTTTTCGGACCTTTCATATGATTTTTGTGCGATGCCCGCCTTGCTTTTTTATTCAGGTGCCGTTCCATCAGCATTTGATCTATATTTTCGTCCGTATACCACCGCCCCGACTGATGAATGGCAAACGCCCCTTTTCCCAGTGCCATCGCTGCCACACCATAATCCTGCGACACCACAATATCCCCTCTGCAGCACAAACTGATCAGCTTATAGTCAACCGCATCGGCGCCTGCACCAACCACGACCACCTCACTGTACTCCGAATGCAGCACATGATTGGTATCACAAAGCAGAGTAACGGAAATATTGTATTTTTTGCCAATTTCTTCCACGATGCCTACCACAGGACAGGCATCCGCATCTACGTAAATGTTCATAGAGTCTCCTTCGTCTTTGACTTATCTACTACTTCCCAATACCCTTTTTTCGGTGATCCATGTCGATATAAAATACCATAATCTTTTAATTTTCTAATATTCGCTTCTATATTGCGACGTGAAATCCCAATACTACTCGCCATCTCATCAGCTGTAAGTTTGCAATTTTCCAACAATAGGTTAAGAATTTCTCTTTGCGTATGATTTAATTTTACTC
>FR894021.1:4751-13095 GCA_000434115.1 Roseburia sp. CAG:309 | reverse complement strand
AAATATAAAAATATATAAAATATAGGTAAAAGATTACAGCGCCCCACGTTTCGCACATTGCATTGCCAAAAAACCGATAAAAAATCCGGATACGGCTCCGCTGAAATACAAAATGGGTGCATACCAGCGAAGGGAGTCAAAGCCTACGACCAGAGAAGCTGCCAGCCATTGTCCCATGCAGTGGGCGATGCCGCCGGCAGCACTGACAGAGAGCATGGATAACTTGTCTTTGGCGGCCCATTTGAGGAAAGCCATCAAAAAGATGCTGAGAATACTTCCGGCGAGGCTGTATAACAAGCTGAATAAACTGCCGAAAGTAAAGGCGCTCAGGAAAATTCTCAAAAGGGACAGCGAAAGCGTGTAACGCAATCCTTTCTTATATAATGTAAGAAGAAAGATCAAATTGGCAAATCCGATCTTCATCCCCGGAAATGGCAGTGGCAGCGGAAAAAGGTTTTCAAGATAGCCAAATAAAAATGCCAATGCCGTATAAAGCGCATATTCTGCAATTTTTTTTGATCGATTCATAGCAGTCTCCTTTTTTATCCGCTGATGCCGTCCAATTCGGGTACTGTGTCGGAAGAGGTGATCGCGAGGACAACCTGGTGGGGAAGGCATACAATGCTTTCTCCGGTCTTCGAAATACCTTTCGTGCGGACACAGATCTGATCCGGGCAGGACGCCGTTTTCATCGTAACTTTATGATCTTTGATGCAAAATGTGTTGGAATCGCCATCTTCTGTCGTGATCGTTTTCTCTATATTGGAAGAAAGCGGATAGATGGCAGTGACTTTTCCCCTGACGCGGACCTCTACGACAGAACCATTTTCCACGCGCGGCAGATAGACAGATCCGGCGAGGAGCAGTCCAAGGATCAGAAGCCCGGCCAGAAAGAAGATATCCATGCGTGTTTTCTTCATGACGAATCTCAACTCCTTTTCGCTTATTTTCCCTCTATTTTATCATATAAAAATAGTAAAAGAAATAAAGAAAATGTAAATAGTATAAAATATTCACGAAACCGTAAAAAGTCACTTGACACTAGGGATTGTGTAGTATATGATAAAGATACATGTAGTTTTCAAAACTACATGAGGTGTAAATTAAAACAAGATAGATTTGGCGTGATTACGAACGCAGAAATGGAGTAAGATATGAGTTATACCGAAGGAAAGAAGTTTGATCTGGTCGGAATCGCGGATCAATATATTGAAACAGGATTTGGAGAAGACGGGATTTTAAATTCCATAAAATTTAAAAACGATGAGAATTTTAACTTTTCATATGATGTAATCGATGTCATGGCAAAGAAATGTCCGGACAAACTGGCAATGCTTCACGTGTCAAAAGATGGAAGAGAACGTTATTTCACATTCCGTGATATCGCAAAATTTACCAATATGACAGCGAACTATTTCAGCTATCTCGGAATTAAGCGCGGAGATAAGGTAATGCTCGTTTTGAAACGTCATTTCCAGTTCTGGTTCTCCATCCTTGCGCTTCATAAGATTGGGGCCATCGCGATCCCTGCGACAAATCTGCTTACCCGCAAAGACTTTGAATATCGTTTCAAAGCAGGTGAAGTGGATGCCGTCGTTTGTACGGCAGACGGCGATGTTTCCCGTGAAGTGGATAAGGCTTCCCGTGGAAATACAACATTGAAACTGAAGATCATGGTTGGTGGCGCGCGCGAGTCGTGGCACTGCTTTAATAAAGACATTCAGTTTTTCTCGGCAAACTTTACAAAACCGAAAGATGTGCCGGGCGGAGACGATCCGATGCTGATGTTCTTTACTTCGGGTACGACATCATATCCAAAGATTACAACACACAATTATAAATACCCATTGGGACATTATATTACTGCTAAATATTGGCACCAGGTAGATCCGGACGGCATTCATTTTGCCATTTCCGATACCGGATGGGGAAAAGCACTGTGGGGGAAACTGTACGGACAGTGGATCTGCGAAGCACCTATTTTTACGTATGATTTTGAAGATTTTGATGCGAAGAAGATTTTGCAGATGATCGAGAAATATAAAATTACAACATTCTGTGCACCACCGACGGCGTACCGCGTTATGGTTCATTTGCAGCTGGAAAAATACGACCTTTCTTCCCTGCAAAATGTAACGACGGCAGGCGAGGCATTGAACCCGAAAATCTATGAGAAATTCAAAGAAAAGACCGGATTTGATATTATGGAAGGATTCGGACAGACCGAGACGACGATGTTGATCGGTAATATCAAGGGAATGACGCCGCGTCCGGGTTCGATGGGGAAACCAAGTCCATTGTACGAAGTTGCCGTAATGCTTTCCGACGGAAGCATCGCAAAGACCGGCGAAGAGGGAGAAATCGTAGTTAAGGTTTCCGATGGTGCGCCAAATGGTCTGTTTACCGGATATTACAATGACAAAGAAAAGACCGATTCTGTATGGTATGACGGATATTATCACACCGGCGATACTGCCTGTATGGACAGCGACGGATATCTGTGGTATGTCGGACGTGTGGATGATGTGATCAAATCTTCCGGTTACCGCATCGGGCCATTTGAGATTGAAAATGAGATCATGAAACTGCCATATGTACTGGAATGTGCCGTAACATCTGTGCCGGATAAACTCCGTGGTCAGGCGATCAAGGCGACGATCGTACTTGCTGACGGCAGCGAAGGCGACGAGCATATGAAAAATGATATTGTAAAATATCTGAAGAAAAATGTCGCTTCTTATAAGTGGCCTAAGATCGTGGATTTTGCCAAAGAATTGCCAAAGACAATTAGTGGAAAGGTTCGCCGTGCCGAAATCAAGGCACATGACTGGTCCGAAGAAGAGGGCGGAAAGTCAGATGCGAACGAGATCCCTGAGGTAGAAAATACAGCCGAAGAGAAAAAAGAAGACTGATACTACTTGACAGTTTCCTGCCATAAGAGTAAACTAAAAGATACAAAATATACGTCAAAGGAAGATGGTTAACTATGGAAAAAAAGAACATTGATTGGTCCAGTTTGGGATTTGGATACCATGACACAGACAAACGTTTTGTGGCTAATTACAAAGATGGTGCCTGGGACGAGGGTGCTTTGATCGATGACCCTATGATCACAATGAGTGAGTGTGCAGGTGTGCTTCAGTATGCACAGACTTGTTTCGAGGGATTAAAAGCTTACACAGCAGAAGATGGACATATTGTCTGCTTTCGCCCTAACTTAAATGCAGAGCGTATGGCAAATACGGCAAGACGTCTCGAGATGCCGGCATTTCCGGAAGATAAATTTGTAGATGCAGTAGTGCAGACCGTTTTGGCAAATGAAGCTTACGTGCCACCTTATGGCTCCGGTGCTTCATTGTACATCCGTCCATATATGTTTGGTATCGCACCGGTTATCGGAGTTGCTCCTTCCACAGAGTATCAGTTCCGTGTATTTACGACACCGGTTGGTCCTTATTTCAAGGGCGGCGCAAAACCGATTGTAATCCGTGTCAGTGATTTTGACCGTGCAGCACCAAATGGTACAGGACATGTTAAGGCTGGTCTGAACTATGCGATGAGTCTTCATGCGATCGTAGATGCACATAATCAGGGATTCGCTGAAAATATGTATCTGGATCCTAAGACAAGAACAAAAGTAGAAGAGACCGGTGGAGCAAACTTCATCTTTGTTACCAAAGATGGTAAAGTAGTTACACCAAAGAGTAATAGTATCCTTCCTTCGATCACAAGACGTTCTCTCGTAACGATTGCAAGAGACATCCTTGGTCTTGAAGTAGAAGAAAGAGAAGTATACTTTGACGAAGTAAAAGATTTTGCAGAGTGTGGACTTTGTGGAACAGCAGCTGTTATTTCTCCGGTTGGAAAGATTAATGATCATGGCAAAGAGATCTGCTTCCCAAGCGGCATGGAGAAAATGGGTGAAGTTACACAGAAATTGTATGATACACTTACCGGTATCCAGATGGGTCATATCGAAGGTCCGGAAGGATGGGTTAAGGTTATCAAATAAATAACGTAACATTGTGAAACCAGACCACATATTTTTTCACAGAAAGATATGTGGTCTTTGTTAATTATTGGAAATGGAGGACAAAATGGAAACAATTGCCAGTTTTACCGTAGATCACCTGAAACTTCTTCCGGGAGTCTATGTTTCCCGCAAAGACTGTACCGGAACGGACATTGTGACAACCTTTGACATCCGCATGACACGCCCGAATTTTGAACCGGTCATGAATACCGCGGAGATTCACGCGATAGAGCATCTGGGTGCAACATTTTTGCGAAACCATGATACGATGGGCGAAAAGGTTGTGTATTTTGGTCCAATGGGCTGTCGCACGGGATTTTATCTCATTCTTGCCGGAGACTATGAATCTGCGGATATCGTGCCGTTGCTCGAAGAAATGTTCACATTTATCAGTGAGTACGAAGGTGAGATTCCGGGAGCAGCACCGGAAGCCTGCGGCAATTATCTGGATCTGAACCTGCCGATGGCAAAATATGCAGCCAAGCGGTATCTCACCGAAGCGCTGGGAAATATTACCAGCGAACGACTGAATTATCAATAGGCATTCTTTTTGAAAAACACGCATATGCTAGAAGAAAAGGAATGCGGAAGTGGGACAGATGTTGCAATGGGAAGGAAGAATTGTGGACAATACCAATGTGCAGCTTTTGAAAGCGGCACTGCCTTATCTCGATCAGCCGGTCGGAAACCGGATCGATCTGGAAGGGCTTCTTCGCAGTATCCGCGGCTTCTGCCGGAAAAATGAACGGCAGCTCATCGACCTTTTATTGCAGATCTTTATGTTCCGGCATGTCCGTGAGATGATGACAATGATGCAGGAAATGAAGCAGGAGGCGGAACAGTCGGATTCCGGAACGGGGAATATGGAAGGCATGATGGAGTTTTTGAAGAGCCAGATACCTCCCGAACAACAGGACATGATTGATATGATGTCTGTCTTTCTAACCGCAATGAGCGAGGAAAATAATGGGCAATCTGGAAGAGATGTATGCGAAGATGAACCCGGCAAAAGCGAAGATTTTGAAGCAGCTCGAAGCACAGACGAAGGGAATCGAGATGAAAGCAGCGGCGCCGTTCGTGATGCAGGCGATGCGGGAACTTCGCAGCCGGAATCTGTCATTTACGCCGGAAGAGACGGAGGCGATGATGGAGATTCTTACTCGTGATATGAATGCTTCGGAAAAGCAGCGCGTGGAAAAAATGAAACAGATTGTACGAACGAAAGGAAACAAATAAAATGAAAAAAATGATAAGAAACCTGATAACCGTCGTAGTAGCGGCGACACTTTGCCTTACCGGATGTGGCTCCGCAGGAACGGCAGACAAAAATACGGATTCTGCCAAATCTACAGAGAAATCAGCGCAGACAGCCAGTGGCGGCGCCATCAAGGGAAATTTGAGCGGCAAGCATCACGCCAAGATCACAGTTAAAGATTATGGAACGATCGAAGTGGAACTGGATGCGGATCAGGCACCGATCACGGTGACAAATTTTGCTAAACTGGTTCAGGAAGGATTTTATGACGGCTTGACGTTTCACCGCATCATCTCCGGCTTTATGATTCAGGGCGGCGACCCGGAAGGCACCGGAATGGGTGGCTCCGATGAGACAATCAAAGGCGAGTTCTCTTCCAATGGAGTAGAAAACTCAATCAAACATACCCGCGGCACGATCTCAATGGCGCGCTCGCAGGATCCGGACAGCGCAAGCTCCCAGTTCTTCATTATGCACCAGGACGCAGACCATCTCGATGGAGAATACGCCGGCTTCGGTCATGTCACTTCCGGCATGGAGGTCGTGGATCAGATTTGTGAAAAGACACCGGTTACCGACAGCAACGGAACGGTAGAAAAAGCAAACCAGCCAGTCATTGAAAAGATTGAGTGGGTGGATTAGGGAAAAATTATAATAATAAGAAAGCAAGGCTTCACCTGAGTTTGCATTTCGTGCAAATTCGGGTGAGGCTTTTTAGCGAAAAAATTTTTTAAAATTTATTAGCACTCACTCTTGACGAGTGCTAATAAAAGTGGTATAACATAATTGTAGCGATGATGGAGAGACTATAAAAAGTCCTACATTGTCCAATAACGCTTGCAGGCATCGTGCAGGAGATGCAGAATGGAGGCAGAGTATGAATATTTCAAAATTTACACAGAAATCGGTAGAGATTTTAAACAACCTGGAGAAAATCGCATATGATTTTGGTGCACAGGAGATTGCACAGGAACACTTACTTTATGGGATGTTGACGGTAGAAGATAGTCTGATCAAGAAACTGATTGAGAAGATGGAGATAGACAGCGATGTATTTTTGGCGCAGGTCGAGGGAGCTGTCCGCAAACGTCCGCAGGTTCAGGGAGGACAGGTGTATATCGGACAAGATTTGAATAAAGTATTGGTGTATGCCGAAAATGAGGCGAAAGCATTGGGAGACGAGTATGTCTCCGTGGAGCATTTATTTTTGAGTCTGCTTCGGAAACCATCGAAGGAGATCAAGCAGCTGTTTCACGATTTTCAGATTGACCGCGAAAGATTTTTGCAGGCTCTTTCGAAAGTCCGGGGAAATCAAAAAGTGACAACGGACAATCCGGAAGCCGTGTACGACAGCTTAAATAAATATGGATACGACCTCGTAGAGAGGGCGCGTGAGAAAAAACTGGATCCTGTAATTGGCAGGGACTCGGAGATTCGTAACATGATTCAGATCTTATCGCGTAAGACCAAAAATAACCCGGTTCTTATCGGAGAGCCCGGTGTAGGTAAGACGGCAGCCGTAGAAGGACTGGCACAGCGTATTGTGCGCGGCGACGTGCCGGATGGTTTGAAAGACAAGATCATATTTGCGCTGGATATGGGCGCGCTGGTGGCAGGTGCCAAATACCGCGGTGAATTTGAGGAACGTCTGAAAGCCGTTTTGGAAGAGGTCAAAGACAGCGACGGGCAGATCATTCTTTTCGTCGATGAACTTCATACGATCGTCGGAGCCGGAAAGACCGATGGTGCAATGGATGCCGGCAACATGTTAAAGCCAATGCTTGCCCGCGGTGAACTGCATTGTATCGGTGCGACTACATTGGATGAATATCGGATGTACATTGAGAAAGATGCCGCTTTGGAACGTCGTTTCCAGCCGGTTATGGTGGACGAACCGACGGTAGAAGACACGATCTCGATCCTTCGTGGATTGAAAGACCGTTACGAAATTTTCCATGGCGTAAAGATTACCGATGGAGCGCTTGTCAATGCGGCGGTTCTGTCAAACCGTTACATTTCCGACCGTTTCCTTCCGGATAAGGCGATTGACCTTGTCGATGAAGCATGTGCACTCATCAAAACCGAGCTGGATTCGCTGCCGACCGAATTGGATGACGTGCAGCGTCACATCATGCAGCTGGAGATTGAAGAGGCCGCATTGAAAAAAGAAACGGACAATCTGAGCAAAGAGCGTCTGACTAATTTACAGAAAGAACTCGCTGAACTTCGTGAACAATTTGCCGGCGAAAAGGCAAAATGGGACAATGAGCGAAGCGCGGTGGAAAAAGTTCACAGTCTGAAGACCGAACTGGAAACTGTCCGCAATCAGATTGAAATGGCGAAAAACAATTATGACCTTGAAAAAGCGGCGCAATTGCAGTATGGAGATCTGCCAAGAGTGCAGAAACAATTGCAGGAAGCCGAAGAAAAGGCAAAGAAAGGCGACCAGTCGATGGTTCACGAGAGCGTAACGGAGGAAGAAATTGCCAAAATTGTATCGCGCTGGACAGGAATCCCGGTTGCCAAATTGACAGAATCGGAGCGCAATAAAACACTTCATCTGGCAGATGCACTTCACAAACGGGTGGTCGGCCAGGACGAAGGAGTAACGAAAGTGACAGAAGCAATCCTTCGTTCCAAGGCCGGAATCAAGGATCCGACAAAGCCAATCGGCTCATTTCTCTTCCTTGGTCCTACCGGCGTCGGAAAGACGGAGCTTGCGAAGAGCCTTGCCGAGAATTTGTTCGACAATGAACAGAATATCATACGTATTGATATGAGTGAATATATGGAGAAACATTCCGTATCGCGTCTGATCGGAGCGCCTCCGGGATATGTCGGCTACGAAGAAGGCGGTCAGCTGACCGAGGCAGTGCGAAGGAAACCATATTCTGTCGTATTGTTTGATGAGATTGAGAAGGCACACCCGGACGTATTTAATATTTTCTTGCAAATATTGGATGATGGACGTGTAACAGACTCAAAAGGCCGTACGGTTGATTTCAAAAATACGATTTTGATCATGACATCGAACCTTGGCGCAGAATATTTGCTTG
>FR894021.1:4253-4569 GCA_000434115.1 Roseburia sp. CAG:309 | reverse complement strand
CTTTTAATCGCAGATCTGAACCGCCGTCTTGCCGACCGCGAGCTTACGGTAGAACTTACCGACGCGGCGAAAGACAAAGTGGTGGAAGATGCGTACGAACCGGCTTATGGTGCTCGTCCATTGAAGCGTTATATCCAGAAAAAGGTAGAGACGCTTCTTGCCAAAAAGATTTTGTCCGACGAACTTCACGCCGGCGAGCATTTTGTTATCACCGATGAAATGCTGTAAATAAATAACACCCCTTGCGAATTTTGTCATATAGTATACTAAAAAGCAAAATAGCAAGGGGATTTTTTTATGAATTCATATTCCAGAA
>FR894021.1:0-4155 GCA_000434115.1 Roseburia sp. CAG:309 | reverse complement strand
TGACCGCAAGCCCGAAATGCCGGAATCCCGCCCTTGTCCACGCCCGGAACGCCAGTCCCTGGCAATTGCCTCGGTAAAATGGCAGACGTGGAAAAATGTCATGGACGGTGGAAGCGGTCTGGCACACGGCTCGATCTTTGAAGATCTTGTCCTTCCATTTATTGGAAGCAAAGCGGCGTGCGCACATTGTGCACAGCCATCATATCAAGGGAGGGATCGACGATGAATCAGACAGACAAAAAGAAGTTGCTGCGTTATATCCAGGAAGTTGGATTTGCCATCGATGATGTCGTACTGTACTTGGATACGCATCCCTATGATGAGGAAGCATTGAAGTATTACAAAAAGTATAAGAAATTATACCGCGAGGCATCCGAGGAATACACGCAATGCTACGGACCACTGCAAACTAGTAATGTCATCGCAGATGACCGCTGGACCTGGGTAGAAGGCCCGTGGCCATGGGAAGGAGGATGTTGATCAATGTGGAAATATGAAAAACGGTTGCAATACCCGGTAAATATCACCCGCCCAAATGCTGAGATGGCAAAAGTGATCATTTCTCAATTTGGCGGCCCTGACGGAGAAGTTGGTGCGGCAATGCGCTATCTGTCCCAGCGTTATTCGAACACGAACCGCAAGGTAGCCGGCGTTCTGACGGACATCGGCACCGAGGAACTCGCCCACATGGAAATGATCTGTGCGATCGTTCACCAGCTGACGAAAAACCTCACCGCGGAAGAATTGCAGGAGCAGGGATTTGCCCCATACTATGTAGATCACACGATCGGACTTTGGCCACAGGCCGCTTCCGGTGAGCCTTGGAGCGCATCTATGATTCAGTCTACGGGCGACCCAATCGCAGATTTGCATGAAGATATGGGAGCAGAGCAGAAGGCACGTTTGACCTACGATAATATTCTGCGCCTGATCAAAGATCCGGAAGTCTGCGACCCAATCCGCTATCTCCGTGAGCGCGAGGTCGTTCATTATCAGCGTTTCGGCGAAAGCCTGCGCCTGATCACCGACGACCTTGACCACAAAAACATTTATGCATTTAACCCGGATTTCGACAAACAATTCTGTAAATAATTGGTTAAATGAATGGCGATGCGAGGCTCGGACGAAAGTCCGGGCCTTGCGTTAGTTTTTAAAGGGTTTTGCGAGGGCTTTAGCCTCATGAATAGAACGGTATTATTTTGTAAAATATGGTTACATTGAAGTAGAGAGATATTATGAGAAGAAAGTTGACATTTCAAATTCTATTGTGTATAATGATGTAAATTAGAGAGGAGGCGGATGAAATGGCAACAAAAAGTATATTAAAGACAGTTAAGATACGAGATAGTAAACTTTGTCGTTCATTTGCTGATGCGATAGAAAAAACAAAGTATGTAAAAGAAGATGAAGTACGATATAGTCGCGAATGTACAGAATTAGACAAAGGGAGTGTCAAAAGATTCTTTGAAAATATGTGAAATGCAATCTAAATATTATCAAGTTAATTTACAAAATATGCTGGAAGAATTAGGAAGGTACCCTAGGATGGGTATCTTTTTTCTATCCCTTAGCGTGACACGGAGGGCCGGATGGTGAAGGTGGAATGCAGACTGACATCATGATATCTGTGCTGAAAATGAGCATTGATGAAAAAACGATAAAAGCAGTATTCGTGTCGATTAGTGTAAAAATGAGAAAAAAGTTCGTGTGTTTTAGTGTAAATTTTCATGAATTTTATGCTGATTTTTACACGAATTAAAAATGCAATCATAGTTGCAAGCAAAATCTAGCAGTTAAAATTGCATTTTTTGGAAAAAATTTTTTTAACAAGTCCCATTTTTGGGACAGCCAATGTGGTAATATATAGAAAACGGAAACCTAAAATGAAAAACTAAAATGCATTGTTTAAAGATGACGACAGTTTTAATGAAGATGCGGAGCTTGAAGATGCTGGCTTAGATCCGGATAATTATGATTTTTGAAGAATAAATTAAGTGATATACAGGAGGTGCCTATGGGAACAGATTCTTTATATTACATTATGGACTATAGTGGAAATTATTATCGTACAAATCAGGCAGACCAGCTGGTGACGGCAGCGGGTGCACAAGAGGCGCAAATATTTACGTTTGCCCAGGCGAATCGTCGAATCGGTGCCGGGAAAAAGGCGGCTTTTTATTGTATGATTCCGATGGAAAATGAGACGGAGCAAGAGGAAAAACACGATCAAGCTGCCGAACAAGAGCAGTCTGTTTCACCGGTAAAAGAATTGACGTATGATGAGGTGGAAGAACAGGTCGAGAAAAATGTTTTCTCTTACAATCTGTCGGAAATGGACTGGGCAGAATATTTGACACACTTCACTTATATTGTGGCAGGCATTGGAAAATATCGCGATGAAATTAATCGAAAACTTTCCGATATTGACAAGAAAATATGTGATGTTCTGCATTATATTGAGTTGTGCGAGACGGACGATCAGGAGGCGGTCGATCTGGTCGAACTTCTTCGAGTGTGCCGCGAAAACCGGCGCGAGATAAAGGATGAACTGACAAGGGTTGAGTATTTTCAAATCAATCTGGGAACCAGTGCCAATGCGGGAAAAGCCAGGCAGGCGCTCAAAAGTATTCAAGGTCTGGACACCAGAAAATATAAGCCGAGAAAGTTCGATGAATTATTTAAAAATTGTACATTGAAGGACAGACGTTTGCAAAAAGAAGACCTAAGTGTGGCCGAGACAAAAAATGTTATCAAGAAACATCACTATATAAATGAAGGCGGTGAAGAAACCATGACGGAAGAAAGAAACTATACACCTTTTGATGGAAAACAAAACGATTGGATCTCGTTTGCAAGGCAGCAGGCAGAATTTTACAGAAATGCAGAGCAGTACATAACCAATATTCAGCTTGACATTGACGAAATCGATGACGAGATCGAGGCGATTCTTTTACAAACGGAAGATGCCAACTACAATGTGGCACAAGGCTACAAAGTGTTCAAAAGACTCAAAGAACTCCGTATCGAGCGCAAGGAGAAAGAAAAAGAATTGGATTGTCTGTATGCACTTACGAATACCATTGACTGTCCTTCGCTTGCCGGCGTATGCGAAGAAAGCCTGGCGGAGATCGAGGACATTATGGACGTACAGCCCGCAAATGACAGCACAGACATTTTTGAGGCGGACGCTGAGCAGGAAGAAATTCATGTCGTAAAAAATATCAATGAAATGGCAGGTTGAAAATGATGAAGCAAGAACTCCAAATATCACTTGCGGGAATTTTCGGATTGCTCATAATTATGGCGATAGTGACCTGTACATTTCCGCAAAAGACAACACCAAAATGTAAAAGAATTGGCTGCAATGGAGAAGCAGATGAATCAAGTGAGTATTGTTATTACCATGATTCAAGAAGTAAAGCAACAGTGGAAGATGAATCCGATTCTATTTCCGAGAAAGTGGACGAAGATAGAGAGGATGATACATACGCATCAAGCAAAACGATAACTGACAGCGAATCTTCAGATGGCGTTTCCACAGACAGTCTGGTCTCTGCTACCAATTCAGTTCATAAGAAGCCATCTCGTGGTAAATCCGTGGATGATTCGCATTCCAAAAGCAAATCATCGCGAAAGGCATCTAAGAAAAAGACAGGGGGCAGCAAGCGTGATGATAGCGATGATTCTTACGGCAATGGTTATGATGACGGATACGACGATATTGAAATGAATCAGGACTATGACGAAGAACGATATGATAACGACGGTGGATATGCGGAGGGAGTGGATGACGCAATGGAAGAAGCCTATTATGAATACGGAGAGGAATGGTGAATTATGGCAGGAGGATAAAATGATGCAGTTTATGCGGAGAATATGGCGAAGAAAATTATATTTAAGATTGATAGAGATTCAGTAGGCAAGGATAATGTGGATAAAGTTTGGAGTGAACTAAAATGAAAATAAATGTAGAAAAAGGACTTTATAAAATAATTTAAATATGTTATTATAATACTTGTAGATTCTCAGACATTAACGGTTGGCTCTAGATGTGTTATGTTCATGCAAAATGTAAAACGCAGGAGAATAGATTAAGAGTGTTTCACATAAATAAGGATTTATAGTCGCACGTTTGATAAAAATGATAAATGCGAG
>FR894020.1 GCA_000434115.1 Roseburia sp. CAG:309 | reverse complement strand
GTTGCGATGGAGTATCTTATGGGAAGAGAGAAAGAACAAAGTGTTGCGATGGAAAATGATATCTCCTATGCGTCGGGGGCGGAAGAGTCAAGTCCGACCCAAAAAGACATTGGCAGTGTAAATGACTATACGAAAACCAATACGCAGGTAGAAGGTATTGATGAAGCCGATATAGTAAAAACGGATGGAAAATACATTTATTCGTATTATCGGGATGCGGTATCCAGCGTCATTACTATTGTAAAGGCGGACGGAAAAGCCAGTGAAAAGATTGGAAAAATTGTTTTGAACGATGTACAGGTGCAGGATCTGTATTTGAAAGATCAATGGCTGGTCGTGTTGGCAAACAACACAAATACGTCGTCAGAGGACAACGACGATCAGACGGTTATTTATCTGTATGATGTCAGTAATCCGGAAAAACCGATCTGCCGCAGTAAGAACAGTCAGTCAGGGTATTATAGTGATTCGCGTCTGACGGGAAATATATTGTACACGATTTCTGTGAAACGGGTGTACGAAGCAGAAAAAGAGACAGACAAAGAAGAATACATCCCGAAAGTGAATGGGAAACTTCTTCCCGAAGACCGGCTGTACTGCCCGAATTCGGGGGAATCCGCCCAATATCTTGTGTTCCAGAGTATTGATCTTTCCCAGAGTGGAAAAACCATCGACAATATGGCGGTACTTGGGGCAGAAGGAACGTATTATATGAGTGAAAAAAATATCTATGTTGCGACCGAGACAGATGCTTGGAGGAAAACAAAAATCAGCCGGTATTCGTATGAAAAAGGAACGATAAAATACGCTTGTGAAAAAATCATCAATGGCACGATATTAAATCAGTTTTCGATGGATGAATACGAGGGGAATCTTCGTTTTGCTGCTACGACATATGACGACAATGGCAAAACCACGAATGGGCTTTACATCGTAGATTCGTCATTTAAAACCATTGGAAGTGTCAGCCGGCTGGCTCCCGGCGAGAGAATTTATTCGGCGCGTTTTATGGGAGAAAGTGTTTATTTTGTGACATACCGGGAAACCGATCCTCTGTTTTTGGTAGATGTCAGCGATCCTGCGAACCCTGTCGTAAAGGACAAATTAAAAATACCGGGATTTTCCGATTATCTGCATCCGTTTGGAGAAAATATGCTGTTGGGGGTTGGAAGTATACAGGATAAAGAAGGAAATTCGTATGTGAAACTTTCCATGTTTGACATTTCGGATCCGGAAAAAGTAAAAGAAGTACACAATAAAAAATTGGAAATGAATTCCTGCCAGACTATCGGAAGTGACCACAAAGGAATATTGGTTGATGTGAAGAGAAACCGTATTGCATTTGGAATGGAGTCGTATGATAACCGGACAGTGCCATTTTATGAGATTTTTTCCTATGACAATCAAAAGGGATTTCAAAAAGTGGCAAAACTTTCAATGGAAGAATGTTACAGTTCCAGATCGAGAGGCCTGTATATTGGGGATTATTTTTATCTTTGCATGGAGGCTTCGAGGATTTATGTGTACGATACAAAAAAATATAAAAAAATTCGTTCGATTGCCTATTAATATATCTGATATTTCTTCCGATACATATTGTGACACAGAAGAAATTTAGGTTTAGGTGGTGAAAATTATGAGAG
This sequence comes from Roseburia sp. CAG:309, assembly GCA_000434115.1. Taxonomy (GTDB): domain Bacteria; phylum Bacillota; class Clostridia; order Lachnospirales; family Lachnospiraceae; genus Eubacterium_F. Next base: position 22,307 of record FR894020.1, on the reverse strand, counting down.
TCGATGCTTATATGCAGGTAAGTCAGCTTTATAAGGCAAACAAGCCAAAAGGGACAGCAAAAAAAACCACAGCCACAGCGACAGATTCTTTGGAAATTTCAGAATTTGGTAAAGATTACCAGATCGCGAAAAAGGCAGCAGCGGAATCACCGGATGTTCGTGCGGACAAAGTAAAAGATATTATGGAACGCATGAAAGCCGGAACATACAATGTTTCAATTGAGGACGTTGCAGCGAAGATGGCAGATCGCATACTCGGATAATAAATCTTTTTATTACGCGGGGATAAGTGACAGGAGGATGTTTTTTGGCGAGTTTAATGGAAGAGCTGATCGATACACTGGACAAGGAAGACCGGTTGTACACAGACTTAATTCCAATTCAGGAAGAGAAGATCCGGGCAGTCATTGCCAACGATCTTGACTCCCTGGCAGGATTGCAGGGACAGGAACAGGTTCTTGTTGACCAGGTAGGAAATTTGGAAAACAAGAGACTTCAGGTGACGGCAGACATTGCGACCGTTTTGGGAATGAAGCCGGATGAGATGAATCTGGAAAAATTGGTGAAAAAGTTAGGCAATCAGCCAAAGGAAAAAGAAGCCTTGGAAAAACTGCATGACCGTCTCAAACGGACGATGGGACGATTGCAGGAACTGAATCTCCAAAACAAGCAGCTTCTGACGGAAGCGCTGGAGATGGTTGAATTTAATATGAATGTGATAAGAAGTACACGGATGTCTTCAGGAAGCAGCAATTATTCAAGCAATGCCGCACAGGTCGATATTGGCGATTATGGTGCCGGTATGTTTGATGCGAAGCAATAGAAGAAGCGGGCAGATCCGGCTCGTGGACATCGTGTACTTCTATTGTGTTATAAGATAGTTGAGGAAAACGTTATGGGAAATTTATTTGCAAGTTTTAATACAGGAGTTTCGGGACTGCATTCCGCGCAGTCATCCCTTTATACGACCGCGCATAACCTTGCGAATGCGACGACAAAAGGGTATTCGAGACAGCAGGTTATCGTTACCGATGCCTTTTATTCAACAAGATACGGAGCTTATGCAAACCGGTTGCAGATCGGAAAAGGTACCGATATTGCCGAGATCCGTCAGGTAAGAAATACCTTTTTGGATGCGCAGTATCGTGTGCAGGCAGGACGACAGAGTTTTTATGAGGCACAGTATAAAGCCGTGCAGGAAATCGAAGGTTTATTTGGTGAGATGGAAGGTGAAGAATTTATCACTTCCATTACCGATCTGTGGAGTGCCGTTTCCAATCTGGCACAGGAGCCAAATAGCATCGTGCTCCGTTCCGAACTGGTATCGACCGCTTCCAAGTTTACCGAGCGTACCAATGCACTTCGGGATCAGCTGGTCGAGTATCAGACCAATATGAATCAGGAAGTAAAAAATCAGGTAGATCAGATCAATAGCATCGTGGATCAGATCCGCCAGTACAATGAATTGATTCAGAAATACGAGGCAGCCGGTGAATCGGCAAATGATTACAGAGATTCCAGAAATCTTTTGTTAGATGAGTTAAGTACATATGTCAACGTAGAAAGTTACGAAGAAATTGATGGAACCGTAAGCATTTACGCAGAAGGTCAGTTTTTACTGGAGTCCAATATCCAGCACCGCCTCACAACGGCAAACGAAAGCGAGACTTCCAAACTGTTGAAACCGGTCTGGGAGATGGGCGGCGATTTCTTTCTCCGTGGAGAATTGTCCTATTCCAGCGAAAACGATACGGATACAGGTTCCCTTCGGGGGCTTTTGGTGGCAAGAGGAAAATCCAAGACAACGTATCTGGATATTCCGCAAAAGCCAAACGAATCCGATTATCTCGATGCGGACGGCAATTTGGACAGCAAAGCCTATTTCAATGCGACGGAAGAATACAATCGAAAAGTAGAAGAATATAACGAAAATGTACAGCCGTCGATTGTTATGACGATTGAGGCAGAATTTGACCAGCTGATTCACGGAATCGTGAAGATGGTAAATGATACGTTGTGTCCGAATAAAGAACTTACACTGGCGGATGGAACAACCATTACTGTGCTGGATACAGACAAAGCGCCGATCGGTGATGATGCCGATAAGACGATGGGTGCGGAACTTTTCGTGCGAAGAGAGACGAGCCGCTACACGGAAAAAACCGTGACCGTTCTTGACGATGACGGAAATCCGAAACCGGTTACCGTGTATCAGTACAATGAGGAAGATCCGAATGACCATTACTCTTTGTATACGACGGATCAGCTGGAGGTAAATCCGGAACTTTTACGGGATCCGTCCAAACTTCCACTCAGTGCCAATGATTCTTCGGGACATGTGGATGGATACACCCTCGATCTTTGTCAGGAACTGCTGGAAAAATGGCAGGGGAAATTTGGTACGATGGATCCGAATTCCATGACAACATACAATTTCTGTGATTACTATGAAGCAATGGTAGGGCAGTTTTCTACACTCGGAAATGTATGGAAGGGAATTATTGATAATCAGGAAAAGACTGTACATTCTGTAGAGTCTTCCAGACAAAATGAGATGGGTGTCTCGACAGATGAAGAATTGGCAGATCTGATTAAATACCAGCAGTGTTATAATGCTTCTTCGCGTTATATTACCGTAGTGGATCAGATGATAGAACACTTGATCACAAGCCTGTAGGCGGTGACAAGAAAGGAGGATTAGATTAATATGGGAGCGACTTTTCAGGGACTTGATATCGCAAAATCCGGAATGATGGCATACAATGCGTCGATGCAGACGGCAGCCCACAATCTGGCAAACGTAGGAACCAAAGGCTATTCCCGCCAGACCGTTAAAACGGCAGCCCAGACAAGACATGTCAGTTCCATCCGGGTAGAGGGATCCGGTGTCTATGTACAAGGCATCGTAAGAGAACATAACGATTATTATGATGTAAAATATTGTAAATCAAATGCGACCTATTATAAATATAACACGCACAGCTATTTTCTCAATGAAGTGCAGAAAGTCCTTTATGCAAAGGACGAAAAACAGGCAGGTATCACAACCTCTTTTGATGAATTCTGTAAACGATTGACAGGAACGTCCACCGATGCAGGAAGTGAGACACGCCGAAAAGAAATTGTTTCTTATGCAGAAACATTTATCAGTTCTGTGCAGGAGACAGCGACAAATCTGAAAGCATTGCAGGAAGAGGCAAATGAGAAAATTAAGACGACCGTAGAGCAGATCAATGCGATCGCCGAAAAGATTGCCTCTCTTACAAAGCAGATCAATACGCTGGAGGCTTACCGCAATCCGGCACATGACCTGAGAGACCAGCGAAATGTTCTGATCGATGAATTGTCACAATACTGCAATGCCGAAGTAAAAGAAAAAGAGCCGGCAGACGGTGTCGGAATGAATCAGTATTATGTATATGTTGACGGTGCAATCCTCGTAGATACGCAGGAAGTCAATAAAATGCAAGTGACCGAAATGGATACGACAAAGAGCATCAATGATATCAGTGGTCTGTATCAGGTATCGTGGACTGACGGAACCCCGTTTTATCCGTATAGTGCGACATTGGGTGGCGAATTACAGGCGCTTTTTCAGGTGCGAGACGGTAACAATGCGACCACATTAAAAGGAAAAGGCGACACACTTACCAACGATGCGGATGGAAACCTTGTCCTTACGATGAAAAATGCCAATATTAACGATGTGAACCTTCTTAACATCCCGGCACAGGATGGAGAACTGACGATCAACAATTTCACGTATGCTTACGATCATTTTGATGTGAAAGTGGAAGAAGACGGTTCCTTTACCTATCAGTTTACCTTGAAAAATAATATCAGTGCCAAACAGGCGACCATTTTAAACAATGCGGTGACAAGCGGTTATGAAGTGACCGTGGGAGACAGTGTGGACTACAAAGGAATCCCGTATTATATGGCACAGCTCAACGAATTTGTCCGTACTTATGCACAGGAATTTAATGATGTTCATAAGGGCGGTTATGACGATTACGGCAACGCCGGTGTTGATTTCTTCAATGCTACCGTAGCAGCAACCGGAGATAATTATATCTTTACCAGCAAAGTGGACGGAAAGGACCGCAGTTTTTCTTCCCTTGCTGCACCGGATGCCAACGGCAGTTACACCGGAAGTTATTATTATATGACAGCGATGAATTTCTGCGTCAGCGATGCGGTTTCCCGCGACCCGAAACTGGTTGCCTGCAATGCGGAATCGCTTCCGGGAAAATCAGAAAACCTGAATCTGAAAAAGTTATCCGATCTGAAAGACGATTCCGAGATGTTCCTGCATGGTGCACCGGATTCTTTCTTGCAGTCATTGACCGCAGATGTCGGAGTGGATGGACAAAAAGCGGTATCGCTGGAAAAAAGCCAGCAAAATATCCGTGATGCGGTGGATATCCAGAGACAATCCATCTCCGGTGTCGATGAAGACGAAGAGACAGAGGGACTGCTGACATTCCAGCAGATGCTCTTTAACCAGTATAAAGTGCTTTCTGTAATGAATGAAGTACTTGACAAACTGATCAATCAGACAGCAGTCTAGGAAGGAAGTGACGACACATGCGTATTACCAATAATATGATCCGAAGCAATACAATGCTTCATATTCAGAAAAACAAAGAGACGGCGAACGACTATTTCCAGCAGTATGCGTCTCAGAAAAAAATACAGAAACCTTCAGACAATCCAACGATTGCCGTACGTGCTCTAAAATATCGTACGACACTTGTAGAAATAAATCAGTATCTTTCCAACTGCGAACAGGCAGAAAACTGGATGGATGCGACCGAGGAACCATTGAAAAAAGCGGACGAGATTCTGGATACAATGATTGATTACGTTACACAGGCAGCCAATGGTACCAATAACGACAAAGACCGTTCTACGATTGCTGCGCAGCTGAAACAGTACTGCGAGTTTATTTACCAGCAGAATGCCAATATGGATTATGCCGGCCGCTATCTTTTTACCGGCTATCGTACGGATGTGCCGCTTCTTTTTGAAAAAGACAGCAGCAATGTGACCTACACGATGACCGAAGAATTAAAGATCAATAACATTCAACGGTATAATTATGTATACGGACAGCCGGAATACGATGATAGCAAGAGTGCTTCGGATTATGCCAACGAGGCTTCCGAATATCTTGAGACACACCGCATCCAGCTTTCTTACGATAACTGTGATAAACGTGATGTGACAGTGACATATACGGATGCCTCCGGAAAATCACAGACGATCACAGCAGTCACAAAAAGTATTGGCGATAATAAAACCTTTAACGAACAGTATCATCCGGCAGATGACGAAATTTATTTTGTACCGGAGACCGGAGAACTTGTATTTGGGGATGGCGTGTATGATTCCATCCGTGCCGGTTCGGATCTGAAAGTACAGTATTCGAAAACGAATTTTGAGAAAAATGATATCCGTCCGGAGCATTATTTTGAATCTACAGCTGTAGACAATGTAACCGGAGAAACGAAGAATTATTTCAATATCAAAGAGCAGAAAATCAATTATCAGATCAATTTCAGCCAGACGCTCACCGTCAATACACTTGGCTGCAACGCATTTGACACTTCCATCGGACGTGCGGTGGATGACATCTATAACGTGATCAATAATCTGGATGTCATGGATCAGACGCTGGCATCCATTAAAAAGCGCGTTGAGGACTGTGATCCAAACGATACGGAGACACTTGCTACATTACAGGAATTGTACAATCGTACCGAGACCGAGATCTCGCTGCAAAACACGGTGCTGACCAATGCCTATACCCATTCGATCACGGTATTCCAAAATGCCAAAGATACGTTAAATGTGGCACTGGCAGAACACGGTTCCCGCTATAACCGTTTGAAAATGACATCAAGCAAGCTGGAGATATTACAGACGGATACGAAAGAGTCCAAATCAGCAAATGAAGATGTGGATCTGGAAGAAGCTTATGTCAATTATACACAGGCAGATCTGTTGTATCAGGCATCTTTGCAGGCGACAGGAAAGATCCTTGGAACCTCTCTTTTGAATTTTATCTGATAGCAGAATGGAGGAAATGATATGTTAGTAAAAACGAAATATTTTGGGGAGATCAATCTTTCGGAAGACAAGATCATCACGATGGAACGTGGGATGTTTGGCTTCGAAGAATATAAAAAATATACCATTCTTTTTGACAGTGAAAAAGAAGGAAAAGCAAAGGTTTCATGGTTTCAGAGTGTAGAGGAACCGGGACTGGCATTTCCGGTCATTGATCCGCTGATAGTAAAAGAAGACTACAATCCGGTCGTAGAGGATGAACTGTTGAAAGAACTTGGCGAGATCACAGAGGAAAATATTGTAATTCTACTGCCGCTTACGGTTCCGCAGGATGCAGTACAGATGACAGCAAACCTGAAAGCACCGGTGATCATCAATGCCGACACGAGAAAGGGCGCACAGGTTGTCGTAGAAAATGAAGAATATGAGATCAAATACAAGATTTACGATATTCTGAAAGGAAAAAAGGAGGCGTAAACGATGTTAGCACTGGCGAGAAAAGTAAACGAATCCATCGTGATCAATGACGATGTGGAAGTGACAGTTTTGGAGATCAAAGGTGATCAGGTTAAGATCGGCATCAATGCGCCAAAATCTGTTCCGATTTATCGAAAAGAATTATATCTTCAGATTCAGAAAGCCAATGAAGAGGCTGTGAATTCGGCAGATCCGAAGGCTTTGAATGAGTTGCTCAAATAAGGTTAACTTTTCTAATGATTTTGCCGATATGTTCTTTAAGAAACGATGAATTTTGCATTAAGATACACATGGAGGTGTTTGAAAATGGAAGCAATATCAAATGTAAATGCAAATTATGGTACCACAGAGGCTGTGCGTACGACACCAAAGACAACAACGGGGGAAGCAGTGAATATCGAGTCGCCGAATCCGGCACTGGATGTACCTCAGGTTCAGGCAGCAAATGAAAAGGGAAATGCTGGTCAGCAGGGAGGCAATAACCAGCAGAGAAAAGAGCATGCGGCAAGTGAAGCATCAATTAACGATGCGGTATCGAAGGCAAATCTTAAGATGGAGCATACAAGATGCGAATATTCTTATCATAAAGAGACAAACCGTGTGTCTATTAAAGTATTGAATGCCGATACGGATGAAGTGATCCGTGAGATTCCACCGGAAAAATCTCTGGATATGTTACAGAAGATGTGGGAGATGGCAGGAATCCTTGTAGACGAAAAGAGATAAGGAGGAGACGATATGGGAATTCGAATGAGTGGTCTGTCCTCAGGACTTGACACCGAAGCAATCGTAGGTGCCCTGATGTCAGCACAGAGTTTGAAAAAGACCAAGTTGATACAGGCAAAGACAAAGTTAGAGTGGACACAGACCAAATGGAAAGACTTAAATACCAAATTATATAAACTTTACTCGGAGCAGGTTTCCAAATTGCGATTGCAAACCTCGTATATGACCAAAAAAGCGACCGCTTCCGATGAGACAAAAGCGAAGATTACCGCTTCTGCAAAAGCAGTAAACGGAAGTTATACGATGGAAATAAACAATATTGCGACAGCACAGTACCTGACCGGAAGCAAGATCAATGCGGATAAGGGAACCACTAAGATGGTAGATTTGGATTCCGCACTGTTAAACAAAGAAGTAGAAGTCAAAGTGGGTGATAAGACAACCAAATTCACGGTTACAGAAGACATGACGATTGATGACTTTACAAGTGAATTGAAAAATGCAGGTCTGAATGCAAACTTTGATGCTGCGCAGAAGCGTTTGTTTATCAGCAGTAAAGACAGTGGTCTTGCGAATGCGTTTTCGATTACTACGTCCGGAGTAAGTAATACGGAAGTAACGGCGAGAAAGAACCTGCGTGATGCGGTTGACTATGACAGCATGACGGCGGAAAACAAAAAGATCGTAGATGATGCGATGAAAAAACTCGAGACTTCCGGCGTGGATACGACAGAGTATCAGGAAGCACTGGATGCAATCACGGGAGCTGCCTTGAGTACCCGGACTGCGAAGACAGAGGCAGCAGCCTCTACGTATGTAAAGGCAAAATTGTATGGCGAAAATTATGCTGCTTATGAGGAAAAAGCAAAAAAGAGTCTGAAATCCAATTACTTTACAGAGGATGGTGAAGTAAAAGACGAATTAAAGACAAAATATGCGGAAGAATTTAACATATATACGCAGGAAGAGAAAGAAAAACTTGGTGTCGAAAATATGACAGGGGAAGAATATGTCAATTGGCGTGCCAATCAGTTATACGATCAGGAAGTTGCCAAACAGGCAGACACCGACACGACAAGCTTTGTAAATAAACAGATCAGTTCTGACGAAGAGACAAAACTTGCAGTAAAAGAGGCGGCATATGCCGGAAAGACGGAAGATGAGATCCGGGCGCTGGACAGCAGAGCATTGACGAAATATTATGGTTCCGGCAATGATGCGGATCAACTTAATATCTCTGCTATTGAAGGAACATCAACGTTTAGTTCGGACAGCATTAAAAATGATATTTCCGGTGTTGTCAGTGATTACGCTTCGGTTACCGACCGTACGTATGCGTTGAGTGGTTCTGCTTTGGCAGGAATTGGTCTGGCAGATATTAAAGTTGACGATGACGGTAACGTGACGGTAAATGGAAATGCAGACGGAAGTCTCCCGCAAGATATGGGATTGGTAAAGGCATCCGACAGCGAGATTCTTTTGAATGGCGCGAAGATGACTTCTTCTTCGTCTACTGTTTCCGTAAATGGTTTGAGCATTGAATTGACAGGCTTTACAAAAGCAGGAGAGCCAATTACGTTCTCTGTAGCCAGCGACACAGATGCCGTATATAACACAATTAAGAATTTCTTTACGGAGTACAATTCTCTGATGAAAGAAATGAATGAATTGTATAATGCAGATAGTGCAAAAGGGTATGAACCTCTGACGAGTGAGCAGAAAAAAGACATGTCAGACGATGACATAAAATTGTGGGAAGACAAGATCAAAGCCTCCCTGCTTCGCAGTGACACTACACTGGGTTCCGTTCGGAGTGCGATGCGAAATGTCATGATGAGTCAGGTGACTTATGATGGAAAGACCTATTCGCTGGCAAGTTTTGGCATCAGTACTTCTTCCGATTATACAGAAGGCGGTTTGTATCATATTTATGGTGATACCGACGATGCTGTGTATGCGGATAAAGATGATAAATTAAGGAAAGCGCTGGAAGAAGATCCGGATGCGGTAGTAAATGTGCTTTCGGATATCTTTGGAAAACTTCGTAATACGATGAGTGACAAGATGGCAGGAAGCAAAGTCAGCAGCGCATTGACTTTTTATAGTGATATCAAGATGAAAGACGATCTCAAAGATTATGAAAAGCAGATCAAGGAATGGGAGACGAAACTGGCAAACATGGAGGAGGCTTATTATAGTAAGTTTACCAAAATGGAGACAGCACTGGCGAAACTTCAGTCCCAGTCGAATTCTTTATCGGGACTTTTCGGAAATTAAGCAAAACATAAGAATAAAAAACGACACAGGAGTATGAAGAGGTTTCTTTATACTCTTGTGCTGAATCATCAGAACGGGAGGAGACTATGGATCAGAGAGCGATCAACGCATATCAGAGAAATGCCGTTATGACGGCTTCCAAGGCAGAACTGACACTGATGCTTTATGACGGAGCAATCAAATTCTGCAATATTGCTTTGAGCGGATTTGAAAAAAAAGAGTATGAAAAGATCAACACAAATCTGAAAAAAGCACAGGCGATCATTACTGAGTTTCGTGCCACACTGGATCATAAATATCCGGTATGGGAAGATTTTGAGAGAGTTTATGATTATATTTACCGTTGCTTGATTGATGCGAATATTCACAAAGATGAAGAAAAATTACAGGAAGCTCTTAAATATATCCGTGAAATGCGGGATACATGGAAAGAAGTGATGCGTCTCAACAAAGCAGGCAGTAAGTAAGGATGTGACAGGATGGCAAGAGAAGAAGTTTATGTCAATATGATGGTTGACACACTGGAACGAAAAAAAGCGATATTAGAACAGATTCTTCATCAGACGAAGGAACAGGAAACCCTTCTCAAAGATGAAGAGATGGATATGGATGCGTTTCAGACCATTATCGACCGGAAAGGTGAAGAGATCGAAAAACTGAATCAGATGGATGAGGGATTTGATACGCTGTTTCATCATGTGGAGAAAGAAATCAATGAAAACCGTATGGCGTATAAAAGCCAGATTCAGAAGATGCAGAAACTGATCAATGAAGTGTCGGAACTGGGAATTCAGGTTCAGGCGCTGGAGCATCAGAACAGTGGACATTTTAAGATTTACCTTGCCAATCAGAAGCAGGCGGTAAAGAAGTTCCATACCAATAACCGCACGGCGGCAAATTATTATCAAAACATGGCAAATGCCCATAAACCGGGAAGTTCTTACTTTTTTAATGAAACAAAATAAAAAAAGTAAAAAAATTTAAAAAAAAGGTTAAGTTTTGAAAAATGTCACCGATATATAGTATGTCAGAAAGATAATAACTAAAGTAGGGAAACAACTTTGGTGCAGGGCCCGCATCAAAGCCTTACTACTTTAGATATTATAAAAAAATCAAATCAAAAAATATCGGCAGGGAAGCCGATTTATATTCAAGGAGGAATGACTTATGATAGTACAACACAACATTACATCAATGAACGCTAACAGACAGTTAGGAATTGTAGGAAAGAACTTGGCAAAAGCTACAGAGAAACTTTCCAGTGGTTACAGAATCAACCGTGCCGCTGATGATGCAGCAGGTCTTGCTATTTCTGAGAAAATGCGTGCTCAGGTTCGTGGTTTGAACCGTGCATCGGACAACGCACAGGATGGTATCTCTCTTATCCAGACGGCTGAAGGTGCTATGGATCAGAAACACGCTATTTTGCAGAGAACCCGCGAACTGATGGTTCAGGCTTCTAACTCCGGTGTGTTGGATGGAACTCAGGAAAATGAATTCCAGAAGATTCAGGATGAGATTGATAACTTGAAATCGGAGTACAATCGTATTGATACAGATACAGAATTCAACAAGAAAAAGTTACTGGATGGATCTTACAGTGCTCAGTGGCTGCAGGTAGGTGCCAATTCTGGCCAGGGTATCAGTGTATCCATTAAATCTACAAGTTGGGATAATACTTTGTATATGACAGAGGATTCAACTGGTGCATCAGGTGCGGCAAACAATATAATTGATGGTAAGAAATATAATCCTGACGTATTTACATTGGAAGATACTGTATCTAAAACGGTTAATGGTAAGAAGTTTGTAAAACAGGCAGATGGAACATACAAGGCTGATGGCGTAGATGAGGATTTGGCAACATTAACAGCAGCTATGAAGGAGATTGATGCAACTAAAGATCTTACAGATCCAGATAATAAAGCATCTGTAGAAGCTGCTCAAAAACTTGGATATTCTGTTGATACAACGAGTGTTACTACTGCCAAAGCGAGCGTTGCTGCTGCAAAAACTGCAGTGGGTAAAGTGAAAGATAAAACGGAAACGGCTGTTAAGACAGTGAATGGTTCAGCAATTTCAAGCTTGATCGACAAAGTTGACACCATGATCAAAAACGTTACCACAGAGCGTTCTAAACTTGGTGCCGTTCAGAACCGTCTTGAGTACACAACTTTCCAGTGGTTACAGAATCAACCGTGCAGCAGACGATGCAGCAGGACTTTCCATTTCTGAGAAAATGAGATCTCAGGTTCGTGGTTTGAATCGTGCATCAGACAACGCACAGGATGGTATTTCCATGATTCAGACAGCTGAAGGTGCTTTGGAACAGCAGCATGCAATCCTTCAGAGAGCTCGTGAATTGGTAGTTCAGGGTTCCAACAGTGCAGTATTGGATAAAACATCTGGAGACTTCGATAAGATTCAGGATGAATTGAAAGAGTTGCAGGAAGAGTTTACAAGCATTACTTCTACAACACAGTTCAACAAGAAAACTTTGCTGGATGGTACTCTTAACAAAGCTTATCTTCAGGTAGGCGCTAACAAGGAACAGGGTATCGAAATTACAGTATCTAATGTAAAATGGGATGGAGTTACATTGACTGGAGCTGGTAAGGCAGATTCTGCTTTGATTGAGGGTATTGATGATAAGATTACAGAAGTTTCTAAGAAACGTTCTTATCTTGGTGCTATGCAGAACCGTCTTGAGTACAGAGTTAAAGTAGACGACAATGCTGCTGAGAACTTGCAGTCAGCTGAATCTACCATTCGTGATACTGATATGGCAGATGAAATGACAAGATTCTCCAAAGAGAGTATTTTGCAGCAGGCAGCTACTTCAATGCTTGCTCAGGCAAATCAGGCAAACCAGGGAGTTCTTTCCTTATTGCAGTAATTTGCTTAACTTCATTTAATTTGTGTGAAGCGGTTTGATGTAAAGGATATGTACAAATCAGAAGAGCCATTGTTTACCTAATTAGGTAAGCAATGGCTCTTCTGTATAGGCTAATATAGTATTAGTTACGTTGATTTTTTTGGAGCTCTTCAATCAGAGCATAAGCTTTTGCAAGCTCATCACTTTTGAGTTTCAATGCATCACTTTGGCTTTGGATGGTGTCCTCCTTTTCCCGGATGATGCTCCTTGCTTCATCCAAATCCTTCTGCATTTCGTCAACCATATATTCAGCGGTATTGTGGTCCAGTTGGGCTAATTCTTTGGAATACATGTTCATCACCTTCTCCGTGTTTTGGCAGAGCTGGAAAATGTCTTCGTACATTTCCTTAAACATTGGAAATTTCCGGATAAGATCATAAATCTGCTCCGGGTCATCTGTGCTTAAAAAAGTAAGCCAAGCTTCCAACTCTGTGTTGATATCTTTATTTTCCATGGTTTTATGGAAAATGTCAAGGGGTACAAACAAAAAATTCTGCAAAAGATTCATTTCCAGTTTTGTGTCGGAAACCGCGTGAAACGAATGCAGGTAGGTATCCGGAAATGCATGAAATTCTTTTGGACTGTGTTCAAAGAAAACAATGACATGAACCGGTCGGATGTTTTTGTAATTGAAGTTTTTGGAATCACGGTCTTTGACACGCTTGTACTGGCGAAGCAGAAGGTCTGCGGAGTAACAGGCGGCGCGCTCGCCGGGAAAGCGGTAACCAATTTTTTGCACCTCGATATTGGCAATGCTTCCATCTTCAAATTCGACGACAATGTCGGTGATCAAAAAAGACGGTTCCACTGTAATTCGCGTGGTGTCATTTGGCAGAACTTTTAGGACCCTGACCTTCTTTTTTAGTAAGAGCGATAGAAGCTGGCTGAGCCGCTGCGGATTGTATTCCGGGTTGAAAACTTCTTTGAAAAAACTGTCAAAAAGGATTTTGACACCACGCTGCCCGGTGCAGATGTCAAGAAATGCTTCTTTTTGCTCTTCGTTCCAACTTATGAAAAGGTCGTTTAATTTCCAGCTGCTTTGGATCTCCGCTAAAACTTCTTCGCGTTTGCGGTAAGAAAATAAATTTTGTAGTATTTTTTTGTGCATGCAATGCCTCCTTTAGTGTTTAAGTTATTGCATCAAGTTAATTTTAAATAGTTTTAGGAAATTAAATATAAAAGTGCACAAAATATCTGAAACGTAAAGAAAAAAGATTTTCTTTGTGTTGGCTATGGTACAGTATTCAGAAAGAAATGTCAAGGAAAAAATGGTTTCTAAAATTTTAAGAGTTTCTTCGATTTTTCCCATTGCAAAACCCCCCATTTTCCTGTATGATAGAGATAGATTAACAATAAGGAGGCATACAGTTATGTTGCAGATTAAAAATCCGGTTTTGCCGGGATTTAATGCAGATCCATCCATTATCCGTGTGGATGATACATATTACATTGCGAACTCTACGTTTGAGTGGTTTCCGGGAGTTCGTCTGCACGAGTCAATGGCAGATGAAATGACAAGATTCTCGAAAGAGAGCATCTTGCAGCAGGCAGCTACTTCTATGCTGGCTCAGGCAAATCAGGCAAATCAGGGTGTACTTTCACTGCTTCAGTAATTGAAACGTGCTATCGATTTGATGATTCAAGTCAAATAATAAGAAAAAAACAGGAGACGTTACAGCCTCCTGTTTTTTTAAAAATAAAAAAGGGAAGACGAATGGAGCAAAATTATGAAATTTACAGATGCCTATTTTGAAGATGAAGTAAGAGATGGTTTTTATGTTTCAAGCATGATGAAGAAAGCGTGGGCGGCACAGCTGGAGGTTCTGTATGAAGTCCAGCAACTGTGTGAGAGGCATCACATTGAGTTCTTTGCGGAATGGGGAACACTTCTTGGTGCTGTTCGCCACGGTGGTATGATTCCATGGGACGATGATTTGGATATCTGTATGCTGAGTAAAGAGTATAATCGTTTTTTGGAGCTGGCAGATGAACTGCCGGAAGGCATTGTTGTCAGTGAATATCATACAAATCAATCGGATAATATGGTTATCCGTGTAAATAATACAAAAAGTGCTGTCATTTCCGCAGAACAAATGGAACAGTTTCATGGATTTCCTTATGCGGCAGGACTTGATATTTTTCGATTGGATTATCTGCCAAAGGATAAAGAAGCGATGAAGACTCATCACGAGATGATTCTGATTATTGGGGCTATTGTAGGTATTACCATTCAAGTGGAAGAATCCGAAGAAAAAAATGAGGAATTACTGGAAATGCAGGAAAAGTATCTGGTTACGCTGGAAAATATGTGCCATGTGAAGTTTGACCGGGAAAAACGGATCAAAACGCAGTTATATCATTTTTTGCAGGAAGAGGTGGCGGATCTGTATACGGCAGCTGCCTCAGACGAAGTGACAAATCTGCCGCGCTGGAGCGAAAATTTTGAATATCATTTTCCGAAAAGATGCTATGAGGGTGTCATTAAGGTTCCTTTTGAGAATATGGAGATCGCATTGCCGGTGGGATATGATGAATTATTGAAAAAGAAATATGGCGTAGATTTTATGAAGCCGATACGGATAGGAAGTGCGCATGAATACCCGTATTATGACTTCTATTATGACTATTTGAAAGAAAACACCTCGGCTGAAATTTATGAATATGTCTACGATAAAGAGGAAATTGAAGAAGTCGAGAAAACGCGATTGATTCAGAAGGAAAATAAGAAAGAAGAACAAGTTCAGTATCTGCTGCAATTTATCCCTCTTTTTGAAGAGATGCACGAGAATATTATTGACTTAATGAGTAAGAAAGAGATGGAATCTGCCGTTACCCTGATTGGAGATTGTCAAAATTCAGCAATTGAAATTGGCAATCAGATTGAGAAAGAGTATGACAGCGAAGTGGAAGTCATTGGAACGCTGGAAAGATATTGTGAATTTCTCTTTCGTATTTATAGTCGGGTATCCGAAAGTAATCCGGAACTGGAAGTGCTGTCAATAGAGAACGTGGAACAGGAATTATTAACATATGTGAAGCAGATAGAAGAAGATATAAAGAAACTTGCGAAAAGAAAGGAAATGGTATTTATTCCGTATAAAGCAGTTTATTGGGATACCATGCGGGATGCATGGGAAGAGGCAATGGCAGACAAAGATACGGATGTATATGTGATTCCGGCACCATATTTTTATAAAGATGCATGGGGCAGAGCCAAAAAGGATGAGATGCAGTACGAACGGGAAGGATACCCGGAAGAAGTCGTTTTGACTTCGTATGAATCCTATGATTTTGAACTGTGTCATCCGGATGCGATTGTAATTCAATGTCCATATGATGAGTACAATTATGCGATGACGATTCATCCGTTCTTTTATGCGAAAAATTTAAAGCAGTATACGGAGCAGCTGATATACATTCCGGCACTTATTATGGATGAAGTGGAAAAAGAGGATTCCCGGGCAAAAAAAATGTTGAAATCCTACTGTAACATGCCGGGAGTTACGTTTGCGGATAAAGTGGTAGTGCAGTCCGAACAGATGAAAAAAGTATATGTAGAGCTTTTGACGGAATTTGCGGGAGAAGATACAAAAAGCATTTGGAAAAAGAAAATTGTCAGTGGAAGTTTTGACAGTGCTTCTTGTGATAATTTGGAAAAAACCCGGGAAATTCCGGAAGAGTGGATGAATATTGTCCAAAAAGCAGATGGAACACAGAAAAGCATCGTATTGTATACAACAAGTGCAAGTGCGCTGTATTGCTATCAGGAGGCGATGCTGAAGAAAATGTCGGAAGTGCTTGAAGAATATAAAGAGAAACGAGATAAGGTTGCCTTATTATGGTGTCCGGACCGTAAAGTGCGGGAGGTTACCCGGAAAAGCTGTCCGGGTGTCTGGAGAAGTTACAGTGAACTGGTACAGAAGTTCAAAGAGGATGCCTGGGGGATCTGGGATGACTCCGGTGACTACGATCGAGCAGTCAATCTTTGCGATGAGGCTTTTGGAGATGCCGGAACCATATTAAATGCTGTGAGCAGACAGAAAAAGCCGGCGGCGGTACTAAAATTATGATCCGGAAATGCAGTTAGGAAAGAGAGATTGGTGTGAAGTTTTTTGATTCTACAAAACCAATCTGGGAGGAGAAAATTTCTTACTTCCCAGATTGGTACTTTGCGGATGAGTTATAAGGTGTCGATTAATGTTAAAATTTGAGAGATTGGCATCAGGCGGTCGTTGACTTCTTTGGCTCGGTGATAGCGCAGGATGTCTTTTGCAGTTTGTTCCATTGCAGGGAAAGCACTCCGTGTCAGCTGATTGGCATAAATAACAATATTTACACCGTGGCTGCAAAGCTCCTCTTCGGTAACAGCGTTGAACGAAGTCGGAACGACAACAAGAGGAGTTGTCGGATCTGTTTTTCGAAATTCGTCGCAAAAGGCAAAGATTTCGGAAGGATCCTGCTTGCGGCTGTGAATCATAATAGCATCAGCACCGGCATCGACAAAGGCGGAAGCTCTTGCTAAGGCATCATCTAAGCCCTGCTCCAGAATAAGACTTTCGATGCGGGCGATGATCATAAAATCGTCGGTCAACTGTGTCTTTTTTCCAGCCCGGATCTTTTGGCTGAAATGTTCGATGGAGTCCTGAGTTTGTGGCACATCGGTTCCAAATAAGGAATTCTTTTTTAATCCAATCTTATCTTCAATGATGATTGCCGAAACGCCCATGCGTTCTAATGAACGAATTGTATATACAAAATGTTCAATCTGACCGCCGGTATCCCCATCAAATATAATCGGTTTTGTTGTCACTTCCATCACATCATCGATGGTTCGGAAACGCGATGTCATATCGACCAGTTCGATATCCGGTTTTCCCTTTGCCGTCGAGTCGCAGAGCGAAGAAATCCACATGGCATCAAACTGATCCAGTTCCCCTTCGTGTTCAACAACTGTTTTTTCTGCGATAAGACCGGTAAGCCCACTATGAACTTCTAATGCTTTTACAATCGGCCGGATTTTTAACAGCTGTTTCAGCCGTTTGCGGCGGAATTCAGGCATCGCAAGTTTTTCTTTGATTTTATCATCAATATGTTTTACATTTTCATTGTAGGTGTAAGGAACGTCTATGATCTGACCACCGTAACGGGAGAGAAGATTTTCGGCATTGGCACGGATTGCTTTAAGGGGACCGTGGTTCCAGTTATCCCCGTGGATGATGTAATCCGGGTGATAGGTTTCTACGATCTCATCGTACATGACATCCTTTTGGATGACAACGCGGCTTACACCGGGGAGTGTACGGATCAACTCGATTCGCTGCTCAAAAGGAATGGTGGGAAACTGGTTATAACGGATCATCGCCTCATCAGACAGAACGCCTGCAATCACTTCGCCGTATTTTTGTGCTTCGTGTATAATGTTCAGATGCCCTTCGTGGATGACATCCGTTGTAAAACAAGTGTATACCGTTTTCATATAATTATCCCTCGCTTTTCTGATCTGGTAAACTTCTATAAAAAGTATAACATATTGGAACGTATTTTGGGACATCTTTTTGTAAAAAGGGAAAGTTGTAAAATGAAGTTGTGAATAAGAAATACATTCTTTTTCAACTTCAAAAATAAGAAAAAATTGAAGTTATGAAGAGAGTAAAATTCTTTTCATAACTTCTTTTTTTATTCCAAAAAACAGAGAGGATGGTAATTATGAAGTCTTATAAGGAAGCAGAAAAAATATTCATTGGTGAAAGTGATATTGCCGCATTGGTATTAGTTGGATGTAAAGGTGATAACGGTGTTGTCCCAGAAATGCTTCATTTCGTAGAAGATGGCGAGTACAGTGCTTACTTAGTTAAAGGAAATGACGTTGAAATTGGAAAGCACTACGAAAAAGTGGCTACCTTTAATTACTGGTTAAATATTTATGATGATACCAAACGAACATTTTCAGAACATGCTAAAGAATTTAACATTTACCGCGCAGGAGATTATGGCTGTATCATTCAAATGATAGCAAACTAAAGTCTAATCAAAAATCTTTCCTATTTTTGTAAAACAGAGACAGGAAAGAAAATGAAACGAAAGGAGATAAAGATGAGTTATAGCAAAATTTGTCTGATTTGGTTTGTGGGATTTGCTTTTCTATTTTTTATTGTATTCAGCTATCCGCCTACAAGCAGACAATATATCTATTCATTTGAACAAAAAGATGAAGAGTACGTCTTTTTTGTAAAGGAAGAAGATGGTGGAATGGTTTATACAAAAAAAGAAATGGATTCTGTAAAAGTTTACTACACATTAGAAACGGGGGAACAACCGTATCTTGAAGAAGGATTTCTTTCTGACAAAATATACCTCCCCCAAGAGTTATTAAACAAAAGTAATGCAGGAGGTGAGAAGAATGAAGTACATTAAGTTCAAGGACAGAGTATTGATAAGCGGGATGTTAAAAGACGGTATTTCCATCCGGGATATCAGTGAACTGACTGGATACTCACAGAATACGATTTTGTATGAGATCAACGGAGCAAAGTCAAAAGATCAGTACGATCCACTCCGAAAGCAGCTATTGAAAAAGTATTCGCAGTCTCTTCGATTACGGATATTGATGCAGGAAATGGCAAAAGACGGCATTGCAAATGCGTCGATCGCAAAATTGATTCAGAATAATCGAGATCTGGTTGGTTATGAGTTTAAAAGATATGGTTCCAAAGAACACTATAATGCCTATAAGGCGCAGCTTACAATCTAAAGAAAGGAAGGATTACCATGTATAAAATATGGGAAGGCTCAAGAGGTGTACTTATTAAACAGTACCCATTGATTGATTGTGGATATGCCTCAAAAAAATCCCATCCGGTAAAACACGTTGTGGATGAGTTTGAAAGTCTGGAAGAAGCAGAAAAGAAGTTATGTAGTTACACAAACACAATAAAAGAGTTTGAGCAGCGTTTCAGTATGACGGAATACTATATTTCGGATGACGCTGAAAACGTATTAAAAGTAAATAACCGCTATCAGTTCGAAAGTAAACGAGATACCTACACTCCGGAAGAATTTGAGTGTATGAAACTGCTTATGGAGCATTTAACTTTCTACGTAAGATTAAGTTCCATCATTGCTTACGAACGATATGGTTTTTTAAAAAAAGAAGAAAATAGCATAGTTTACGAGGATGAGCGACAAAAATATGTGATTGATCTCGGAAGCAAAATAATTGAAGAAAGGAAGACAGATTATGAATCAAATCATTTTATTAGGAAATATGACGAGAAATCCTGAAATTACAATCAATCAGGAGGGCAAAAAATTTGCGAAATACGACATCGCCGTAAATCGTTCTTTTAAAAGTGGAAATGGACCGGAAACAGACTACTTCCATTGTATCAGTTTTGGAAAGCAGGCAGATTTTTTGGAAAAATACTTTCAAAAAGGTTCACGCATTTTGATCGTCGGAAGAGCACAGAATAACAATTATACCAATAAAAACGGCGAAAAAGTGTATAGTTATCAAGTGATAACAGAAAAAGTGGAGTTTGGAGATACCAAAAGAGCCACACCTATTGAGGCAACTCCTGCCGGGGAAACCCAAGCATCAAATGTAACAGAAGACTTTACAAACATAGAAGAAATGGTGGGAAATTCAGAGATGCCATTTTCTTAATAAAAAGGCGGGGATAGTTATGATTGCGGAAGAAGAAATAATCTTGTTTTTGGAAAGTGAAGAGGATGTCAAAAAAAATCTTCAGATTGAATCTGAAAAACTGCTGGCCGAGATCAAAGAGATTGAGAGCCAGAGAGCGGAAATCGAGAAAGACATCATCGAAACGGTTCAGAGCAGTATCCGCTATGATACAGAGGGTGGAGGTTCCTCTGGAAAAAAACGCGATTTAGGAAATGTATTATCAATGACAAAAAAAATACTGGAAGAACAGATTGATTCTTTGACATACAGTTATCGACTTAATCTGGTACGGATTGAAAAGAATCACCGCCTGCGGCTGGTTCTGGCAACACTTCCGCCACTCTCGAAAGAAGTACTTATCCGGATTTACCGGAAAAAAGAAAAATGGGAGTACATAGAGCAGCGCTTAGATATCTCGCATTCAAAACTGGCAAGACTGAAAAAGAAAGCTTTGCAGGATGTGTGTGAGATCTATGATTCGAGCTATACCAACCGGCAGTTGGCTAAATTAAAGAATACAACTACGGTTGCAAAAAAGGAAGTGAAGATGGAAGGCAGAGAAGCCGTTCTTCCGGGACAATTAAAAATAACAGACAAAGGAGATTTTGGACTATGAAAAAAATGGGAAATAACATCATCATTGGAGTAGATCATGGATATGGGTACATCAAAAGTGCAGATACCATCTTCAAAAGCGGAGTGGAAGAACTTCCAATCAAACCGCCTTTTATGGAAGATATTTTGGAACTGAAAAACCGGACATTTGTAGTAGGTCAGATTCGGAATGAACATCCGTCTGACAAAACAAAAACAGATGAGTATTACAACCTGACTTTGGTAAGTCTGGCAAAAGAATTGAAATGTAACGGAATGACAGAAGCCAAAAATGTGATCCTAGCTGCAGGACTTCCTTACTCGTTCTTTTCCGCACAAAAGGATCAATTCAAGGAATATTTGTTAAAAAAGAAAACATTGAACTTTTCTTATGAGGGAGAAAAGTATCACATTGAATTAAAAGATGTCCACATCTATCCGCAAGGACTGCCGGTTCTTGCGAAAGAATTGGACAAATATAAAGATAAAACAATCTCGGTGGTTGATATCGGATCCAGAACGATCGATGTCATTACATACCGGAAAGGCAGACCATTTTACAACGAATGTTTTTCACAGGACAAAAAAGGAACGCTTGACTGTATTGATCTTGTCACCAAAAACTTTCTTGCCAAATTTCAGGAAAAGATCGATGAAGAGGATATTCAATGTATTATGCAGAAAGAAAGCTGCTCCTTGAATCCGAATCAGGTGACTTTTGTAAAAGAAATCATTAAATTTTATGCAAAGGACGTATTGAAACTAATCGATTCCAAACTGAATGGAAGCATACTGATCTGCGGAGGCGGTGCTTCTGTGATCAAGAATTATGCCGGAAAATTAAGAAGCGGAATCGAGATCAACGATGATATCTTTTGCAACGCGAGAGGATTTGAAATCTTATCTGCAAACAGATTAAAATAGGAAATGGAGAACAATATGGGATATTCAAGTGGAAGTAACGTAACAGATCAACTGCATATGATTAACTTTACCGGAAGTATCATTCCTCATGCGTGGAATGATACAATCCGGACGGAAGCCGGAAAGCCATATGCGCTAGCGCAGAGAATCCTTTCTGACATAGTATACTGGTACCGTCCGGTGGTGGATGTTGACGAACAGGGAAATGAAGTGCTGAGAAAGAAATATAAGTACGACATGATCTATTTCAGCTACCGCCAGATGGAAGATACCTATGGATGTGCCAGATCATCCCTTCAAAGGGCATTGTCACATTTAGAAAAAATAGGAGTAATAAAAAAGCACTTCCGAAAAATCAACGAAAATGGATACGTGCAAAATAATGTCCTATTCATTGAATTGATTCCGTCAGTGCTCATTGGTTTAACTTATCCGAAGACAAAGTCAAACGATTTGGACTATGAGCCAATGATAGCAAAGGATAAGAAAAATGTCAAGGAAAATCCGGAAAATTTGAAAAAAGAAAATCTTCCGGAAGAACCGAACAAGACAGAAATTGAAGAAAAGGCCGAAAATTCAGATGATTCAGAGGTGTGGTCAAAAATGAACAGACCCTAT
>FR894019.1:22317-24371 GCA_000434115.1 Roseburia sp. CAG:309 | reverse complement strand
GAATCAATACCAACATCGTATTGGATGATTACAATAGTTCTTCCTCTTATTACGCTGGCGTTTATTATCATTTTATATATAGAGGCTACACTGCCACTGACTTATCTGGTAATATGCGGCGTTCTTTTGATAGTAATTAATTTTATGACGATTTATCTGTATGATAATACCATTCGAAATATGCAGGCGCGAAAGGAAAATGAAATCCTGGAAGTACAGAATCTTTGCCAGCAGAAGCAGGCAGAATCCATGCAAAATGTGATGGAGCAGATCCGTGGAGAGCGCCATGACTTTTATAAACATCTTTCTTCTCTTCGGCAGATGCTTATACAGGAACAATATCCGGGTGCGAGAAAATATGTTGATGAACTATTTGAAGAAAGAAATGCCATCTCAGCAAAAATAATTGCCGATACCGGAAATTATACATTGGATAGTATATTGAATTACGAATATGAGAGAGCAAGGACTTATGACATAGAGATTGAGTATGATTGTGAAATTCCGAAAGAACTGGAACTTTCGCCAAAAGATATGAGCATTATCCTGATGAATCTTTTGGATAATGCGATTGAAGCTGTCCGCAAAGAAGAGAAAAAGAAGATTACGTGCAAAATCGTGTATCGAAAACCTCAGCTGCTGATCCGGGTAACGAATCCATGTACCGGAGAAACGGGAACACTTGGTAAGACTACCAAAAAGAATGCGGTAGAACATGGTTATGGATTAAAAAATGTAGAAAAAGTGACGGATCAATATCTGGGAACGATGAAGGTAGAGAGGAAAAAGGATGAATTTGATGTCAAAATAGGGCTGAATTTATAAAAATATTGTCGTCTATCCTCAAATTGTTGTCGTCTGTCGCGATTTTCGTTTTTAAGAAAAATATGTGATATACTGATGCATACACAGGTCATCCAACTTCGCCGGGTGATCTGGTATACTTCGGTATGTCACATTTTTTTGGCGAAAAAAAGGAAAAGGAGGGACATAAGACATGAGAAAGGGACTGATCACAAAATTGATGGTAAGCCTGTCAACCGTGATGGCATCTTTGGCAGTTGTAGTAACATCCGGATTGACAAATTCTACATGTGTATTTTTCCTGTACCAGCCGGAATTGCCGGAAGGTGCAGAAAAACTGCGTCGTAGATAAAGGGTGAAGCAGCTTGCTGAAAGACTGGTAACGGGCATGATAAGGTATGGAACGGTTTCCGATGAGGACAGGGAAATTTATGTGTTTGGAATTTATCAAACGATAATTTCCGGCTTAGAAATCCTTCTCATGCTCGTTACCGGTATTTTATGCGGAGTCGGATGGCAGTGCGTGATATTTTTGATTACTTTTATGTTGCTGCGCCGATATGCAGGAGGTTATCATGCATCGACACTGCCACGATGTGTATTGATGTCATGGAGTATGGTATTTGGTGCCTGTATCTGGGCAAAATTTGTACTATTGGACATATGGATACAGACGATATTATTACTTCTGACAGGATTGGTGGTCTTTACATTTGCACCGGTTCAGGATCGTCATAAAAAGTTATATGACTATGAAATTAAAAAATATTGGAAGTATTCGCTCATAATCTGGTGTACTTATGTTGTGATTTACATAATTTTAAGCATTGGTAATTATGACCGTTATGCACAATGCATCGTAATCGGAAATGTGATGGTTTCCCTTGTGATTTCAATGGCGGTGCCGTGGAAGGAAAGCAACAATATTT
Organism: Roseburia sp. CAG:309; assembly: GCA_000434115.1. Lineage (GTDB taxonomy): Bacteria > Bacillota > Clostridia > Lachnospirales > Lachnospiraceae > Eubacterium_F. The sequence continues at coordinate 22,638 of FR894019.1, read as the reverse complement.
TTGGAAAGAAAAGGAAATTATGATGGAAGTATCAATTAAACCACTACAAAAAGCCACATGGGAAGAATGCAGCGATAATACAAAGTACATTACGGGAGTATATGAATATTTACTTTCCGGTAAAGCGATTCAGGAAGAGCAGAAAGTTTTTTCGGATATAAAAAGATGTATCGATCATGGATATGTTGTCTTGTTTGGAAAAGACTGGGAAAAAGATTGGATGATTTATGGCTATGACGAGGAAACAAATCAGATTGTCTGGACGCCTTGTGATGAGGAATGCAGTGCCCGGGAAAGTTTGTTTCCTTTACTGGAAAGAGC
>FR894019.1:9380-22232 GCA_000434115.1 Roseburia sp. CAG:309 | reverse complement strand
ATCCCCTTTTTATCCTAAAAAGAAAAATGGCTGAGAGGAGAAAGGTTTGGCGATAAAACAGAACCGTGTACAAAAGATAAAGGGTATTGAACTTATATTTAGAATATTTTTATTGTTTGTTGCTACATCAGTAAATATAAATGCAAAAGTAAAAGAATATTACGGAAATAGAATAATTGGCAAATATAATTCCGGCTGCACTGGATTTAAGAAAAAATACAAAACTTACTTCTGTCAAAGTGTATACGGGAAAACCAAAACGGAAAAAGAAATCAGGATATTACTATTATCAGCTAAAGAAAAAAGTAACGATATTATAATTATACGATTCGGTTGTTATATCTGAAACATTCTCGTGACTTATTCCTCCATGTATGGTATAATAGAGCAAATATGCAAAGAAAAAGAAACGGCATCCCAGGATGCCGGAATGGAGGTATTCATGAACGAGAAAGCAAATGCAATTCGGGATGCCAGACAGCTCGGATTGCCCAAAATGCTGCTCCTTGGCTTGCAGCACATGTTTGCAATGTTTGGTGCTACGATTTTGGTGCCAATTCTGGTAAGCAGCTATTATGGGGATGTATCACAGGGGAGATTGATTCAGGTTACACTGTTTTGTGCAGGTATTGGAACATTATTTTTTCATTTAATGGCAAAAATGAAAGTTCCTGCTTTTTTGGGATCTTCTTTTGCTTTTTTGGGAGGATTTGCGACAGTAGCAAGTTTTAACGATGGAAAATATGCGGGCATGAGCGGAGATGACAAACTTGCTTATGCAAGCGGAGGAATTGTGATCGCAGGACTTTTGTACCTGATCTTGGCACTGATCATTAAACTGGTTGGAGTGAAAAAAGTAATGCGTTTCCTTCCACCGGTAGTAACGGGACCGATCATTATATGTATCGGACTGAACCTTGCGGGATCCGCAATCGGAAATGCTTCTATGAACTGGCCTCTTGCGCTGGTTGCACTTGTGACAATCATTATCTTTAATATATGGGGAAAAGGAATGTGGAAGATTATTCCAATTCTCATGGGAGTTGTTATTTCTTATGTTGTTGCGTGTATATTTACTGCGTGCGGCATTCACAATACAGATGGATCTACCATCGTAAATCTTACTTCAACGATCGAAGCCGGATGGATCGGTATTCCGGGATTTGAACTTTGTAAATTTGATCTTTCGGCGATTCTTGTTATGGCACCGATTGCCTTGGCTACCATGATGGAACATATCGGTGATATTTCAGCTATTTCCGCGACAGTAGGAGAAAATTATATTGAGGATCCGGGCCTTCACCGCACTTTGATCGGAGACGGTATTGCGACAAGTATTTCTGCTCTGATCGGTGGACCGGCAAATACGACATATGGTGAAAATACAGGTGTATTGGAACTCAGTCGTGTACATGATCCGCGAGTGATCCGATTGGCAGCAATCTATGCGATCATACTTAGTTTTATACCGAAAATGGCATCTTTGATTGGATCTCTTCCGACCGCGATCATCGGCGGTGTCAGCTTCATTCTCTATGGAATGATCTCTGCGATCGGAGTAAGAAATGTCGTGGAAAATAAAGTGGATCTGACAAAATCCAGAAACTTAATTATTGCAGCCGTAATCCTTGTCAGTGGACTTGGATTTTCAGATGGTATTACATTTACGATTGCAGGAACGGCAGTAACACTTACCGGACTTGCGATTGCAGCATTGGCTGGTATTATTTTAAATGCAATTTTGCCGGGAAAAGATTATGAATTTGAATCGGCAGTAAAGGAAACGGAGGAATAAATTATGGCAGGACAAGTTACGTATCTGGATCACCCATTGATTCAGCATAAAATTTCAAGATTGAGAGATAAGACGACAGGAACCAATGAATTTCGTTCACTGGTAGAGGAAATTGCGATGCTTATGGGATATGAAGCACTTCGTGATCTTCCGACCGAAGATGTAACGGTGGAGACACCGATCGAGACGTGCAAGACACCGATGATCGCAGGAAGAAAAATGGCAGTAGTGCCGATTCTTCGTGCGGGGCTTGGTATGGTAAGCGGAATTACGGCGCTTGTGCCGACCGCAAAGATCGGACACATTGGATTGTACCGTGATGAAGAAACACATGAACCACATGAGTATTACTGCAAATTGCCGGATCCGATCGAAGAACGATTGATCGTAGTGACCGATCCTATGCTTGCGACAGGTGGTTCTGCAATTGCAGCGGTTGATTTTATTAAACAGCATGGCGGCAAAAACATTAAATTTTTGTGCATCATTGCAGCACCGGAAGGCGTAAAACGACTTCAGGAAGCACATCCGGATATCCAGATCTATGTAGGACATTTGGATCGCGAATTGAATGAAGCGGCATATATCTGTCCGGGACTTGGTGATGCCGGCGACCGTATTTTCGGAACAAAATAAAATTTGAATAGTTATAAATAAAAACATACCGGGGGGATGCATCATGGTATTGGACTGGAATAAGTATGTAGAGACAGCAAGACAGGTATCCGCAGAGGGATGTGTGCTATTGAAAAATGAAGCACATACTCTGCCGCTGCAGGAAGGCTGCCGTGTTGCAGTATTTGGAAGGATTCAAAACAATTACTATAAAAGTGGTACCGGTTCGGGAGGAATGGTAAATGTTTCCAAAGTAACCGGGATTCTTGATGCTCTGTTGGAAGAGCCGGGACTGCGTGTGGATGAAACTGTGCGCAAAACCTATGAAGAATGGGAAAAAGAAAATCCATTTGATGAGGGAATCGGCTGGGCCAATGAGCCGTGGTCGCAGGTTGAGATGCCGCTGGAAGAAGACTTTGTCCGTGAAGCATCTCTTCGAAACAATACAGCACTGGTAATTATTGGAAGAACCGCTGGGGAAGACCGCGATAACGTCGATGCAGAAGGCGCATACAAACTTTCAAAGACCGAGATTGATATGCTTGAAAAAGTTACTTCGTATTTTGAAAAGACAGCCGTTCTTTTTAATATCGGAAGTATCATTGATATGTCGCATCCATGTTTGCAGGCATGTCAGGCACAGATGATCGTGTGGCAGGGCGGCATGGTCGGCGGCTATGGGGTCGCGGATGTGCTGACCGGGAGAGTGTCGCCGTGTGGTCATTTGACCGATACGATTGCCAAAAAGATAGAGGATTACCCGTCTTCGCCGTATTTTGGGGGCGAAGAGAAAAACTTTTATGTGGAAGATATCTATGTCGGCTACCGGTATTTTGAAACGGCGGCGAAAGAGGAAGTGCTGTATCCATTTGGTTATGGGCTCTCTTATACGACATTCCGCGATACGTGCATTGATTTTTCCATTCGTGAGGATTTTGGATGTGAGATTCAGGTGCAGGTGAAAAATACCGGAAAAACAGCGGGAAAACACGTGGTACAGGCATATGTTGAGGCACCGCAGGAAAAACTTGGAAAGCCGGCGCGGAGCCTTTGTGGATTTGCTAAAACCGGAGTGATCGAGCCGGGAGAACGAGAACTGGTAAAAATTTCCATTCCGTTTTCTGCGATTGCTTCGTATGATGATTCCGGTGTTACCGTTGCGCCGCATTGTATGGTGCTTGAACCGGGAAAATACCGGATCTACGTGGGCTCTGATGTCCGTAATGCCGAAGAAGCAGCAAATTTCGAGATTATGCAGCAGAAGGTGGTTGAACAGCTGCAACAGGCACTTGCGCCGGTAGAAGCATTCGAACGCTTCAAAATGAGTAAAGATGAAAATGGAAAATTTGAACTGACACGCGAACCGGTTCCGACAGGCGGCAGGCAGGAAGCGAAAAAACGCGCAGAAAATATGCCGGAAGAGATCGCATACACGGGAGATAACGGGTATGTACTGAAAGATGTGGCAGACGGAAACATTACGATGAACGCGTTTATCGCACAGTTTTCCGATGAAGATCTGTCGTGCATCGTGCGAGGAGAAGGTATGGGAAGTCCGAAAGTAACGCCGGGTACAGCAGCGGCATACGGAGGTGTTTCGGAACATTTGAAAAAAATGGGTATTCCCTGTGGCTGCTGTTCCGATGGGCCGTCGGGAATGCGGATTGATTGTGGAAAGAAAGCATTCAGCCTGCCAAATGGGACATTGATCGCGTGTACATGGAATACGGCGCTGGTGGAAGAGTTATTTAAGTACCTCGGATTGGAAATGATTTCCAATAAGATTGATAATATTCTGGGGCCGGGGACCAATATTCACAGACATCCGTTAAACGGGCGCAATTTTGAATATTTTTCAGAAGATCCCCTTCTCTCCGGTAAGATGGCGGCGGCAGAGATCCGTGGTTTGAAGAGACAGGGCGTGACGGGAACACTCAAACATTTTGCCGCCAATAATCAGGAAAAGAAACGGCATGATGTGGATTCCATCGTTTCCGAAAGAGCACTTCGTGAGATCTATCTGAAAGGTTTTGAGATTGCGGTAAAAGAGGCACACGCGGATTCTGTCATGACGACCTATGGACGTTTGAACGGAGTCTGGACTGCCGGAAGATATGAATTAAATACATCCATCCTGCGCGATGAATGGGGATTTACCGGTATCGTGATGACGGACTGGTGGGCGAAGATCAACAACCAGTCCGGGACAGAAGGCGTTGGAAATGACTTTGCATCCATGATACGCGCGCAAAATGATATTTATATGGTGTGTCCGCAGGGCGACGAAAACTGCACGGACGATAATACCTTAAAAGAACTTGCGGCTGGTACGCTGACGCGGGGCGAATTACAGCGAAGCGCTGCCAATATCTGTGGTCAGCTTATGAATCTGCCTGCGTTTGCGAGGATGAATGGTGAGGCGGAGACCGTAGAGATTCTCCATAAGCCGAAAGATAAGTCCGATTTTAATATGGAAGATATTGTATATTATACATTTGATGAAAAAGGCGAGATCCCTATGGATGGAATCGATACCTCAAAGGGCAGCAGTTTTGTGTTTGCGATTGAGGTGCCGATCGGTCATTTGTATGATCTGCATATTGAATATTCCTCGGAATCCGGGGAACTGGCGCAGATTCCAATGACGATTTTCAGCCAGAGTGTGCCGGTTGGTGTCGTGACGTTCAATGGAACGAATGGCGAGATCCGGACAATGAATAAGAAAGTTTATATGGCGACGCAGTATATCGTTGTGCGCCTGTATTTTGTGCAGGGTGGCGTGAACCTTCATAAATTTGTCTTTACGGATACAGGAAAAGAGATACAAAAGGACATTGTTGAACTTGACGGAAATCCGGAGTTTGACTTTGCGTTACGTTAAAAAGGAGGAAAGCAATGGAAATTTTACTTGGCATTATTGTGATTCTGCTGGTTATTTCCAATGTCTATCTGATGATAACGATGCAGCGCCAGAACCGGAAGCCGGAGAGCAATCCGCAGATTGAGGAAATCCGACGGGAAATTGCCGGATTGCAGCGGATGTTTACCGGTGTGAAAACCCGTGGAATCTGGGGAGAATGGCAGTTGGGAAGCATTCTTGATGAGATCCTCACTCCGGATCAGTACGAGACGGAATGTATGGTAATTCCGGGAAGGACTACGCGTGTAGAATACGCGGTAAAACTTCCGGGAAGATATGAAGAACCGGTTTATCTTCCGATTGATTCCAAATTTCCGCTGGATGCGTATCTTCAATACGAAGAGGCGTTGCAGAGTGGAAGCCGGGAAATGGCGGAAGACGCGGCAATTGTATTTAAAAATCGTGTGAAATCGTTTGCAAAGGAGATTCACGATAAGTATATTCTGCCGCCCTATACGACAGACTTTGCCGTGTTATTTTTCCCAATTGAGGCGATTTATGTGGCATCGGTAAAACTTGGACTGCCGCAGGAATTGATGCGGCTGTACAAAGTGACGATGGCTTCGCCGGCGAGTGTCGGAGTGCTTCTGAACAGCTTACAGATGGGATTTCGGACACTTGAGATACAGGAGAAGAGCGGCGACGTATGGCGTGTTTTGACGGAAGTGCGCTCGGAGGTAGACAGTTACGAAGAAGTTTTATTGAACCTGCAAAAGCGGTTAGAACAATCGGAAAAAGAACTGGATATGCTTGTCGGCAGACGGACGAGGATGTTGAAGAAAAAATTAGAAATGTTAGATGATACAGACTGGCAGTAAAAAATGCCTCCCTGATTCGGTTGTTTCAGGGAGGCGTTTGTGCGCTTTATGCTTTTACTTTTTTAACATTCGAGGCTTTTCCGTATACGGTCTTTGTCTTTCCGTTGACCTTTGCTTTTTTAAAGGCTTTTATATAGAAAGAAGTTGTCGCCTTTTTCTTTAACTTAATGGAAAATTTTGTCGTTTTTGCGGATACATTTTTGACTTTTACAAATTTGATCTTTTTGGCTTTTTTCGCCTTTGTACCCTTTTTGACTACCTTTTTGTAAATGGTGTAACCGGAAGCGCCTTTTACTTTTTTCCATGTAAGGACGGCCTTTCCTTTTTTCTTTTTGACGGAAGTAAGTTTGACTTTTCCTACACTGACTTTGGCAGGTGCCGGTGTGACAGAGGCAGGTGCCGCAGGAGTAGTTATGGCTGCGACCGGAACCGGTGCCGGAGTGCTCGTCGGTACGACAGACATGCCTAAAAGTACGAGGGCATTGGTATTTCCGCTTGCAGCAAGCGCTTTTTTGGTAGAATCGCCTACGCCTTCAAAAGCGGAAGAGGCGATGGTGGTATCTGCCGGAATATTGATTTCTTTTAAGTTTGGCACATTTTTGAAAGCATCGTCTCCAATGTTTTTTACGGATTGAGGCAATTGCACTTTTTCCAGGTTTCCACATTTTTCGAAGGTGCCTTTTTCAATGTTGGTAAGTCCCTCGGAGAGGTAGACATTATGGATCTGTGCGCAGCTGAAAGCGTACTCACCCAAGGTATAATTGCTATTGGAAGAAACTTCCACCTGTATAATATTTGCACAATTTGCAAAAGCATAGGAGCCGATGCTTGTAATGGAACCTCTTAATACGATGTTGTGAATGCAGCTGTTGTAAAATGCGTGATCCCCTACGGTCGTGATGGAACCGGTGCTGTTTACGGTAAAGTCCGTGATGTGTGCTGTCTTTTCTACGGCATAATTTCCCAGCCGGCCGACTGTTCCGTTGATCGTGATCGTATGGAGCTGGCTGCACGAAAAAGCGTAGTCGTCAATGTTATCGATGGAAGCACCGGCAGCAAGCGTAAAGTCAAGGAAATTCGGAGTGTTTGCAAATACATATTTTCCAATTTTATCCATATTCCCTGCTACGGTGATGCTTTTGATCGAGGAGTTTTGGAATGCGTTGTCCTCAATCGTTTTTAATGAAGCCGGCAGCGTATCAGAAAGTACCGGATTTTTTGTGGTTTCATCCAGATTACCGGTTTCGTTTGCCGGAGTTTCCAGCACCGGATTTTCGATGGAAACGGATTCGATTTCGCCAGCCACCGGCTGTTTGATAATTTCATCTACCGCCGCCGTGGTGTAACTCTTTACATATTCTACGGTGGACGATGCAAATGTGTCGGAGCCGATGCTTACAATGCTGTCCGGAAGATATACGACATGGCAGTTCGTCTTTCCGGAAAACGGGGCATTGATGGCGCGCACGGCAGTGCCGTTGATCTTGTAAGGTACAACGATGGATGAGGTGTTGTATAAGCCGTCAAATCCGGTAATGGTGTAAATGCCGTTTACATATTCTGCATGAAACAGAGACGGATCTGTAATGTGGAAATCCTCGGGAGTTTCTTCTGCCTGAATCACCGCATTGCTGCCCGGTGTGACAACAAGGGAACTCATGACAAGTGCCAGGGAAAGGGTGATAGTACCCATTATTTTTGTGAATCGTTTCATTTTCTTCCTCCTTTAGCGATATAGGTCGGTTACATAAACAAAGCATCGGCAAGGGAGCGCGCGGCAGATTTCTTTGGCACGCATGGCTTCTTTTTCGCTTTCATAAATGCCGAATACGGTCGGACCGCTTCCGCTCATCAAAGCGCCCAATGCCCCATTTTCCATCATGGTCTGTTTGATAAGTGCAATATCAGGATGCGCCGGAATCGTAACGGTTTCCAGTATATTTGCCATATTGTCACACAGTCCATGAAGATCTCTTTTCCGAATGCATTCGATCATTGTGTCGATGTCCGGATGAACGGTGGTTTCGTCAAGCACCAGATTGGAATAGACAAATTTTGTCGATACATGAAAGGCGGGTTTGGCAATCAGTATATAACAGGAAGGCGCAGCCGGGAGTGGAGACAGTATTTCGCCGATTCCCTCGGAGAGTGCAGTTCCTTTCTGAATGCAGTATGGAATGTCCGCGCCAAGTTTTATTCCCCGTTCTTTCAGGTCTTCGTCGGAAAGGCCTAGGTCAAACAGCCGGTTCATCGCAATCATGCACGAAGCCGCATCGGTACTTCCACCTGCCATACCTGCGGCAACGGGAATCCGCTTGTCGAGTGTAATGGATACTCCTTCGGAAATTCTAAATTCTTCTATTAACAACTTTGCACTTTTATACACAAGGTTGTCTTCATTGACAGGAAGAAAATGAAGGTTGGTGGTCAGACTGATATCGGGTGTTTTTGTCTTTTTTAATGTCAAACGGTCGAAGAGCCGTATGCTCTGCATAATCATTTTTACTTCGTGATAGCCGTCATCACGGCGGCGAATTACATCCAGACCGAGATTGATCTTGGCTGGAGCATTGATCCAAGTGGAATCCATTTTTATCCCCCTTATATTAATCGTTATTATAAAAATATTATAACATGGAAAAGTTGTTTTCGCAATTTATATAGCTATTGTTTCATTGTATAACGGAAAAAAATTTGGAAATACTAGTATTTGAGTAATTCATCAGGAGGTTATTATGAAAGTTTTAAAATGTTTTTTATTTGGGATAGCGGTTTTGGGAGTGTGTGTGCTGATGCACTTTTACGGAGAAGCTACGGCGGCAAAGGAAATGCAGGAAGATATCGCAAAAGAAGTCATTCGTCTGCATGTTGTGGCAAATAGTGATCTGGAAATGGATCAAAAACTAAAACTGGAAGTAAAGGAAGAAATTGTAAAAATGCTGCGCCAAAAAATGAAAAAAAGTGATTCGGTGGAAGCGGCAGCTAAAGTATTGCAGGTACAGATCCCGGATATTGAACAATGTGCGTCAAATTACATAGAGAAAAAGGGATACGATTATCCGGTAACGGCGACACTGGAAAATTGTTATTTTCCGGTAAAAGAGTATGGCGATATGGTGTTTCCGGCAGGAAATTATAATGCGTTAAATGTACGGATTGGGGAAGCGGCTGGAAAAAACTGGTGGTGCATATTGTATCCGACTTTATGCTTTGTGGATAGTACGTATCAGATAGTTCCGGATGAGTCGAAAGAGAAATTAAAACAAAATCTCACGGAGGAGGAATATGATATGCTGCTGGAGGGCGGTGAAAATGTGGAGTATGGCTTCTGGTTGTGGGAGTGGTTTCGATAGGTATTTAGGGTAGTTTTTCGTGCAGGAACGAATTTCATAGAAATAGTTCTTTGCGAAAACCTACCCTAAATTATAGTATAAGGGGAGGTTTATGCGGAGAGGGGTGTGCAGAAAGGCGCGGTCGCCGATTCAAGGGAGCGTCGGCACCCGCGAAAAAGAAAAAAGAAAGAAGTTCTCAAGAAAATCAGGAAAAGCGACGAAATATATAATACAACAGGTAACTATAAAAAACGAAAGTGAGTGAGAAATCCATGGTAATCAATCCAAACAAGATTTCCATTGACTTTAAAGACACCCCTTATGCAAAGGAAAGCGGGGCGTCGGTACAGATTGCCAGGGACGGCAGCATTTCCAATTATGGAATTGAGTATACAAAGGATTGTACGGTACAAAAGGAAATGGATCCCAATATGATATATACCGGCACAACTCAAAACGAGATCGTGAGTGATGTGGCAAAGAATCTTCCGGAGAATACTTTTGATCCGGCGGATTTTATCAGCCAAAGTATCAATGGTGAGGATGCCAAAGATATTGAGGATGAAGGGACAATTTTGGAGGAGTATGTCGACTCGACGTTAGAGCGGGCGATAGAAAAAGTAAAGACGGAGCGAAAAGCCAATGCAGAGGCGTTGGATAAGCAGGTAGAAAAGGAAAAAGAAAAACAGGAATTTTCTGATGAACTGCAAACCCAGATTGAACTTGTTGCGCAGATGGCGGCAAGAGCGCCGGAACTTAGTGACGAAGCAATAAAATATTACATAGAGCAGGAAGCAGATCTGACACCGGCAGCCGTCGGAAATAGTGCCGGTGTGACTTCCATGCCGGCGGTTCCGCAGCAGAGGGCTTCTTATGAAGAAATGAAACCGCAGATCGATCATATATTGGAAGAAAATGGGTTGCAGGGAAACGATACGGCGGAAGAGGCGGCGAAATTTCTGTATGAAAAAGATATTCCGGTAACAGCGGAAAATATAGAAAAATATACCAAATGGCAGGAGACAAAAGATCTGCCGAAAGAAGTTATTCAGGAGCGTATTCAGGATGCTGTGCGGGAAGGAACGGTTCCGCAGCAGGCAGATATCAGCAAAATTTCGTATGAAGAAGCAGCTGAAAAATGGGAGAATCTGAAAAATGTAACAGATGAGGAAATCCGGGCATTTTATCCGGAAGAAGCTGCGTTTATTACGGCAAAACGCCAGCTGGAAGAAATCCGGTTGAAAATGACAGCAGAAGCAGCCGGAACGATGGAGCGCAAAGGTATCCATGTGGACATTTCCAATCTGGCGCAGGTAGTGGAAGAACTGAAGCAGATGGAACAGGAAGCCTGTAAAAAAATATTTGACGAACAGGGGATTGCGTGCAGTCAGGATCAGATTGACCAGATGGCAGAAACATTGCGGGCGAAAGACCAGATCTGGCAGGCTCCGGCAAGTGTACTGGGAAAGATGATTGGGCAGGCAGAGCAGACCACATTGCAGGAAATGTCAGAAATTTCCAATGTCGAAAGAAATGAGCAGCTGGCGAAAAATTATGAAGCGGTGGGTACTCAGGTACGGAGTGACCTGGGAGATTCCATGAAAAAGGCATTTCAAAATGTCGATACAATATTGGACGATCTGGGACTTGACCGGACATCCGCCAATCAGCGGGCGGTTCGGATCCTTGCGTACAATCAGATGGAGATTACCAAAGAATCGGTGCTTTCGATGAAAGATTACGATGCCAAGGTAACTTCGGTGCTGGAGCGGATGAAGCCGGCAGCCGTGGCAAAAATGATCGAAAAGCAGGAAAATCCATTGGAAATGACGATGGATGAGATTGAGGCTGCACTTCAGGAGATACAGGAAGAATTGCCGGACGACGACGCGACATTGCGGAAATATTTGTGGAAACTCGATCATAGAGGTGATATTACACCGGAAGAACGAAAAAGTATGATTGGTATTTACCGATTGATCGATAAAGTAGAAAAAAGTGATGGCGCCGTTATCGGACAATTGGTAAAAGAAGGAAGAGAATTGACATTTTCCTCGCTTTTGTCAGCGGTTCGCACCAGACGGGCAGAGGGAAAAGAATTTGCAATTGATGATGATTTCGGAAGTCTGGAAAGGCAGGAAAGCAGAGGAGAGACAATCAGTGAACAGATTGGTGCGGCATTTGGAAACCAAGTGATACGCCAATTGAAAAAAGAATTGTCGCCGGGGGCGCTGCAACAGTCCGACGATGAGGCAACATGCGAGCAGATTTTGGAAGCCTGTGAAACGCCGGAAAGTCAGGCGGAAGATGCGGCGTATTATGAGGCATTGGCACAAAATATCCGCGAAGCGGCGGCATTGAGTGATGACAGTATACAAGAATGTCTGGAGGCAGCAGGGATTTCTGCTACGCTGCAAAATATCCGTGAAATGAAGCGGTATCTGGAAAGAGAACTGCCGGAAAATGATGCCTTGTTTACGAAAGAAGAAAGTGAAACGATTATTGATGCAATGGATCAGCCGGAAGAATTGGAAGTGCTGTTGGATACACTGGACAGTGAACATCTGGCGGAGATCGAAAGCAGGAAACAAGCAGACGACATTACTTATGATACACTGCAAAATCTGATTCAGATGGCAGGCAGCATTTCCTTTTATCATCAGATGCGGCAGCAGACAAATACCTTTTCTGTGCCGATTGTGACCGACAGGGGAATTACCTCCTGTAATGTAACGGTTTTGCAGGGCAGCGAAGCAGAGAAGGGAACGGTTGAGATCTCACTGCATTCGGAAACGTATGGAAAAATGCAGGCGACATTTAAAGTGACGGGCGACCGGGTCAGCGGATTTGTGACCTGCGAGGACGGGCAGAATGTCAGCGAGCTCACGCAGAATATTGAAAAGGACTTGGAAATGAATGGATTTGCGATGGAACGCATGGATGTGGCAAAGGGTGCCAGACATTCATTTCATGTAGGAAATAAAGAAAAAACAGCAAATAGCAGACTGTATCAGGTGGCGAAAATTGTCGTTACCAATGTGCAGAGAAAGGAAGTAACTTTATGAAGATAAATACAAACATATCGGCTCTTATGGCGACAGGAAATTTACATCGGACGGAGGATAAGATAACGACAAGTCTGACCAGACTTTCTTCAGGATACCGTATTAACAAAGCGGCAGATGATGCGGCAGGAATGGCGATTTCCCAGAAAATGCACGCACAGATCCGTGGACTTCAGCGTGCATCCCGTAACGGATCCGATGGAATTTCGTTTATTCAGACAGCAGAGGGAGCATTGACGGAAGTGGAAGACATGTTGCAGCGATGCCGTGAACTTTCCGTGCAGGCATCAAACGATGTCACAACATT
>FR894019.1:0-9336 GCA_000434115.1 Roseburia sp. CAG:309 | reverse complement strand
ATTGAGGCATTGATGAGTGAGATCGACCGACTTGCTTCGGATACCGAATTTAATACAAAGAGTATATTGGACGGAACCTGCTGCCGCCAGACTTCTTCCAGTAATACAGGCGTGAGTGTTATTTCCATGACAGACGATGTTGCACTGACGACATACAGTATGACAATTACACAGGAAGCGACCAAGACCAACGTAACTTCAGGTGCGCTTACAATGGCTGCAACGGATGTATTTACAAAAGATGGAAAAGTGCAGATCAATGGACAGAGCATCGAGATTAAAAAGGGTGAGACTTTGGAAGAGGCGTATGCAAAGATCCGTGATTGCTGTGAGAGTATGAATATTGATGTCCTTCCGGTTAATGGAACCGATGCAGACGGAAATCCGCAGGAAGTACCGCTGAATGCTGCTTCCAGTCTGTATTTTGAATCCAAAATTTATGGTGCTTCCCGAAATATCGAGATTACAACAGACGATCCGGAACTTGCAAGGAAACTTGGCGTAGACGGCGCTACGATCACACAGGGAAAAGATGCTGTCGTAGCATTGGATACCACCTCAGGATTTTCCAAAACAGCGACTACATTTGTAGAAGGAAATCGTGTGACTGTATCCGACCGCGGTGGTTTTCAAATGATTTTTGATGTAGCCGGGGCGGAAGCAGGAACCGATGCAGACGTGACGGTACTCGATGCCGGATTTGTAGCCATTCAGATTGGCTCCAATGAGGGACAGGATATTGACATTTCGATTCCGGCAGTTACCTGTCAATCATTAAATATCCAGTATTGCAATGTGTGTACGCACGATGGATCGCAGGCAAGCATTACTCTTTTTGACGAAGCGATCACACAGGTATCAGCAATTCGCGCAAAACTGGGTGCGTATGAAAACCGTTTGGATTCTGCCACATCAAGTCTGGATACTACTTCCCAGAATCTGACAGAGGCATGTTCCCGCATTGAAGATGTGGATATGGCGGAAGAAATGACAGAATATACACAGCTTACCGTGCTCAGTCAGGCAGGAACTTCTATGCTGGCACAGGCAAATAACCGTCCACAGACAATTTTGCAGCTGCTTCAAGGCTGATTTTGATATATAGCGAAAGAAAATGGTGAGTGCGATGGAAAAAGAAAAATTAAATGCTTACGCAGCACGTGTATCCCAGGCAAACCGCAGTGAGCTGGTGGTGATCATGTACGAAGCATTTTTGGATAGTGTTAAAGAGGGCGATGCGCAGATGAAACAGGGCGACATGCCGGCATGCCGCCGTGAAATGGAACGCGCCAGAGGACTTTTGACGGAATTGATGGGAAGTCTCGATTTTCAATATGAAATTTCCTTTTATCTCCGTCGGTTGTACATCTATTCGTATCACGAATTGTGTCAGGGAATGGCACTGCGCGACAGCGAACGATTTGCGCATGCCACGCATGTGATGGAAAGACTTCTTCCGTCATTCCGCGAGGTTGCAAAGCAGGATACGTCGGAGGCGGTTATGAAAAATGTACAGCAGATTTACGCCGGACTTACGTATGGCAGAGGAAGCTTGAACGAAACGATCGGTGTCGATATCGGCAAAAACCGCGGATTTGAAGCGTAACTGCTAAAGAGAACGGTGTTCTTTTCGATATTGGTTTGGTGTCATATTTTCATGCTGCTTAAATTGGCGGCAGAAATGCTCCACATTCCGATAGCCGCAGGCAAAACTGATTTCCTGTATGCTGTCGGAGGTGCGGCTGAGAAGCACTTTTGAGTGTTCAAGACGACTTTCAATTACTTCATTTATGCAGGAGATGTGTGCGAATGCCTTGTATTGTTTTTGCAGGGCGCGCACACTTAAATTTACATATTCTGCCATATATTCTAATGTCCAGTCAAATTCCGGGTGGGCATAAATATTATTTCTAAGATCAATCAAACGTTCGCGGTATCGCGATAAATCCGTATTCAAAAAAGCATAATCGTGAAGCCGGTGGAAGATAATGTGCATTAACTTTTCCAAAACCAGCTGGCGGCTGTCATGATTCCAATAATTTTCATTGGCGACATCTAAAAAATACTCTCGGTAACAGCCGAAATCCGGGCAGAAAATAGGTACGCCAAAAGGAATGTAGTCTTCTGTAAAAAGTGATTCATCACAGTTAAAACGAATCCATGTATATAGAAGTTTTCCGGATTTTGCACGATAATAAATGTGTTGCCCGGGCTTGTATAAAATGCAGTGATGCTCCGGAAATTCCTGTATTTGGCCGTTTACGTCAACGATGATCGGAGAATCAAATAACATAATTTCATACTCCCCCTCTGCAAAAAACAGATCGTCAACAAAATCTTCCGGCATCTCCTGGTTGACCATCGCATAGATTACTTTTATCATATAACAACCTCCTTTGACTACTTTATAAACGTATTATATCAATAAATTTATACACATACAATAAATATTTCGAACAATATAATTAAATGCGTACCAGATATATCAAAAATCGAAGAGGATAGATCATTGTATTGAAAGAGAGAACGCAGTAAAATAGAAATAACAATTTGAAGAAAATAAGGAGGTTTACATTATGAAGAGAAAATTGAGTTGTATTGTGTTATCCACAGCACTTGTTGTTTCTTTGGTAGCCGGAGCAGGTGGAGAAGATGCGATGGCAGCAAAGAAAGCAAAGCTTGGAACAAAGAAAATGACATTGACACAAGGCAAGAGTAAAGTGATCAAAGTGAAGAACAAGAAGAAAGGCTGCCGCTATACCTTTTCTTCCAGTAAGAAGAAGGTGGCAACGGTAACCAAAAAGGGGAAGGTAAAGGCAGTGACAGCTGGTACAGCGAAAATTACTGTCAAAGAAGTATCAAAAAAAGGTAAAAAACGGAAAATTGGTGTGGTAAAGGTTCTGGTAAAAAAGAACAGCCAGACAACAGTTACTCCACAGACATCCGTGACACCACAGGTATCAACAGTACCACAGACGACCACAACACCAGGAGGGACAAACATGACACCAGCAAATCCATCTTTGGCACCGACAACATCGCCATCTATAGCACCACAGGAATCCAAAGAGCCGACAAAAGGAACAAAATCGGTATCTGTATATTTGGATAAGATTACAGAGGCAAATAAAATTGCGGAAGTAAATGGTCCGGGATTGGATCCGACGGCGACTCCGACAGAAGCACCTGCAGGAGAGACGACACCGGAACCTACACCGGCAGTCCTTGTAAATGCCACGATGGAAGATGACAATACAGATCCGATCGAAAAACGTGGAGATGCTTCGGTCTCTATCGTAGAAGATGGCGCAAATGGTACAGGCAAGAGTGCCAAGATTGCTAACCGTTCGAAAGAATGGCATGGAGCATCTATCGATGTAACGTCGTTCGCAGAGACCGATAATGATTATGAAATCACATTCTATGCGAAACAGACTACCGGTGAGGCAAGTCAGATTGATCTTTCTATGCAGTACGTCAACGGAAGTGGTGAGACGAGATATGATGGAATCAAGACATTTGATCTGCCAAATGACACATGGACAAAATGTGAAGCAAAAATGAATGTTCCGGAACATAACGGACAGATCATTATTTACTGGCAGTCGGTATATGAGTCCGGCAACATGATGGATTTCTATCTGGATGAAGTGACGATCAGCGGTGTGGCAAAAGCAGCCGCAGGCGTTGATTATCCGGATCTTTCCCTTGGTTTGGGTAAAACATCCGTAAGCAATCCGATCATGACTTCCCGTTTGACTGCAGATCCATACGCGATGGAATACAATGGAAGAATCTATGTATATGGTACAAACGATTCCCAGCAGTACGAGAAAACTCCGGATGCGAACAATAACTATTCAAAGATCAATACCATTAATGTATATTCATCGGCTGACATGGTAAACTGGACAGATCATGGTGCGATTCCGGTAGCAGGCTCAAAAGGAGCAGCGAAATGGGCATCAAATTCCTGGGCACCGGCAGCATGTCATAAGACAATTAACGGAAAAGAAAAATTCTTCTTGTATTTCGCTGACAATGGCAGTGGAATTGGAGTGTTGGAAGCAGACAGTCCGACAGGGCCATGGAAAGACCCAATTGGAAAACAGCTGATCAGCCGCAATACCCCGGGATGTTCCGGATCTAAGATTGGATGGCTGTTTGACCCGGCTGTATTGGTTGATGATGACGGAACCGGATATCTGTACTTTGGAGGAATTGGTGACACAACAGACAAGCCGGAAGATTTTATCAAGAATCCAAAATGCGGACGAGTTGTAAAACTTGCAGATGATATGATAAGTCTGGATGGCGACCCTGTCACAATTGACGCACCATATATGTTTGAAGATTCCGGAATCAACAAAATCGGAGAGAAATATTATTATAGTTACTGTACAAACTGGACAGACTTCTCCGGACGTGATAAAAATGTACCGACAGCAAATATCGCCGTAATGGAAAGTGATAATCCGATGACAGGATTCAAATTTGTCGGCTGTGTATTGAAAAATCCGGGAACTTATTTCGGAGCAAGCGGAAATAATCATCACTGTTTTGCAGAGTTCAAAGGAACCTGGTATGCGTTCTATCATACAAAGAAAGATACACTGGCATTGGGAACCAAAGACGATTACAGAACAACATATGCGGACATCTTGAATTTGGGAGAAAATGGAAACTTCAAAAACAAAGATGGTACAATAGCAGACACAAAAATGACGGCAAAAGGTGTAACCGCAGTTGGAACCGTAAATCCTTATAATACGATAGAAGCCGAGTCCTTCGCAATTGCAAACCAGGTAGGAACGATTGCTAATACTGAAGCAAGTTCAAATGCATTGTGGAATGGCGCAAATTATTCTCTTTACAATACAGAAGTAGGAAGTTATATCGGAGTGGCAAATGTAGACTTTGGCGACGACGGAGCTTCTACGGTAAGTATGAAACTGAGTGACACATCTATGACGGAATACAAAGAATGTGTCGCTGCACTTAATAAGAAAGTAACCGGCGAGCATACCGTATACTTTGTATTTGAAAAGACAAACGTTTTGACAGATAGTTGGAAATTTGATAAATAAAAAATAAGAGGCAATACTCTTACCCCCTAATCTTTTTTAAAATTATAGGTTTTCCTTACAAAAGATAACAAAGGAGCTGTGTAAATGATACGCAGCTCCTTTTGCTACATAGGTATTTTGCAGCACAATGAAATTCTCTAGCGGGAAAGAATTTCATTTCCGGTTTCTGTGATAACCAGTGTGTATTCCCATTGGGCAGAAGGTTTCCCGTCATCGGTGTAAATCGTCCATCCGTCATCTTCGTCACAGTAAACATCGGAAGTTCCCATATTGATCATTGGTTCAATGGTGATCGTCATACCCGGGACAAGAAGCATTCCGGTTCCCGGTTCGCCGATATGCGGAACCCACGGTTCTTCGTGAAATTCTACGCCGACGCCGTGTCCGCCGATTTCTACGACAACGCTGTAGCCATTTTCTTTGGCGCGTTTATTGATCGCATATCCAAAATCACCCAATGTTGTCCATGGTTTCGCGATGCCGACCGCTTCGTCGAGACATTCTTTCGTTACCTGAACCAGTTTTTTCTTCTCTTCGCTTACTTCGCCAATCAAAAACATACGGGAAGCATCGCCATAAAATCCATCTACAATTGTAGTGCAATCCACATTTACAATATCGCCGCTCTGCAAAATCCGCTTTGGATCCGGGATTCCGTGACAGACAACGTCATCAATGGAAGTACACACATTTTTCGGATATCCCTGGTAACCGAGGCAGGCGCAGATGCCGCCAAGGTTAGCGGTTCGTTTGGCTACAAGATCGTCGATTTCTTGCGTTGACACACCTTCGCCGATCATTTCCGCGACGGAATCAAGGACCATGGAGTTGATCTCGCCGGCTTTACGTATGCCTTCAATCTGCGCCGGCGTCTTGATGATACTGCGAGGCGGTTCCTCTGCGTGTGGATATGTCAGCATATAATGTTCAATTTTTTCGTCAAATGCCATATGGCAGCTTTTATATTTTCTGCCGCTGCCACACCAGCAAGTTTCATTTCTACCTAATTTCACGATTTTGTCATCTTCTTTCTATTAATAATGTATACATTTCTTTTAAAAGGGCCACTGTATGAGTAATTGCCTGTTTGGCAAATGTTGGATAATCCATGTGACCGGAGTTGTCTGCTTTGTCGGAGATCGCGCGTATGATCAGAAATGGAACGTGATTCAAGTAAGCCACTTGTGCCATCGCAGCCCCTTCCATCTCAGCACAGTCACCTTCAAAAGTATCGATCAAGTATTGCTTTTTTTCGCCGTCGGCGATGAACTGGTCACCGCTTACTACTTTTCCGACATGGCAGATTATGTCAGAGTTTGCTTTTTCACAGGCCTCTTTTGCCAGTTTAACAAGAGTTTCATCCGCGGCAAAAATAGATTCATCCATCCGTGGGATAATGCCGACCGGATCTCCCAGCGGGGAAACATCCATGTCATGCTGCTGGGCACAGCGTGAAAGCACAATGTCACCAATTTCCAATGTATTATTGAGCGAGCCCGCAACGCCCGTATTTATTACGGTATCGACAGAAAAAATGTCAATCAGGATCTGCGTGCAGACTGCCATATTTACTTTCCCAATGCCGCTTACGACAACGACGGTTTTCAGTCCCCACAGATTTCCCTCGACAAAGGTCATTCCCGCTTTGGTCATTTCTTTTGTGTCAGTCATCTGTTCTTTCAAAATGGCGACTTCTTCGTCCATCGCGCCAATCAATCCTATGGTATTCATGTAACTACCTCCAAAAACTTTACTATCATGTAGTATAGCATAAATCACAAAAGAATGCTACGAAATTATAAAAGCAGTTGTTTTGTCCTGCGGTTTGAGATATAATAAAAGTATCAAAAGGAACGGAGGAAATGGTTTATGAAGGAACAGCTTT
Source organism: Roseburia sp. CAG:309 (assembly GCA_000434115.1). Classification (GTDB taxonomy): domain Bacteria; phylum Bacillota; class Clostridia; order Lachnospirales; family Lachnospiraceae; genus Eubacterium_F. The sequence goes on along the minus strand of FR894019.1, from coordinate 2,364 downwards.
TTAGTAACGAGGTGATCTTGTCGTGGCTGCAATATTATGCCCAAAATACGGCGATTGACCTCGAACATGTTAAGATGATAGATATCACCAAAAAGAATAAAAATGTGATCCCGACCGTGGAGGCACACAAGACGACTTTGGTGTTTACCAATGCGGGCGTAGATGATATTTTTTATCGACTTTGGAATGCCGGTCTTGGAGAATGCGACGTCTGGTACAATGAGGGTTCCAAACCGCAAGGCAAGATTCTGAACAGCAAAGTAAAGGATATGATCGACCGTGGGATCAATGCTTCTGCCGGAATGCTCATTATCAATCCAAATGCCCGTAACACGGCGAAAATCGGTATGGGAAATGAAATGTTCCAGAAGGGATCGATTCACTATGTGGGAAGTGAGATCCGAGCTGTCATTCTCAATAAAATGATGGTGGATACGCAGGATAATCTTTGCGTGATCAGCGGAGAAAGTATTGCCATCGAGGCGGCGCTGACAGCAGCTGAGGGAACGGTAATTGCCGTGGAATACAGCCGCGCTGACCGCGAGACGATGGAGGATAATGTGGAGCATTTTGGTCTCAGCAATGTGCAGATCGTTGATCATGTAGATGAAGAGAGCATGAAGGACTGTCCTGTACCGGACACGGTATTTATGGTAGCTTCTGCCAGCATGGATCAGGAACTTGCATATCTGACCGCAAAAAATCCACACATTAATGTAGTTGTCTATACTTTGGATTTTCAAGTGGCAGCAGGCGCAAAAGCAATGCTGGAATCTCATGGCATTGAAGATGTCGAAGTGATTCAGATCGCGGTATCGACCCTGTCAAGCCGCAACTCATTTAAGCAGCAGCCGGCACCGTGGATCATCAGCGGACGCGGTGGACAGAAATAAGAATAATTTTTGAAAAAATGTGCAGAATAATAAAGGAAGAAGCGATAATTCGGGAAAGAAGATATCGCTTCTTTTTTTTAGCACAAACGTAACTATTCCGGTAAATGTATTTTAGGACGGTGGGTTGTGTTAAATAAAATAAGAAAAAATGCAACATTTGTTACTATAATGTTGCATATAAGCTATGTTTGGATGAAGCATCTAAACAAATAGGACGAAGTGCATCACGTACTTTAGAATGGAGGAAAAAATGAGTAAAACACAACCAATCAAAGATGAAGAAATGTTGAAAAAATTTCGAAATTACTATCGAGACATTGAACCAAACCCACGAAATTACGCACTTATTGTGTTTGGATTGAATTCAGCACTTCGCATTAGTGACATCTTAGGGCTCTGTTGGAACGATGTTTATTCAGATCAAAATCATTGCTATCGTGAACACATAGCCGTATGGGAACAAAAAACAGGGAAGGAGAATATTCTTATTGTGAATCAACATGCAAAAGAAGCGTTAGAATATTATCGAAAAACTCTTTTGCATTATCATAAAAATGACTATATCTTTCAGGGACAAAAAAGCGGGCCGGAACCTTTAAGCCGGTCGCAGGCATTCCGAATCATAAAAAAGGCGGCAAATTATTATGGATTTGAGCAAAACATCAGCTGTCATTCCCTTCGGAAAACGTTTGGCTACTTTGCCTGGAAGAACGGAACACCGCCGGCTCTCCTGATGAGCATATACAATCATTCGTCGTATGAAATTACCAAAAGATACCTTGGTATAGATCAGTTAGAAAAAGATAAAGTTTTTTTAGAAACTTTTTTGTAAAAAACACTAAAGTATTTTTATGACCTGTCGATATATATGGTACAAAGAAAAATGCAACATTATAGTAACAATTGTTGTGGCTGGCAATTTTTTCTTGTTTCAGCGGCACAGCAGAGGGAGGTGGCAAGGATGCTGCGACTCACACTTAGCACAGAAGAATATCTGATGCTTGGCGATGATATCAAGATTGTATTCCTGGGAGGAAGCAACAATCATCTTCGAATTATGGTGGATGCTCCAAAAGAGGTTGACATCGTTCGAAGCAAAGTGCTTGAAAAAGCACATCCGGAGATCCGAGAAAAACGGCCTCAATATTATGCCGAACCGGAGCTTCCGGAACGCTATCGTAAGAAAAAGGGCGAGGCAAAGTAACCGGATAATAATCGGTGTATGTGTGCTGACCGGAGGGCCCAAGGCTGGCACCGGCACCGGATATTATAAATAGAAAATATGAAATTTCTACCCAAACGGATTTGGGAAGGACATAAGCCGTAAGGCGTAAAACAAGGAGGTAATTATTATGATAGTACAACACAACATTACATCAATGAATGCCAACAGACAGTTGGGAATCGTAGGAAACAACCTTTCAAAATCTACTGAGAAACTTTCCAGTGGTTACAGAATCAACCGTGCCGC
>FR894018.1:18741-24621 GCA_000434115.1 Roseburia sp. CAG:309 | reverse complement strand
CGGCATTTGCCGTGAACGCTTGCTACAAGTAAACAAATCACTTCACTATTTATTTGGCTTTTGCTGCCTCTAAGAAAGCATAGAACGATGGTTTTGGATCATTGATGCCGGAAGCAAACAAAAGTGGAATGTTTTTTCTCCAAGAGCATGCGTCATACAGACCCCAGATCGTCACACCGGTGATTCCTTTCGGATTCACGGTCTTGTCACGATTCAGCTGCTTTGTCACAATCGTTTCCATAATGGATTTCATGTATGCTGCCTGATCTTCCAGATTATTGCTTTCAACCTCGGCATCCAGCTCTGTTACCTGAACTTCCAGTCCTGTTGCCAGAAATTTATCCAATGTTTCTGCATAGCGCTTAATCGTCGGATTTGTCGGCCCGGTCAAATGACTCTGCATACCGATACCGCCGCAGACTTTCTTGTCACTGTTGATAAATTTTACAAGTTTCACAATGTCATCTGCGTAATCATACTCATTGTAATCGTTGTAGAACAAGGTTACCTGATCCTGAAGTCCTCGTTTCTCAAGTTCTTCATACGCCAGTGTAAAGGCTTTCTTTACATAAGACGGCTGAAGTTTCATATCGCCGTAAACGTCCATCCAGCTTTGTTCTGTCGGGTCATTGGCGCGATGGATATACTCATTTGTGACATCCCATGCATAAACAAGACTTCCTGCTTTTCCGGTAAGTTCCTTTTCTTTATCCATAACATGGTTCATTACCGTGCGGACATAAAATTCAAGACGGGCATCCATCACATCCGGTGTCGTAACACCACTTCCGCTGTAATTATCTCTCGTAAAGAACCAGCTTGGCGTCTGCTGGTGCCACATCAAGGTATGTGCACGCATTTTGACATTGTTGTCCGCGCAGAATTTAAGCGTAGCATCTACCGTATTTAAATTGAGCTTTGGAACTTTCGTTTCCGGATAATTGTCCGGAATACAATAACCAAGTTTCTTTGCCTGTTCCACGGTGATCAGATCCTTACTACCAAGTACATTATCCGGCTTCATCTCATTTTCCAGCGTAATGCTGTTAAACTGTTTTTTGATAAAGTTGACTAATTTCGGCGTTATAAGCTGATCTTTCTTTGCATCGTAACCGTAATAGTTTGCACAGGTTCCCATATATTGGAAAATATCTTTATACGTATCCTTGATACTGTCTAAGGAATCCGGATCTATAAACTCTTTTCCTTTGGAAATCTGCGTAATAACAACTGAATCCAGATAGAAATCCGCTGTCTTACTGTTTGGCATTTCAAAATAAATCAAATATTCCGAGAAAGAAGGTGCTACTTCGATCTCTCCTTCGATTTTTACCCATTCTCCGGATGGTGCCGCTTCTACCGTCGCAATCTCCGGATAACTCTGCCCCATTTGTACGGAACATTTAATCGATGTCGTGTCACCGGACATCTGTTTCATGTATGCGGTCACACGATATTTTGCACCCGGTACGATCGTACTTGTCACATTAAGCGCTGCACCGTTCCACACGTCCGTACGACCGGTTACATACAGACATTTTCCGTCGTATCCGTTATCTGCCTGAGACACTTTGGAAGAACCCCGGGAAGCAAAACCATCGGTTCCTGTTTCAAAAGTTGCATTTTTGAAAAGTACCGGCTGAAATTCATCCGGTGCCTGGCTCGCTGACGGAGTTTCCGTTACTGTCGGATCCGAAGATGGTGCTGTGGTCGCTGCCGGTGATGTCGAAGGACTTGCCGCCGGATCTGCGGTCTGAACCGGTGTAGATTCCGGCTTCCGGGTCGGAGTCACCTGCGGTTTCTGTGTCGGTGCTGTTCCCGGTTTCTGAGTCGGATTTGTTCCCGGATTCTGGGTTGCGTTTGTACCCGGGTTCCGGGAAGCAGATGTCGTCTGTGCCGGCGTATCCTTCTCATCTTTGCCCTCAGCCTCAGAGGCGGCCTTTACCTGTACCTTCAAGGTAACCCGCTGAATCTTTTTTACACCTTTCAATGTAAATTTACCGGTCACTTTCGCATTTCCGGCTTTTTTCGCGGTCACTTTTACAGCAGTCTTTCTCTTTGCTTTCACCGTCGCAATTTTCTTACTGCTTGTGGACCATTTTACTTTCTTTATTTTGGCTTTTTTTACGCCTGTAACTTTCACCGTTTTTGACTTCTTTTCGGTCAAAACGATTGATTTTTTTGCTAATTTGACTTTTACGGCAGCCTGTGTCGCGGGAGCTGTCCCCATCTGAAAAAGCATCGCTGCACTAAGAATAGCCGCCATCACTTTTCGCATTGACTTGTGTGTCATTTTCATTCTCCTTCTTTTTGCGAGGCCGCTGTAACATCTTATTTACATCGCCTCGACATAATTCTTGATACATTCTACTGCTTTGTCAATTCCGACAAGATCGCTTCGCAGAACGAGATCATAATTCATCAAGTTGTCCCAGCGCTCTCCGGCATGGTATCGATAATAATTTCCACGACTTTTATCTTTTTTCGATACAATCTCACCGGCCTTGCTCTCATCGAGCCGATCTACCTGGATCGAACGTTTGATACGAAAATCCAGATTTGCGCGGATAAAGATATTTACGACATTTTCATAATCTTTCAATATGTAGTCGGCGCAGCGTCCCACGATGACGCATCCACCTTCTTCTGCCACTTTACGGATCACATTGGACTGTGCCAGGAAAATGCGGTCGTCCAGAGACAATCCTGCAAATCCTGCATCTTGATTCGTAAAGACATTCATTCCCATCGCGATCGAATAGAGCAGACTGTTTGTCGCCTTATCCTCTACCGTCTCAAATGCTGCCTCCGAAAATCCGGTTTCTTTGGCTGCCCGGGAAATAATCTCATTGTCGTAAAACGGAACTCCTAACTGTTCCGCCAGCTTTCTTTCGATCTCACGTCCGCCGCTTCCGTATTGTCTGCTTATTGTAATAATCGTTTTCATAATACTCAACCTGCCTTTCTCATCTTCGCATAATACGTTCTCTTGTCTATATTATACAAAATTTTTCGGAAAATTTCCAGTTCTTTTGTAAAAAAAGACACTCTTGCCATCTTGACAAAATGGTTTATAATAATAGGTAGGATTGCGATGCAAAACGCTATCTATTATATTTAAGAAAGGATAATGGTGAACCCTTATGAAAAAAATCATTTCAACCCCGAAAGCACCTGCTGCTATCGGCCCTTATTCACAAGCCATTGAAGTAAATGGCCTGTTATTTACTTCCGGTGTGATTCCGATTGTTCCATCCACCGGTGAATTGGTAGAAGGAGACATCGAAGCTCAGGCTGAACAGGCAATTGGAAATCTTGCTGCTCTGATCGAAGCTGCAGGAGCAAAGATTGAAAATACAATTAAAACAACCGTTTTCATTAAAAATATGGACGATTTCACAAAAGTAAATGAAATCTATGCCAAATATTTTACGACGGATTTTCCTGCACGTTCCTGTGTAGAAGTAGCCCGTCTTCCTAAAGATGTGCTGATCGAGATCGAAGCCATCGTTGAAAAATAAACCACTTTATACCACACTCCATGCGTTGAATTCGTTTAAAACGGAATTAACTACATATAAGTATAACATATGTTTTTTTAAAATTCTAATAACTATTTACTTATCGGCGATATAAGTAATTAGTTATATGAATTTACATATCCTAACCTATTTAAAAATTGGAGATATTTCTCTTCTGCTAGTGCTTGACAACAGGGGGGAATCTTGTTATACTGTTTTTGGTCGTAATAATTTTGTAATATATTTGTAACTATTTATGTAAATGATAAATAAGAATGGAGGATTCGCATGCATAACAAAAGAATATGGACGGTATTCTTATGTACAGGTGCTTTAGTGACCGCAAGCATCGGGGGAAATTATCTTCCCGCTTCATCCACTACCATGTGCAGTGAGACCGAGCTTGCCGGTATGGCGTATACATTAGAACAGTACGTAGACAGTCAGTCTGCCGGTGCCGCCTCGAATCCCGAGGCAATCGTCGCTTTTGCGGATGAACAGGCTGCTCCCCGGGCGGGNNNNGGCTGCTACCGATGCTGCTGCACCACAAACCGATCCAAATGCTGCTTCCGGCGCAACGATCGATCCGACTGCTCCAACACCGGAACCTGCCGCCGAACCGACAGCAACCCCTAAACCAAAATCCGAATATGATAATGTCGGTATTTCGGTTGCCGCAGATTATGTAAATGTAAGAAAAAAACCAAATACAGACAGCAAAGTCGTCGGAAAATTGTACCGCGGCAGTGCTGCTAAAATTGTTAAAAAAGTCGGTGACTGGGTTAAGATCAAATCCGGTCAGGTAGAAGGCTATATTATGTCCGATTACCTTGCCATTGGCTACAGTGCCGAGAAAATGGTAGATAAGTTTGGAACCAAGATTGCCACGATCAATACCGAAACATTAAAGGTTCGTGAAGCCAAAAATACGGATTGTGCCGTACTTACTCTGGTCTCCGGCGAAGAAAGTTTCGAAGTGATCCGGGAAGATAAAGACTGGGTTAAGATTATGGTCGATGGTGATACAAAAGGATTTGTTTCCAAAGAATATGTTGATATCACCGTGAAATTTAAAAAAGCGGTTTCTATTGAAGAAGAACGTGAGGCTGCCCGTAAAAAAGCAGCTGCCGAAGCTGCCGCCGCACGCGCGGAACAGGAAGCACAGCAGCGTCAACAGCAGCAGGCTTCCGGTAATTCCAGTTCTTCCAGCAGTTCAAGTTCTTCGGGAAGTTCCAGCAGCTCAAGTTCTTCACACAAGAGCAGCAGCGGAAGTTCTTCAAGTTCGCATAAGAGCAGTAGTGGAAACTCCGGAAAATCAAGCAGTTCTAGTTCTTCCAGCAGCTCTTCAAGCGGCGGAAACAGTTCCAACGGCAGTGGAGATGTCATTGGAAGCGGAGACGGTTCTGCAATCGCTTCCTACGCATTGCAGTTTGTCGGCAATCCATATGTCTATGGAGGAACCAGCCTGACAAATGGTACGGACTGTTCCGGATTTACCATGTCGGTATTCCGCAAGTTTGGTATCAGTCTTCCTCGTACTTCCGGTTCCCAATCCGGTGTCGGAAGAAAGATCAGTGTATCGGAAGCAAGAGCCGGTGACTTGATCTTCTATGCGAGAAATGGTCATGTAAATCACGTAGCGCTTTGCATCGGCGGTGGTCGTGTTGTACACGCAAGTAACCCTAGTGTCGGCATCACGACAAGTAATATCGGTTACCGTACACCGTATTGTGCAAGACGAGTGATCGGATAGACATAAACACAAAAATATCTGTTTGGAATCGAATATCCGGTATATGATAGGGATTCCTTACAGATATTTTTTATTGTAAATATCATATTGAAAGCGAGGAATTTATTTATGTTGAAAAAATCAGTCACCAGTCTCCTTCTTGCCATTTGTTTGATCAGTGTATCATTTTACACTCCGGCAAATGCAGCCGCAAAGAAGGTCACAAAGAAAGCATTGAGCGGAACTACCTGGAAAAACAAAGTCTCGGATCCAACCATGGAATTTTCAAGCCAGTATACTTTCAAATTCAAGTCGAATGGAAAAGTCCAATTGAGAGGATGGCGAAACAAAGATACAGGCACTTACAAAATCATCAAAGGCAAAAAAATAAAAGCCACATTTACTTCTTTATACTGCGACTTTCCGGGAAGCGGATGGGAAAAGGTAAACGGCCGTTACACGGCAACCCTTACGGTAGATCTGTCAAAACGCCGACTGAAATGTAAATTTAACGGCCTTACAGACAGCAATGCACAGGACGGATATTATTATCGGCGGTAAAGGCAACCTATTTCGCTGGATTTCCCTGTTTTCCACCGGTTACGTTGCCTTCCCGCATCGCCAAAA
>FR894018.1:17158-18676 GCA_000434115.1 Roseburia sp. CAG:309 | reverse complement strand
CCCATAACATTTTTCTCTAAATTTTCTTCTAGAACACCAAAATCGGTACAAGGTAAACGACCGCGATCAGCAGTACATTGACGATCATGGCGAGGGCACCGAGCCCTATTCTTTTCCCAATATTTTCCAATTTTAAAAGATAAATATTTAACCCCCAGTCGGCGAGGAGACACACAATCCAAAGGGTATACAATACTGTTCCGTCGATGGTGTCGGATTCTCCGAGGAGGAATCCCATGATCAATACGATCATGTTTCCGATGACATATTGAATCATGTCCGGCTTACATTTTGTGAAGATTACCGTAGCGAAGCAGAGCATTGCCGCCGCCATAAGGTAAAATGCCGTCTGATCCAGCAATTTTCCGGCTGCTGCCTGCCAGATGATCCCTGCGATAAGCAGCACAGCCGCGATAAGGGCACGACAGCCTGTCGTCAGGTGTTCCAGTATTTTATTATACATTTCCAGACCATTCCTTTCTGTTCATCAATTCTCTTATGTTCCGTATTCCCACAAGCTCTACACCCGATACGTCAAGGTTTCCACTCTTTTCGATGGAAATTTTGTTTGCCAGCGGAAGAATACAGGTTTTATAGCCGGTTTTGATGGCTTCCGCCACGCGCTTCTCTGCCTGTGGCACTGCACGCACTTCGCCGACAAGCCCGACTTCGCCAAAGATTACGGTATGTTCGTCGATGGCTCTGCCACTCTGGCTGGAGATAAGGGCGGCAATGATGGCAAGGTCAAGCGCAGGTTCCGTAATCCGCATTCCCCCGGCAACGTTGACATAGGCATCACAGTCAGACAACTGCATACCAAGACGCTTTTCTACGACCGCAATCAAAAGATTGACGCGGTTATAGTCTGTTCCTGCGGCAGTACGGCGCGGCATATTGAAGTAGGTGTGGCATACCAGCGCCTGCACCTCAATCATAAAGGAACGGGTGCCTTCGATCGCACACGCAACCACGGAACCCGATTCGCCCACCGGTTTTCCCTGTAACATATATTCTGACGGATTGGGAACTTCCACCAGTCCCTGACCACGCATTTCAAATACGCCGATTTCGTTGGTGGAACCAAAACGGTTTTTCACGCCACGCAGAATACGATACGATGCCGCCGCATCGCCTTCAAAATACAACACCGTATCCACCATATGCTCAAGCATACGCGGGCCGGCGACATTTCCCTCTTTTGTCACATGTCCGACGATAAATATTGTAATTCCCTTTTTCTTCGCAATTCGCAGGAGAACGCCTGTGATCTCGCGCACCTGACTCATGCTGCCCGGTGCCGCATCCACTGCATCATCGTACATCGTCTGTATCGAGTCAATGATTGCCACCTTCGGCTGCAACTGGTCGATCGCACCTTCAATCGTCGTGATATTGGTCTCTGCCAGAAGAAAAATGGAATCCGAAAATTCCCCGATACGATCTCCTCGAAGTTTGATCTGCTGAAGCGATTCCTCGCCGGAGACATAGAGAACCTTTTCCTGCTTGTCTGACAAATGC
>FR894018.1:7951-17114 GCA_000434115.1 Roseburia sp. CAG:309 | reverse complement strand
GTCGATTTTCCGATTCCGGGATCTCCGCCAACCAGCACAAGCGAACCGGCTACGATTCCCCCGCCGAGAACACGGTCAAGCTCTTGTATGCCCGTCTGAAGGCGCGGCGTATTTTCGGTTTCAATCTCACGCATTTTGGCAGGTTTTACCAATTCTGACGGCATGATAACTTTTTGTTTTCCAGTCGATGTTTTTGTAACCGGTGCTTCTTCCATCGTATTCCAGGCACCGCAGCCGGGGCATTGCCCCTGCCATTTGGCTGATTCTGTCCCACATTCGGTACAATAATAAACAAGCGATTTTTTCTTTGCCATTCAATCTCCCTCATAAAAAGATAACGGTGCCACCCCGAGTATTGCCTCACTTCGGTCTGGCACCGATTTCTTAATCTCTTCGTCCGTATTAGCACTTAATTACTTTTACCGACGCTTTTTTTCCTTCATCCAGCTCAATGCTGACATTCAGTTTTCCACCAAGATTCGTCTTCATCTTACCAAGTTCGACATCTTCCAAAAGCACTTTGTATTCCTGTGATGGCTCCAATTCAAGAGTAAATCCAAGATCTCCGGCAGCTTCTACCGTAAAGGAGATCAATTCTCCATCATTTTTAAAATCCGTTACTGTGCTTCCCGGAACCGATTCGTATACAAACAAACCGTTTTTCTCAAGTTTCGTAATTTCCTTGAACGTTTTTACCTTGTACAAATCCCCCTGAAACTCAAAATCTGCTTTCTTGGTCTTTGCATCCAAAAGGTAATTTCCAAAACTCAAAGTTCCATTGTCTTCCTTCCGGATCAATTCCTCTACAACGCTCATTTTTTCTTATCCTCCTTGGTCTCTTATGTCTCCCACCTGATTCATTTCTATCTAATTCTTATTATAACAAAATTCGACAGAGAATACTATCCTTTTTTTATGATTTTTTGAACACAAACGGCACCCTTTTTGACAGACAGGCGGACATCGTCGCCGATGTGCACTTCGCCGCCGACAATCTTTTCTGCCAGCTGGTCTTCGATCTCTTTCTGGATCGTACGCCGAAGCGGTCTGGCACCGTAATCCTTGTCAAAGCCTTTGTCTGCCACATGATCAACAATGGCTTTGCCGTAATGCAGCCGGATATCCATCTGCTTTTTCACGCGCTTTTTAAAGCCTGCGAGCATATTCGCAGCAATCTGATGAATATCTTCTTTGGTCAGCATATGGAATACCAGAATTTCATCAATACGGTTGATAAATTCCGGTTTGAAAATGTGTTTTACTTCTTCCATAACGCCTTCCTGCATCCGTTTGTAATCTGCCGCAGCGTCTTCCTGCTGTAAAAAACCAAGCGTCTTCGGTGACACGATGCGGTTTGCTCCCGCATTCGAGGTCATAATGATGATCGTATTTTTAAAGTCGACCTGTCTTCCCTGAGAATCCGTCAACCTTCCGTCTTCCAAAATCTGTAAAAGCATATTGAACACATCCGGATGTGCCTTTTCGATCTCATCAAACAAAAGAACCGAATACGGATTGCGGCGGACTTTTTCACTGAGCTGGCCGCCTTCCTCAAAACCGACATATCCCGGAGGAGAGCCGATCATTTTGGACACACTCTGCTTCTCCATATATTCTGACATATCGACACGGATCATATTTTTCTCGGAACCAAATACGGCTTCCGCAAGTGTTTTGGAAAGCTCTGTTTTTCCCACACCGGTTGGCCCCAAAAACAGGAAGGAACCAATCGGACGATTCGGATCTTTCAAGCCGACACGGCCTCTCCGGACAGCGCGGGATACAGCTTCTACCGCTTCCTCCTGTCCTACCACCCGCTCATGCAGGATTTTTTCCAATTTCTGCAAGCGTCTTGTCTCGTCTTTTTCCAGACGGCTGACCGGAATCTTTGTTTGTCTCGACACCACTTCCGCAATATGGGATTCTTCCATCACTTTTCTCTGCTTTTTCTGTTTCTTATCCCATTTTACCTGAGACTGCATCAGATCACGTTGGAGTTTTTCTTCTTCTTTGTGCAGTTCGACCGCATATTCCATATCGCCTGCCGCTACTGCATTTTCCTTTTCTTCCTGCACATGTTCAAGTGCCTCTTTTTTCTCTATAAAGATTTCCTCGTACTCACGCATACTGTTCATATTGAGCCGGGAAGCGGCTTCATCGATCAAGTCAATCGCTTTATCCGGCAGAAAACGGTCATTGATGTAACGATCTGAAAGTTTTACCGCAGCTTCCACCGCTTCATCGCTGATCTCGATATGGTGATACGATTCATAATAACTGCGCAGTCCTTTTAAAATGGAGACTGCCTGTACAATCGATGGTTCTTCTACAATGACCTGCTGGAAACGGCGTTCAAGAGCAGAATCTTTTTCAATGCGCTTGCGATACTCTTCGCGTGTTGTCGCTCCAATGATCTGAATTTCACCACGTGACAATGCCGGTTTTAGAATATTGGCGGCATCCATCGCACCTTCTGCTCCACCGGCTCCAATGATCATATGAAGTTCATCGATAAACAAAATGATATTTCCGGCATCCATCGTCTCACGCAGACAACGTTTGATGCGTTCTTCAAATTGTCCGCGGTATTTTGTACCTGCCACCATACCTGATACATCGAGTGACAAAATGCGGACATTTTTCAGCGAATCCGGTACGACATTATCGGCAATCCTGCCTGCCAGGCCTTCCACGATTGCCGTCTTTCCGACCCCCGGTTCTCCGAGAATACATGGATTATTTTTCGTTCGTCTTCCAAGAATTTCCATTACGCTGTCAATTTCATTGTCTCGGTTAAATACGGGATCGAGTTTTCCTTCCTCCGCTTCCTTTACAAGATCACGCGAAAATTTATCCAAAAGTGGTGTCTGGGAACGTCCCTTCTCTTCTTTTTCTTTGGCTGCCATGAAATCTGCCTTCGCAAAATCCGGATCCATCTGCGCTACTTCTGCGGCTTCCATATAGATCTTTCTGGCATTTGCATGCAGGCCTGTAATCATTTCCCCGGATGTCACCTCGCGCTGTTTGACAAGCGCCATCAGCAGATGCTCTGTCCCCAGTTTCTTCTTCTGATGTCTGGCAAGTGCCTCGGCATCCTCTATAACTTTCTGCAAAACCGGGGTAAATGTAATCTCGGAAGCATGACTTTTTTTGCTTTTCCGAATCTCTGCCAGACAGTTTTCATAGATCTGACGCACATCTTCCTCATAAACATTGTTATTTCTCAGAATTTCTTTGGCAGTTCCATCAACGATTGCCAATGCACACAAAAGATGCCCGGTCTGAACCTCCCGTTCCCTCTCTGTCCATGCAATATTGGCTGCCAGATCCAAAACCTTGCCGGCTTTTTTTGTCAAATTTTCCACTCTATCGATTCCTTTCTGTCTGATAATGTTTGTTCATTTATCACGATGTTGCCCTGGGGTTAAAAGTCCATTTCATTCAGTTCCTTTTTCCCGCGGTTCAAGCGTCTGCGGAGTATCATATTCAATATAATGATGAGCAGGGCAAGTACCAGGATTGACAGACCGATGATAAGTCCGTACACCCACGTCTCCGGTTTTACTTCGAGTTCGCTTGCCACATTGCCGCCCTGATTGACTTTCTGGGTCATCGTTCCAGTGTAACGCTGCAACGTCTTTTCCTGACGATCGTACTGGTACAGCGTCGGCTCATCCGATGCCCCTTTCAGATACATCAACAGGTAATTATTGTCAAGATCATTCTGCATCGTATAGGCAGGTACACTTTTGCCATCGATATCAACCGTCGTTTTTACATAGCCGGAAGGGATCACTTCGTCATCTTTGACATCCATAACCTGAAACTGATACTGATTCTGAATGTAGATGGATCCATCTTTCTCATATACGGAGAAGGTAATATTGGACGTGCCTTTTTCCTGCTGTTCACGTACTTTTGTCTCGGATTCGGTCTCTTTTACTACTTTTAACTTAAAGGTTCGTTTGTCGCCGGATTCCGCTGTCACGACAAGTTTCATCTCATTTTCGCCCGGCATCAGTTCCTCGTTTCCTTTGAGGCGGATGCGCTGTTTTCCGTTTGCCGGAATGGCGTTGTAATACAGCTTGTCCGTGTTGCAGTCCACCTTGATCGTATATTCCAGTACCTCCGTACTAAACTGAGGTGCTACGGAAATGGCATGAAACGACAGACCTTTCAGTTTCGTATTGGTATTTAACGGAACCGGCGTCGGAGTCGGAGCCGCGGAGGCTGTCGCTGTGGGATCTGCCGGCACAACGGCTCCTTCTGCCGCTGCGCCTTTTTCTGTCACACCCAGCACGACGCGATTGGAAGAAATTGACAGTTTTTTTCCTTCACTATCAAGTACCTTCGGCTTGCCATCGGTCTGAATTGCCGATGATCCTTCTGCTATCGCCCGAAATTGCAGCGAGTATGTGCGCGTAGTTACCGCTTCCGTATTGCCGACAGACTGTATACTCAATTGCCCATTTCCGCCGCTTACTTTCTTACCGCCTTCGATAAACTGCAAAATGTCACTGTCATAGGACACTTTCATTTTGACATCGTTAAACCCCTCCTGAGAAGTAACACGGCACACGACAGTAACCGTATCGTCTTTTTTTACCTCTGTCGCATTGGTTGAAAATTCAACTATTGCACTTGCCGCCAGACTTTTGCCGGGAACCGCCAGAAAGCCAAGGCAGGCAATCAGAAAACTTATTACTGCTATTATTTTTTTCACTCTGACACTCCATTTCTGAAGGAATCCTTCTATTTTGGTGCAGCACAGTTCACAGCGGGCATATTATCATAAATCGGAATCGAGAATACGAGCGGTGTGCTGTCAAGCATACCATTGTACGCATTTTTCGTTTTCAATGCCTCGGAGTTTGCTGCCTCTACATTGGTCATATATTGATGATTGTATGTACTGGTTGGTGTTACATTAAATTTCTGCAAATATCCGGTATTTTGTCCGCGATTGATATAATTACTGCCGATGTACTGGGCACCGCCAACGATTGAGCGATAAGGGCTCGTCCACGGACGAAGATAGGTATCTCCTGTGCTTGCCCATTTCAAGCCATTGAGGGCAGGGGTCGCACCGCTTGTCGCACCAATATTGTAAAAATTGTAAATTCCCGGATATTCTGTCGTTGTACCGGTTACGGCGATGCTGGTCGTTGTCGCGCCGGTCACTACTTCCTGTTTCACGCGGGATGCCAGATGATATGGACTCACTCCCGAATCTTTCGCCGCATCCAGAAAGGCGTTTACATACGAAATTTCTTTCTGCGCTCCCGTCTGATCGTCCGTGTACCGGAACGTAGCTGCGGCAAACGGTGTATTGGTGAGAATATTTTTCACTCCATCTGCCGTCTGGTACTGTGACTGGTATTCCAGCTGCTCAAACTGAAATACTCCCTGGATCGTAAGGAAATTCCGCGGATCCATATAATACATTACGGCTTCTCTGGATGCCTGTACCCAGCTGGAACCGTCGAATACTTTCCATTTTCCGGTCGCTTCATCATATGCACCGGCTTCTTTTGACTTCCAGGCTTCGGATTTGGAGTTAGAGATCAGGCTTCTGCCAAGTTTGCATTCCTGATCAACCACCGTATTCCAGTCTAAGCCGGTCTTGTATGCGGTAAACTGCCAGTACGGATACGACGCATGGAGCTTGCGGAGTGCATCTTTATAAGAATCCGGGAAGCCCTGTGCCGTCAGTTCCGCCTCAAAATCCCGCTGGCTGAGAACCGTCACTGCCACTTTCTTCTGCACTTTTTTCTTTGTCAATTTGATATATTTGGACTGTACATAACCTTTGTAAGGGGTTCCATAATAATCAAAAGCGATCTGATACCATTTCTGTTTTTTCACCGTTCTTACTTTGGTGATCGTCACATACTGCTTTTTGGCAAGAACCAGTTCTTTTCCCCGGATCTTATAATAAGCCCCCTGTTTTCCCGGTTTTTTGCGAACACGGAGTGCGGTTTTTACACCTTTCACAAGTCCTGCTGCCGAAGATTTCAGGTTCATTTTTACATCACTTTCTTTTATGTACCCTTTTACTTTTTTCTTTTTTACTTTGTACCGGACACGGAACCATTTTGTCTTTCCCTTGGTCTTTTCTCCAAGGATCGTTACCGTTTTTCCCTTTTTCATTACCGTACGTTTTTTTCCTGCGGTATTTTTGTAAATGATGGTATTTTTCTTTGCCGTCGCCGCTTTTACGGAAACTGCCTTATAGCTTACCTTGGTGCGGTATACCGTTACGGTCGTCGGCTGAGGTGCCGCCGTTGGCGCTGTCGTAGGCACTGCGGTCGGTGTCGTCGTAGATACTGCGGCTGGCGCTGCCGTCGGAGCCGTTCCTTTGATGATATATTTGGAAGCAGCATATCCCTCTGTGCCGTTGTAGGAAATTTTCACCCAGTCCAAAGAATCCGCCGTGCCGGCATCCTCTATATAGGTAACGGCAGAGCCATTGGGAATCTTCACTACTACATTATTCCCCAGTTTGGGCTCACTACGCATATTGAGATCTGCCCCTTCGGTCTTTACATATGCTGCCTCACTCGCATAACTGATCGTGGTCTGCCAGCCTATACTCTGTGGTGTAACCAGACTCACCACAAGGCAGAGACAAAGCCACAATGAAATTCGTAACTTCATATCTTTTTCCTTCCTTTCTTTTCTCACGTTACCTTTCAATCACAAAGTATGTTCGGATCTCATCTTCCGTCCAGCTTTTTACAAGCCGCAGAGAAGTTTCTTTTAAACATGCTTTGATCTCGTCTCCCGAATACGCCCGCTGTTCGTGGCATTCATCGTAACGGGCATACATTCCGGTTGCCTTATCTTCCGTAAATATGGTAAGCAGATATTCATTGATCCGGGTTTCTTCGTCGTAAGTATTATCCCAGATCATCAATGCCTCTTCTGTTTCATCGACTCGTGTCTGATTTCCCAGGACTTTTTGAAAACAATACGCCGTCTTCATGTCAAGAATCGCAATACCATTTTCTGCCAATGCTTCTTTGATGCAGCGAAACATTGCCGTCAGCCCTTCTGTGGATAGCAGATAATTCATGGAGTCACATATACATAGTACCACATCTGCGGGTTTATGCAACGAAAAATCTGTCATATCTTCTTCAAAATATGAGATTTTTTCCATTCCTTCCGTTTTTTCGCTCGCTTTGGCAAGCATATCGGGCGAAATATCAATTCCCGTAACTTCATAACCGGCTTTTGCAAACCGTCTTACCATCTCACCGGTTCCACATCCGAGTTCGCACATATGACCGCCCGTTATCCCGTGTTCGTACAGGATTTCCTGAAATTTTACAAACCATTTGTCATAGGGAATTTCTTCCATCATTTCATCGTAAACAGTGGCAAATTGTTCATACATCTAAAAAACTCCTTTCGGACCTTACACTTCTATTTCCTTGTTGAGAGAAAAGGAATACAGCACTTTCCTTTCCACCGGCTTACCGGTAATTTTTTCTAGTGCCTCCGCGTACACCTCCATCTGGGTACGGTAACGGTTCACCAAAACCTCTTCCTGCCCTTTTTTCAAATGATCGGTCTTATAATCCATCAACACAATTCCGGTCTCTGTCTCATAAAATCCGTCAATGATTCCCTGCACCAAAACCCGTTCTTCACTTGAAGTTTCCTGCACTTCCTGCGCCGGTACACTGGTGACAAAAGGCTGCTCCCGGTAAAGCATTCCGTTCTTTTCTGCCTCCGTCATCGCCTGCCCCAAATCAGAATGTAAAAATTTTACAATCTTCCACGGGCGGATAAAATCTTTTTCCTGTGCATGGATCCTACCTGATTGTACCATATCTCCCAGCTGGTTTTCCACCTCTTTTTCGTCCACCGCTTTGGCAAAACACAGAGATGCCATCACCTGATGCCATGCCGTACCGTATCCGGCTCCGGCAAGCGCATTGTTTTCGTCGGTTTCGGTCTTTGCGAAAGCCGGCACCGGCGACTGGTTTTCCAGTGCGTCGCTGTACAAAACGGTAAAATTGTCTTCTTCGCCTTCTTCCATCGACTTCTTTTTCAGATCGGAGACGGAAACTTTGGTTGGAATCTCCTCCTCGATCTGACGGTGATACTCTTCCATAAAATGGAGAGTTTTTTCTGTTTCTTTATCATATACAACAGATGTGTCAAAATTATTTAGCATTTTTTCATCCAAAATGTGATCGATCTGCCGTGAAATTTCCAGATTTTGTAACTCTGTCTCATCCACTTCGACGTACTCAAAGATCGGCGAGACTGCCACGACCGGAAGCACCCAGTCAAAATAACTTCCTGCCGTCGTCCTGCTGTAAAATCCACTGTTGCCCTGCCACATCGTATCACTCACTCTGCCGGTAAAGATCAGTTTTTCCTTCGCTCTCGTCATTGCCACATACAGGATTCGCAGTTCTTCCGCAAGATCTTCATTGGCATTGAGCCGGCTGAGCGCCTTATAAAATATACTCTTTTTCTTCGTTCCCTTTTCACTGTCGATCACATCCGACGCGATACCGGCATCGCCGTTGACAACGACAAAATCGCGCTCCGCCTTTCCCAGTTTTTTGTGCATGGACGCGACAAAACAGATTGGAAATTCAAGACCTTTGCTTTTGTGGATCGTCATGATCTGTACGACATTTTCCTTGTCGCCGCTCAGATTGACTTCGCCAAAATCCTCCTCACGTTCTTTGATCCCACGGATATAACGGACAAACTGGTAAAGTCCCTGATATGAACCCTGGTCAAATTCTCTTGCCATCTCCAAGAGTAGTTCGACATTTGCCCTTCGCTGCAAACCATTTCCCATTGTCTCCAGAAAATACATCAGTTTTGTCTCTTCCAGAATTTCCTCTAAAATGCCAAGCACCGGCGTATACGTCGTCTTTTCCCGCCATCGCTCCAATTTTTCCAGAAAATCTTCCACTTTTTCTTCCAATTGCTCTTCGCCGCTGTAATGGCAAAGGGCATCATAAAATTGATGTTCGTCGCTGTTTCCCCGTATTTTTGCAAGATCATCGTCACTCATTCCACCGATTGGTCCACGCAGAACCGCCGCCAGGGCAATATCCTGTCGAGGATTGTCAAGAATTGTCAAAAGGCTCACGATCAGACGGATCTCCCGCGTATCAAAAAATCCGCTTTT
>FR894018.1:999-7902 GCA_000434115.1 Roseburia sp. CAG:309 | reverse complement strand
GGATACCGTGTGCATTCAGCACCTCCAGAAGTTCCTGCCCCTCCGTTTTCGTGGAACGCATCAACACCGAAACATCGCCATACTGCGCTGGGCGGTACTCTCCGTCCCCGCCAAGCACATACATCGGATCTTCCGGATTCACGTACTCGCAGATTGCTTTCGCGATGACCTGCGCCTCGGTTTCTTTGTCGGCTGTATCCGGGATACCATACACCGTCACATGGTCGGCATGCCGCTTTGCCGTCTCGGGAAAATCAGCTCCCAGATACAGCATCGCCTCTTTGTCATAAGCGATCCCTCCGAAATCTTCCTGCATAATATCCGTAAATACAGCATTTGTCGCCTCCAGCACGACATCCCGGCTCCGGAAATTCTTTGTCAGAAAGACAAGACGGTTTTTCGCTCCCTCCGTCGTCTCAAACGTATTCATTTTCTCCAAAAACAGATCCGGTCTGGCATTACGGAAACGATAGATGCTCTGCTTGATATCCCCTACCATAAAACGGTTGTTTTCTTTGGCTACACTCCCCAGTAGAAGTTCCTGCACCAGATTCGAATCCTGATATTCGTCAATCATGATCTCGTGAAACTGCTCGGAAAGTTCCTCTGCCGCCTGCGTACGCACAATCTTTCCGCTTTCCTTTTTTACAAGAATTTCCAGTGCCATCTGCTCGAGATCATTGAAATCAACGATGTTTTTATCGCGTTTTGCCTGCTGGTAGCGTTCGCGGAATTTCTCAGCCAACGACAGAAATGTCAGCAGTTTCCCACTCATCTGCTTCATCGTCTCCCATAATTCCGGCAGACTTTCCCCGAAAAGATCGGCTTGTATTTTTTTCAACAGCTCTTTGATATCCGTTCTTCCCTTTTTAATGATTTCCTTTTTTTCCGGATCAGCCTCGGAATTCCGTTTGGAAGGCAGTCTGCCAAACGAAACTGCCTCCAGCCGCTTCCGCATCGTTTCATAAGAAGAAACCTCTTCAAAGTTTTCAAATTCTGTCCGCTCTTTTTCCAGAAATGCCGCATATTCTTCCGGACCTTCCTGTGTATAACACAGCGAAATCCACTGTCCATACTGTTCGTAGATCCCATTCATCAGATTTTTTACATACCGCAGGTTTTTCTGAATAAATACCGTCTGTTCCAATTCTTCCTCACTCCCGCACGCCAGAAAATGCCGCATGCGGTCAAAGAAATCCTGCGGAAATGGCTCACTCATCGCACCGTAATACAATTTAAGAATGATCTTTTCGATCTCGGTATCGCTTTTAATAAACCGCGCCATTTTCGCCATATCAACAAAAGATTCCTCTAAGTTCGTATATTCTTCTTCCAGAAGTTCCGCGAGAACATCCGATTTGATCATATTTAATTCATTGTCATTTGCCACACGATAACTGGGATCTACCCCTGTCTGGTGGAAGTAATTCTGTATGATGTAGCCACAAAAACTATGTATCGTAGAAATCTGTGTGACAGGAAGAAGCATGACCTGACGCTGCAAATGTACATTTTCCGGGTCTTCCTCCAATTTCTTTTCCAGCGCCGCCTGTAATTTTTCTTTCATCTGCGCCGCCGCCAGTCTCGTAAATGTCACAATGACAAATTCGTCGATATTGACCGGATTGACCGGATCGGTCACCTGTGACACAATGCGCTCGATCAGCACCGCCGTCTTTCCGGAACCTGCCGCCGCTGACACGAGGATGTTGCATCCCCGCAGGTCAATGACCGTCTTCTGCTCATTTGTCCATTTCATTGTCCGATCCCTCCTCCCTCATTTTCTTCAAAATCTCTTTGCTGTCCATCGTTTCCAAATTGCGCTCCACCTTTTTCACATCTGCCTTTTCCAGTCCGCAGATGTCTTTCATGCCGCAGTAATCGCATCCTCTTTTTTCCTTCAAATGATATGGTGCAATGTCGATATTTCCAGCAAGAATGCTCGTTCCGTTTTCGTGGATAACAGTCTTTACGTGCTCGATCAGTTTCCTCCATTGCGCGCTCGAAAGCACTTTGGTTGTCGCCGCAAAATCTCCGTCTTTCTTAATTTTGACCGGATAGCACGGCGAATTGCTCTGCGGATTGAGTTCCCCGTTGCTGCCAAGCACGGAGTCCAGTTTTTCAAGGATCGAAATGCTTTCATTGACATAGCCGTCACACGCATACTCGGCAAGCAGCTTTTGTTCATACGTAATCTCGTCCTCTGTCCCTGTAACTTCCAGCTGTGGATCCTGCACGTAAAAATACAGCATTCCCGCCGGCTGCACGTCCTTGTCCGGGTGTTTTTTCTGCTCCGACTGCAATGCCGAGTCGAGATATAAGATCAATTGCAGCTGCAAGCCAAAATACACTTCTTCCAGCGACAATTTGACATTGCCGGTCTTATAATCCACAACTTTAACATATACATTTTCGGTATCTTCATACAGATCGATACGGTCAATGATACCACGGAAGCGCATTTCCTTTCCAATTTCTTCCAATTGTTCTTCGTACGCATACGGTTTTTCTCCGTATTTTTGTAAAAATGCACCGTGCCGCAGCTGTTCCGCAACAGCCCATGCCGTCTGTTTCATCATATGCACGATACGCCGCCGCATAAAGGCAATTCGGTTCGACTGGGAAAAAATCACATCGCGGTAGCCTTCCATCACGCGGTCGACACAGTACTCAACAAGTTCATCACTCTCGCTGCGTTCAATCTTCTGCCAGGTCGTGTGACGTGCTTTCAAAATTTCATCCATATTTTGTAAGATCTGATGCACCACATTTCCAAAATCCGGTGCATCGACTGTATATTCTTCGCGGTCATGCAGCCGCAGCCCGTACATAAGAAAATACGAAAATGGACAGCGTGCATACGTTTCAAGCCGCGTGATACTTTCCCGCAGTTCGTCCCCATAAAGAGACTCCAATGCGTCCCCGGAAAGTTTTGGCGCACGTTTTGACTCCATATGCAGACGAAGTGCCTCACGCAGCCATTTTCCCTCATCACGTCTCGCATAATACCGCCAGATTTCCCACCAGCGCTCCTTTTCCTCGCCCTCAGCATACCATTGTTTCTGAATGCCCTCAATCAGGAAATCAAATCCCCGGTCTGTGCCAAGGCTGGTTTTGACATCGTTTTCCTGCCCTGCTTCGATTACTGTCAGCGCCGGAAAGATCCTGCGGATTTTTCCGAGGATATACGATGCCTGTCGTTTGGTGCCGTCTGCCGCCGCGCGACTGTATGTAAAGATCAGTTTTTCCGATGGTTTCGTGAAATTGATGTACAGATAATATAGGTCATTTGCCACCTTCTGATTGCCCGTCGGCGCAAGTGTGATTCCCATTTTCTCCATCTGATGCCGCTCCCGGTGATTGACGATTCCCGGCGGCTGCATCGCAGCGGGCACAAAGTCATCACTGAATCCCATAAAGAACAGCACTTTAATGTCTTTCAAACGGGTTCTCTCGATGTCGCCGACCATGATCTGATGCTTTTTCGGCGGCACAAATCCGACCAGTCCTTCCGCAATTCCCGCCGACAGAATCTGCTCAAATTCTTCCAGCGACACGACTTCCGTCCCGAGAAGTTCCATCATCTCATCCAGAAGATTCATCACTACCTTGTATACATTTTTATACTCTTTGGCAAGAAGTGTCTCGCCCTCTTCTTCAAAAACCTGACTCTGTTCCAGCATTCGGTCATATACATTCTGCTGCACCAGGAACTCATATAACGCACGCACAAACTTCTCCACCGGCTTTTTCCCGCCGCGGAGTGCAAGGAAAAAGTCGTGAATGCAGTCTGTCACTTTTTCGCGGATCTCATTGATCTCCTCCAGCGGATAGTCGTTTGCCCGCGCTCTCCACGGTTTCATATAAGAAGCAATCCCACGTTTTCCGGTCGCCAGCACATAATTTTCGAGAAGGTCGGTCTCTCTCCGTGTCAGCGGAGAAAGTCCACAGCGCAGAAAACGGAATGTCGTTGCCGCATCCATATTATAATGGTACATTTCCAATACCGACTGGATGTATTCGGCAATCCAGTTGGCACCGATGTTCTTTTTATTGTCAAGGAAATAGCGGATGCCAGCACGGTCAAACTCCCGGGATACCGCCTGTTCATACGCCGAAATAGAGCCGGTTACTACCGCGATCTCTTCTTCCGCATACTCTCCCTTTGCTAACATCCACCAGATTGTTTTTGCCACATAAGCCGCTTCTGACGCGGGTTTATCTCCGATATAAAGCCACATATTTTCTGTTTTCTGATTCCACTTCTGA
This sequence comes from Roseburia sp. CAG:309, assembly GCA_000434115.1. GTDB lineage: Bacteria > Bacillota > Clostridia > Lachnospirales > Lachnospiraceae > Eubacterium_F. The sequence continues at coordinate 3,633 of FR894018.1, read as the reverse complement.
TACGGATAGGCAAAGAGATTGCGCTCCAAAAATGCCATCTCGCCCCCCTCAGCAAAACGATAGGGTGCTTTTCTTCCTTCTCGAGGAACAAGAATTAAATTCGTTTCTATCGGAATTTGATTCGCTTTTTGCATTAATGTCCGCATTGTCGTGTCAGCAATCTCAAATACAGAGCCACGTTTCCCCGTCTCATCGGTTGTTACCGTCACGATCACGCGGGAACAAAGGCGCATCATTTTTTCCAAAAGATCATACTGCGTCGGCGTAAATCCGGTAAATCCGTCAAAGCAGACCACGGAATCCCGAATGCCGTCCATCTGATTGATCATCCCGGTCAGCTGGGTGACCAGCTCCTCTGCCATCTGGTAAGTGTCGCCCATTTTTTCCTTAAAACAGTCATGGATCAAACGGATGTCCTCAAATTTTCTCCCCAGTGTCTCCATTTTTTCAAATTGCTCGGTTTCCCGGATGCCATATTGCTCCAATTCGCACAAAAACGATTTACATTCGTCTAAAAAACCGGGGCGGTCAATGCCCTTTTTAAAATAGACAAGATTGTCTTTCTGCTCGGAAAAGATTTTCCGCAGAAGCATCGTCTTTCCCATATCTTCCAATATCGTTTTCTGTTGTGCCGGAAATTGCTCAAACGCGCGAAACGCCAGACGATGAAAACTCAGAACATCGATGTTTAAAATCCCCTTTTCTCCACTCATTTCCACAAGTGTTTTCTGTGTCTCCAGCGTAAACTGATCCGGCACCAGAATATAATAATTTCTCTCCCGGTGCACCGCTGCCTCGTCACAGATCCGGCGGTAAAGATAGGTGCTTTTCCCACTTCCCGCACTTCCACATATAAATTCAAGTCCCATTTTATTTCTCCCTTCCATGATTCATAATTTTGCCCCTTACTGCATATGATTTAGTAAGATGGAATCCCACTCCAGTCGAAGGAGGTATTATCCACATGTCAAAAACTAAAATTATCGTACTTCAAATGAAAGAATTAGTATATACCGGCATCTTCGTAGGACTTGGCATCCTGCTTATCGTCCTGCTTTTTGTCATGTTTTATCCAAAGAAAGAGAAGTCCTCCGATGCCACCGCCGACGTCACATCGGAAACGGCATCGTATGTTCCCGGTATTTACAATTCAGAGTTAAAACTTGGCGAAAACACCTTAAATCTTGAGGTTGTTGTCGATGAAGACCAGATCAAATCCGTTTCTTTTGTCAACCTCGACGACTCGGTTGCTACGATGTATCCGCTCGTAAAACCGTCTCTGGAAGGCATCGAAAAGGAATTGATCGCCGGCACACCGATTGACGAGATTCCGGTTCAGGAAAAGAGCAAATTTACCCAGTCCATGTTGATCGATGGTATCAAAGCAGCGCTTACCAAAGCTGTTCCGGAAGAATGAGAGGTTACTCCCATCCTTCCGCTTTGCGGATTGCTGCCAGATCTTCCTTCCAAAGAGCGTCGGAGGCATCGCTTGGCATACGCAGGTCTCCCCGCGGTGACACAGCGACGCTTCCCACTTTTGGGCCATCCGGCAGACACGAACGCTTAAACTGCTGACGGAAGAAGCGATGAACAAAAGTGGACAGCCATTTATAAATGGTCTGCGCGTCATACTCGCCTGCAAAGGTAATTTTTGCCAGCCGGTAAATTTTCGATGGCATATAACCGAACCGCAGCATATGATACAAAAAGAAATCATGCAGTTCATACGGCCCTACGATATCTTCGGTCTTCTGCGCGATCTCGCCCTCTTTCGGCGGCAGAAGTTCCGGACTTACCGGTGTATCTAAAATATCATACAATACCTCTTTCAATGTCCCCTCTCCACTATTATCCGCAAAATACTGTACCAAAAAACGGACTAGCGTCTTTGGCACCGAACAATTTACACCATACATCGACATATGATCGCCGTTGTACGTCGCCCATCCAAGCGCAAGTTCCGACATATCGCCGGTTCCGATTACAAGTCCGCCTGCCTGGTTTGCAATGTTCATCAAGATCTGAGTCCGCTCTCTCGCCTGCCCGTTTTCATACGTTACGTCCTGCACCGCCGGATCGTGTCCGATGTCTTTAAAATGCTGCAATACTGCCTTTTCAATCGATATTTCTTTTAATGTCGTTCCGAGTTCCTGTGCCAGTTTGACGGCATTATCATATGTTCGGTTTGTCGTACCAAAACAAGGCATCGTCACGCTCACGATCCCTTTTCGGTCAAGGTTCAACTGATCAAAGGCGCGGATCGTGACAAGCAGGGCAAGGGTCGAATCCAGCCCTCCGGAAAGCCCGATCACGGCGCTCTTACATCCGGTGTGGCGCAGGCGCTTCGCAAGTCCTGCCGCCTGAATATTTAAAATCTCGTTGCAGCGCTCTTCGCGGTCGCCGCGGTCTGCCGGCACAAACGGCGTTCTTTCAAATTCGCGTGTCAGTTTCGTCTCTTCCATCGCCTCAAAGGTAAAGAAATGTCTCACATATCCCTCGTTTTCCGGCACCGCATACAGCGGAAATGTCCCCATGCGCCGTCTCTCAGCTGCCAGTTTTTTACAGTCAATCTCGGTGATCGCATCTTCCCCCGCAAAGGCTTTATTTTCTGCCAGAAGGGTTCCGTTTTCCGCG
>FR894018.1:446-889 GCA_000434115.1 Roseburia sp. CAG:309 | reverse complement strand
CTCGCGCTCTGATTTTTCACAAGATCCCTGCGGTACGCTGCCTTTCCGGTGAGTTCATCACTTGCCGACGCATTGGCGATAACGGTCGCCCCTGCCATCGCATGATGACTGCTCGGTGGAACCGGCATCCACAGATCCTCGCAGATCTCAACCGCGAGACAAAGTTCCGGCATCTGCTCACAGCAGAATACCTGACGGATGCCAAACGTCACTTCTTCCTTCTGAAAGGACAGGCGGTGCGTACCCTGCTTTTCTTCTCCGTGTTTTCCCTGTGCCTGCGCAGCATCTCCCGATGCAAAATGTCTTCCCTCATAAAATTCGGAATACATCGGTATATGGCTCTTTGGCACAAGTCCGAGAACCCGGCCGCCTTTCACTACTGCCGCGACATTGTACAAACGTGCCTGATGCCGGAGCGGCAGGGAAACGACTGACAGCAGGTA
>FR894018.1:0-413 GCA_000434115.1 Roseburia sp. CAG:309 | reverse complement strand
TTTGTTTCTTTTACATATTTTTCCAGTGCTTTTTCTGCTCCCGCAAGCAGCGGTTCCTGCAAAAACAGGTCGCTGCACGTATAGGCACTGATGCCAAGCTCCGGAAATACTGCGATATGTACGCCCTTTCCGGCAAGTTCCTCTGCTTTTTCAATCATTTTTTCTATATTATATGCACAGTCTGCCACTTTACTGTCCGGGGCAGTCACTGCGACTTTGATAAATCCATCTTTCATAGGTTTGTTTTTGACTCCTTTTTGTATTTCAGATGCGGGGACCATGCTCGGGCGGGGCCGGGGTGACCCGGGGGCACGGTTTTGCTCCCTAGACCATGCTACGGCGGGGACGGGGTTGACCTGGGGGCACGGTTTTTCTCCCTGGACCACACTTCGACGGGGTCTGGCTTGACCCGG
>FR894017.1:9640-13268 GCA_000434115.1 Roseburia sp. CAG:309 | reverse complement strand
TGCGCTCGACGTGATACAGATTCACATACAAGCCACGCCGCAACAATGCAAATCCTTTTTCTTCCAGTTCTTTTGCCATCGAATTCAGGCTGGCTTTACATTGATCGGTTTTCTTTTCCTGAACAAAGGAAAGATAATGCCCGTCTGCTTCCACATACAAAATGTCTCTGCACAAAATCTTCTTTCCAACATTTTCCAGTATTAAACACATTGTCTGACGGAATATTTCCTGCTCACAGATTTCTTTCAATGCCGCAAATAAATTTTCTTCTTTCAGCGGTTTCAAAAGATAGCGCACAGCACCTACTTCATACCCTTCCAGAGCATACTCCTTTAATCCGGTAAGAAATACTATATGTGCCTCTTTGTCCGTGCTGCGAAGTTTTCTGGCAAGTTCCATTCCGTTCATTTTCTTTAGCTGGATGTCGAGAACGAAAATATCGTACTGCGCTTTATCTTCTTTTTCAAACAAAAGCTGCTCCGCACTGAAATAGCAGTCAATGTCCAGCCGCACCTCGTTCTCTGCTCCGAATTTTCCCAGTTCCCGGCACAAATACTCCATTTGTGGTTTCTCATCTTCACAGACTGCGATCCGCAATTTCTGCATGCTGCCTTATCTCCCCTCGTCACTATGCCTTCGTATAATGAACCATCCGGTAACTCGAACTTTCCATACCATATTCTTCGGTAGTTTCCACCAGGCAGATATAATAATCCTCCTGGTCGCCGACGAAAAAGTCCATCACTGTCGCCTGTCCCTGTGCCAGATCATCAAATGTCGTCGCACTGGTCACCGGCTCCACTTCATCCGAATTCTGATAATTTGATGTCTGATATACCGTGTCTCCGTTAAATATATAAAGTTTCCAGTCGTCCGGATTCATATAAAAATACCATTCTTTTCCAAGAACATCGTCGCCAAGAGACGCACCAAATTTATTCTGCTCTTCCAGATCCGGGATACTAAGTACCTGAAAACTCTTCAGCCCTTTCGAATAAAATACCAGTTCACTCTCGCCATAAGCAAAACGGGTCTTAGAAGAGATCACACTTCCCATATCTTTTAACGTTTTCCCGGTCTCCCCGTCGATATAGTACCCATATCCTCCACCGCTTTCTCCGCAGATCAAGAGAATATTGCCATCTTCATAGACATGATAATCTGTGATCCAGTCAACTTCCCAGTCGTCTCGTTTTCCAAAATCTTCTTTTACCGCAGGAGCCGCTTCCAATGGAATTTCGTACACCGAATCGTTTTCCTCATCAATCTCCAGAATCGAATATTTTTCTGCGATTCCATCTGTCACTTCACCGTTCACTTCGATATCTGCCTTTTCATAATATACAAATACCGCATACAGATTTCCGTTGTCTCCGCGCCGGAAATTCTGAACTTTGCATCGCGTCCACTCCTTCTGTTCGTACTTATTATTTAAAAATTCACTCAGGGAAACGTCGCACAGTTCATCGGATTCCCAGTTTCCTTTCTCGTCGAGTGTCCAACGGGTTACCGTCGCATAATACTCGTCATCTTCGAGTGTAAAGTTACTGGAATAAACTGCCGGTCTGCCCTGAAGATCCGCCACAAATCCTTCAAATGACGCACCCAGATAATCACTCGCAGAAGCATTTGCCGTCTGCAACGGATCCGGAAGTGACATTTCCTTACTCTCGTATCGTGTCTCTTCTTTTTTCTGAGACACCTCTGTTGTTTCCTTTTTTACCGGTTCCCGACTGCCACAGCCACTAAGCACCAGCACCCCCGCCAATGCAATTGCTAAAATTTTCCTTCTCATTTTTGCCCCTCATTTCTATCATTATAAGATCATTGACAACTGAATACGTTTTTTCTGTAAGTCTACCGACAGTACTTTTACTTCAACCACGTCTCCGACACTTACCACTTCCAACGGATGTTTTACAAATTTCTTATTGGTTAATTTGGAAATATGTACCAGTCCGTCCTGATGTACTCCGATATCGACAAACGCACCAAAATCAATGACATTGCGCACGGTTCCTTTGAGGATCATGCCCTCTTTCAGGTCTTTCATTTCAAGTACATCGGTACGAAGAACCGGTTTGGGCATCTCGTCTCGCGGATCCCTTCCAGGTTTTTCCAATTCCTTAATGATATCATTGAGTGTCATCTCGCCGATACCAAGTTTTTCGGAAAGGGATTTACGGTCTTTTGCCAGAAGGGAAAGTCCAACTACACCGCCGCGGACGTCCTCAGTTCCAAATCCGAGCAGAGAGAGAAGTTCCTCTGCTGCCCCATAGGATTCCGGATGTACACTCGTTGCATCCAATGGATTTTTCCCATCACTGATCCGCATAAATCCTGCACATTGTTCAAAGGCTTTCGGCCCAAGTTTTGCCACTTTCAGAAGCTGTCTGCGGCTTGTAAATTTACCATTTTCCTCGCGGTATGCTACGATATTTTTCGCAATCGGCTTGGAAATACCGGAGATGTATTCTAACAGGGAAGCCGATGCCGTATTCAGATCAACACCGACATTATTTACACAATCTTCGACTACAGCGGTCAGAGCTTCACTCAATTTCTTCTGGTTCATATCGTGCTGATACTGTCCGACTCCGATGGATTTCGGATCGATCTTTACCAGTTCCGCAAGCGGATCCTGAAGACGTCTCGCAATCGACACCGCACTACGCTGTCCAACGTCAAAATTTGGAAATTCTTCCGTAGCCAGTTTACTTGCCGAATACACCGAAGCACCTGCTTCGTTTACGATGACGTACTGAACCGGTTTATTGATCTCTTTTAACATCTCCACAATTACCATCTCCGACTCACGGGAAGCCGTTCCGTTTCCGACGGAGATCAGAGAAATGTTATATTTATCAATCAGTCCTTTTACGATACGTTTGGACTCTTCCACTTTTTTCTGTGGCTCTGTTGGGAAAATGACAATCGTATCCAGCACCTTTCCCGTCTCATCCACAACGGCTAACTTACATCCGGTACGAAATGCCGGATCCCAGCCAAGTACCACTTTGCCGGCGATCGGTGGCTGCATCAGAAGCTGCGTAAGATTTTTACCAAATACTTTGATCGCGCCATCTTCTGCCTTTTCCGTCAGTTCATTGCGGATGTCTCGCTCGATCGACGGTGCGATCAGACGCTTATAACTGTCTGCCAGCACTTCTTTGAGACATGGTGTCGTATACGGATTTTCTTTTGTGATCACTTTCTTTTCCAGATAACGCAGGATACGTTCTTCCGGCGCTTCTATTTTTACGGTAAGAAATTTTTCTTTTTCGCCCCGGTTGATCGCAAGGATCCGGTATCCGGCGATCTTTTTTACCGCCTCACTGAATTCATAATAATTTTCATAAACGGACTTCTCTTTTTCATCTTTTGCCACGGACACGAGAAGTCCCTCGTCCATCGTAAGTTTACGGATGTACATACGATAATCGGCATCATCGGCAACGGATTCCGCAATGATATCCATCGCTCCCTGAATCGCCTCTGCGGTTGTCTTTACTTCCTTTTCTTCGGAAAGATAATTTTCCGCTTCACTCTCCAATGGCTGTTCTGTCATCTGAAGCAGAATAATATTGGCAAGTCCTTCCAGTCCTTTCTCTTTTGCAATCGTTGCAC
>FR894017.1:0-9552 GCA_000434115.1 Roseburia sp. CAG:309 | reverse complement strand
TGGGCTTTCAATTCGTCAGTCAGTTTGCCCTGCTCCTCGATACTTGCCAGAACCTGCTCTTTCTTTTCTTCCAGATTGCGGAGATAGATGAGTCTTTCATGCAGATTACGAAGCTGTTCATCGTTCAGTGCCCCATGCTGTTCTTTTCGGTACCGGGCGATAAAAGGAATCGTATTTCCTTCGTCAATCAGCTTAACGACAGCCTCTACCTGCCAACTCTTAATCTCTAATTCATCTGCTATTTTTTTATTCATATCCATTCGTCTTTATCCTCCAGATTTTCTCAGCGCAACGTCTGATTTCGTTTCATTTTATTTGCCACTTTATTGTGATACATGATATCATCACTCTCACGCATATAACTTTCCAGCGTATCTCCCGCTCCCGGGATTCCCATCTTATAACCGAGGCTGGCATATACCTCATACGATTTGTGCGATTTTTTATTATAATTTGCAAGACTCCGTTCGAAGACACGCACCCAGTTTTTTACATCTTCCTCATCCTCACATGGGAATAACACTTCGAATTCATCCCCACCGATACGCGCTCCAATCTGACCGCTTACAGCAGCTTCCTGAATTGCATAGCCTACCGCACGGAGTGCCGAGTCGCCTTCGTGGTGTCCATAAATATCATTGATCGGTTTTAAACCATCCATATCGATTCCGATCACACATACGACACTGTCTCTCGCTCTTGCATTCATAAACTGGATTCTTGCATATTTTTCAAAACCACGCCGGTTAAATAATCCCGTCATTACGTCCTGTATGTACATGATCTCCAGTTCATCAATGGCACGCTTCATCTTGCTTTTTACCAAAATATTCATAATGACATCGTCAATTGCCATACTCCAGCGCATATACAGTTTTCCTGCATTTTCCGGACTTTCATAGGAATATGCCTCGTATCCGTAACATTCATCCTGAAAATGCAGCGGACTGAACACATAACACTGCGGTTCCTCGCTCGCCAGTTCTTTTGGGATCAACTGCCGGCGGTCAAATTCATAACTGACATTTCCCTGATTTTCGCGGTTATGAAATACAATTTTGGCATCCATCCGGTCGGTATATCCATGAGGATCCTTGTCGTCCATCATAATGTCATCGCGAAGGCAGATGAAATAGTTTTTAAATCCTTCAATATTGTATATATAACTCTGAATGATCGGATTGATCTGCTCAAATTTTTCCACCCGTCCAAACTGTATGTTCATAAAGCAGAACTGCATTTCAAGATTATCATGCTCTACAATGTTATCGTGGTTCATACAACGGTAATACACGATGGAAGAATGGTTATCCGCAAGACAGCCACACGATTCTCTTGCCTTTAACTCTGCCGTCACGTAAATATCTTCCACGGAAGAATCGTTTTGATGCTTGTCGATCAGCGTAACGGCTTTTTTCGCCATATCCGTAAAATCGACACGCACTGTCGTTACCGATGGGCTGTATATCATTCCGGACTTAATTCCATCATACCCTGTCACAATGACATCCTGTGGCACACTCAGATTTCTTTTATACAGTTCATCAATGACTGCCATCGCCATATAATCATTGGCACAGACAATCGCATCCGGACATTTTCCCTCTTCCATAAACCAGTCGCAGGCAGCTTTTCCTTCGTTTTTCCAAAAATCTCCATAATACACTCTGTGTTCGGAAACCGGAAGGTGGCATTCTTCCATAATCTGGTAAAATGCAGTCAGGCGTTCTTCCGCATCCGGATGTCCTTTTCTTCCTGTCATAAAAGCAATATCTTTTACTCCGTGACATTCGATCAGATGACGGATCATCCCACCAACAGATGCCATATTGTCCACTAAAATATTATTGACACCTTCCATTTTCTGCCGGAGGCTGACCACCGGACAATCTGCTTTTTCCTGTAGCGATCCGATCACATCTTCCATCGCCTCATCAATCGAAAAGGTATCCCCTGCTACGATAATACCGGCAAAATCCTGATAATCCGGCAGTGAAAAAATATCTTTTTCTCCCTGTGCATAAAGGGGATTCTGTCCATAATTTCCATAGCATGTAAATATCGCAAGATTATACCCTAATTTTTCCGCCTGTATTGCCGCGCCGGTACCAATTTCACGCTGGTATTCGCCGTGCGAATTGCAACTGAACAGTGCTATTGTTTTTCGATCATTGTGAAACATCACCTTCACCCTCCCTCGTCATTTTTATCCATTCTTCTGCTTGTTCTAACAGCATCTGTTTTTTATTTTTTTCCGGATCTTCCAATACGGTATCCATTAATCGCTGTAACATTTTTCCAAGTTCCGGTCCTGCTTTCATTCCAAGCCGGATCAAATCTTTTCCTGTCACTTGAAGTTCTTTGAGACACACCGCCTCACCCTGGCAGCAGATTTTCTCATAATCCTGTTTTGCCATCTGAAGCCGGCGTTCCTTTTCTTCCCTCTGGTAATTACTTTGCGAGAGAATATCTGCCTGCTGTATCAAAAACAGATACGGCATAACCTCTCTGCCTGCCTGATTGACAAGTCTCCGCATCTCGCGTCCTCCTCCATGATATCTCCGCTCGTGAAACATTACGATCTGGGACACCATATGAATCGTATCATTGTCAAAACGGAGACGGCGCAAAATCCCTCTTGCCAGATCTCTTCCTTTGACATCATGTCCGTAAAAATGTGCGGTTCCGTCCGCATCAACTGTCTTTGTCTCTGGCTTTCCTACATCATGAAGTAAAGCTGCATACACTAATATCGTCTTGCATTTTTCATCGCCAAAGGCTTTATCAAATGGCGAAAAAATGCTTGTTCTCATCTCTTCTTTTTCCATTTCCCGGTATAATTTCTGAACATGCTTCACAGCCTGCATCGCATGCTCTCCCACAGAAAATGTATGATGCGGGTTTTCTTGTGTCGTCTGAAGCATCTTACGAAACTCCGGGAAAAAATATTCACAAAGCCCGGTGTCTTCTGCCAGTTTTAGTTTTTCCGGCTGACCGGATAAAAGTAATTTGGTAATCTCTACCCGAATCCGCTCTTTGCTCACATTTTGTATCGTCGGAGCCAGTTCATAGATGGCCTCGAGAGTCTCTTTTTCGACATCAAATCCCAGCTGCCCGGCAAAGCGCACACCACGGAGCATCCGCAGGGCATCTTCGGAAAAACGCTGTCTCGCATCCCCCACACAGCGGATGATCTTTTTTTCCAGATCCGGAATCCCGTCAAACAGATCGATCATGCCGGTTTTCGGATTGTACGCCATCGCATTGATTGTAAAGTCGCGGCGTTTTAAATCTTCTTCGAGATTTGCTGTATATTCTACTTGTTTGGGATGCCTGTGATCCTCATATTCTCCGTCCACGCGGTACGTCGTCACTTCATACCCGGTTCCCTCCACCATAACGGTGACGGTTCCATGCGCAATACCGGTATCTATCGTTTTTTTGAATATCTTTTTTACTTCTTCGGGTTTTGCGGACGTCGTAATATCCCAGTCTCCCGGCACACGTCCTAACATACTGTCTCTGACGCACCCTCCGACGGCATACCCCTCTTTTCCGTTTTCTTCCAATTTATCAAGAATCCACTGTACCTGACCTGGTATCTGCATGCCTCTTCTCTCTTTCTTACTCTTCTAATGTCTGGGGACGAACCCAGGTTCCCTTGATGCCTTTATGCTTCCACTGATCCTTTTCTTTGTCGTAGCCGTCAATGGACATAAAGTGATAATCACTGCTTGTCTTTAATGCCTTATAAATGGTCTTGCATCTGACACGGTGGCGGTTGTGCTCCGGATCCCCGGAGTCCGCCAGAAAGACGGTCTGGTCTTTTTCATCGTATAAGAAAAGCGTCACATAATGTCCCGGTGTATTTTTCCAGTAAGAGGCATCGTTTGCACTGCTTACCAGCACAAGACTCGCCTGTCCTTCCTTAACTTGTTTTAAAAATTGCTTGTACGTCGATGGTTTATGATGCAGCGAAGTTTCAAATCCGACCGAGTTCAGTGTCGCCTGCATCTGCTCCCAGGAGATGGCTCCGCCTCCCGGATAATACGTCACTTTTTTGGCATACCGGTAAATATCCGTCGGAAGACACTGGTATTCCGTCAAAGAACTGTAAATATTTGCCATGCAGCAGAATCCACAGCCAAAGGCACCAAACGATTTTCCATCGTAAAATGTCTTTCCCCATTTACCGGACCATTCCCGTCGTTCTTTCCAGGATCTTGGCCCCTGAAGATACGTATAGATTCCATCTTCCGGAGATGGTGCAGCCGTCGCCTGTACTGCACTTTCGCTTGCCGGTGCTGCCATCACGGCGGCATCCGACACAGCCCCCTCTCGCACGGTTACCGTCTGCGTACCGCTTGTCTCCACGGCCTGCTCCCCGTTTTGGTCAAAAAACAGTCCGATCACAAGAACCAGTACTGCTACGGCGCTCATTATTATAAAATGTCTTTTATCTCTGGCATCCCGTTTCCACTTCATCGTTATCCTCCATCTCAGACAAATCGATCTACTGCTATCGTATATCGTCCTTTTTTCGTCTCTCTCAGCACACCCCGGTAAATGATCTTTCCATATCCCCGTACACTGACGACATCATCTTCTTTTAATATTCCGCTGTTGTTTTCATACACTCTGCCCCCGACAAAAATCTTTTTTTCACGGAATAGCGGAATTACTTTGCTGCGTGACAACGAAAACACTTTTGCCACAACGGCATCACAGCGCGGCGATGTCAGAACCAGTTCTTCCCTTTTCAGCACCGGTTTCACCGCCTGCGGAATCTCCTGCATCTCCTCACAGACCACATTGGTGTGACGGATTTTGGTAAGATTATCACAGATAAAATCTTTCATGGAAGACAGGCAGAAAAAATAGCTTTCTTTTTCCATTACCTAGATATCTCCGATCACCTCGCGTTCAATCCCAAGGTGCATGATCGCGCCGAGGACATCCCGGTGATTACATTTTTCTGCAAACTTTGCAGCCATCGGCCGGCAGTGAATACAGGAAATGGGAAATGCTTCCTCATATCCGAATTCTTCCGGACTACCAAAACGGATCATCTGCCGCTCGGTTCCGTCACAGCCGCCGGACACCGTAATTCCGGCATATCGGAGTTCGGGTTCTATCGTATAAAACTCATCCTGTTCTGCCAAGGACAGAAAATGAGTAAATGTATATCGTCCCTGCGAAAAACTGACTTCCGCCAAATCTTTCAGGCGTTCTTTTGTCATCCTGAATCCTCCCTTAGTCATTCTTTTCTATTATACCGAGAATTTTTGAAAAAGTCAATGAAGTGTACAAATTCCGTGGCTTTCATATCGCCACGCTTCCGCTTTCACATCTTTGATCTCCGGATGTTCTCCACAGACTTTACACGTCGGTATCGCTTTCCCAAATTTTACCTCCCGAAATGTCAGATTCAAGCCATCAAAAACGACCATGCGGCCGGTCAAAAGTCTGCCGATGCCAAGAAGATATTTTATCGTTTCCAATCCCTGCACGCAGCCGATGATCCCCGCCATTACGCCGATCACGCCGGCTTCGCTGCAATTCGGCACACTTCCCTGCTCCGGAATTTCCTCAAAAATGCAGCGGTAACACGGTCCCTGCCCCGGCACATACGTCATAACCTGTCCCTGAAACCGCAGGATCCCGCCATGGCAAAATGGTTTGCCGGCAAGCACACACGCATCATTGATCAAAAATTTGGTTTCAAAATTATCCACTCCGTCTACGACAAAATCATATTCTTTGATAAGATCCCCGGTATTTTCCGGTGTCAGCCGCATCGCATACGTTTTTACGGTCACATCAGGATTGAGCAGTTCGATCGTTTCTTTGGCGGAATCCACCTTTTTCTGTCCGAGACGGCTTGTATTATGAATGATCTGCCGCTGAAGATTGGACAGTTCCACGACATCCGCATCCACAATCCCGATTGTTCCCACACCGGCTGCCGCAAGATACAGAGCGACAGGCGCACCAAGTCCGCCGGCTCCGACGACAAGCACTTTCGATGCCAGAAGTTTTTCCTGTCCTTGCTGCCCGACTTCATCCAAAAGCACATGACGGGAATACCGTTCCATATTTACCTCTTTTGCATGATCGATCAGCCACCGCAAAAACCCGCCTTCGAGATGGTATGCCTGCCGGCCTTCTTTTCGCAGATTTTCCACCACTTGCAGACTCTTTTCTCCCCGCTGGCAAAATACCACGATGCATTTATCCCGTGGTAGTTTTTCTTTCTCTTCTTCAAAACAGCGAAGCGGGATACAGACTGCTCCCGGGATCGACCCGTGGTGGTAAACCACTTCTTCCCGCAGATCCACCAGAACGCTGCTGTCTTTTTCCATTTTTTCCCATTCCTGCCACGTCAATTCTTTTTTATCACTCAACTGCCCTGTCATTGTCATTCTCCTTCATCGTATCATTCCTGTTTCCAGTATATCAAATTTCTGTACACAGTACAATTGAAAATAGTTGATTTCCTATCTATAAAATGATATCATGGTGATGTCAGGGTTTGTGAAAGCGGAATCCCCGCGCAATCCGTGACAGACTACACAGTATTAGCTAAAAAGGATGGTGGAACCATGAAACTTTGGGGAGGACGTTTTACAAAAGAGACGAATCAATTGGTACATAATTTCAATGCCTCGCTTTCTTTTGACCAGAAATTTTATAAACAGGATATCCTTGGAAGTATCGCTCATGTGACGATGCTTGAAAAACAGAAAATTCTCACTGCCGACGAAAAAGAGACGATCATCGGTGGATTGAAAAGCATATTGGAGGATATCGAATCCGGTAAATTGGAATTTACCGCTGAACACGAAGACATTCACAGTTTTGTTGAAGCTCATCTGATCGAACGTGTCGGTGATCCGGGCAAAAAACTTCATACCGGACGCAGCCGTAATGACCAGGTGGCACTGGATATGAAATTGTACACCCGCGATGAAATTGTCGAGCTGAATGATCTTTTGAAAGAACTTCTTGTGACGATTCACCGCATTATGAAAGAAAATGTAGACACTTTTATGCCGGGCTTTACGCATCTGCAAAAAGCACAGCCGGTCACTCTGGCGCATCATTTTGGCGCATATTTTGAAATGTTCCGCCGCGACCGCAGCCGTCTGCGCGACATCTACGACCGCATGAATTACTGCCCGCTCGGAGCCGGTGCACTTGCCGGAACAACCTATCCGCTTGACCGTGAATATACCGCTTCCCTGCTCAACTTTGATGGTCCTACATTAAACAGCATGGATTCTGTTTCCGACCGTGATTACCTGATCGAACTTCTCAGTGCCCTTTCTACGATCATGATGCACCTGAGCCGTTTTTGTGAAGAGATTATTGTCTGGAATTCCAATGAATACCAGTTTGTAGACATCGATGATTCGTATTCGACCGGAAGCAGTATCATGCCACAGAAAAAGAATCCGGACATCGCAGAATTGATCCGCGGAAAGACCGGACGTGTGTATGGTGCTCTCATCAGTATGCTTACGACGATGAAAGGCATTCCACTTGCCTACAATAAGGACATGCAGGAAGATAAAGAGTTCACCTTTGATGCAATTGATACCGTAAAAGGATGTATTTCCCTCTTTAACGGCATGATCGACACGATGAAATTTAAGAAAGAAAATATGGAAGCCAGCGCGAAAAACGGCTTTACCAATGCGACGGATGCCGCCGATTATCTTGTCAACCACGGAGTTCCGTTCCGCGATGCACACGGTATCATCGGCCAGCTTGTGCTCCTTTGCATTGACAAAAACATTTCTCTGGATGACCTTCCACTAGAAGAATACAAAAAGATCTCACCGGTATTTGAGGAAGATATTTATGAGGCAATTTCCATGAAAACCTGCGTAGAGAAACGAAATACGATCGGAGCTCCGGGACGCAATGCCATGGAAAAAGTATTAGCGATCAATGAAAAATATCTGATGGAAAGTTAATTGCCTTTAACCGCAGGCATTCACTGTATGCCTGACTAACTTATGCCAAAAACTGCCACACTCTTTCGTGCGGCAGTTTTCTTATTGTCTAATTCCTTTAACTCCAAATGTAATAGATGATTCCTGCTGCCAAAAGTGCCACAGCCACCGTAATGATAATCTTCGGTATTGACAATGGCGTCTTTCCGGCTATCTTTCCGGTCTGCCCATTTACCATAAATTGGTAAACTTTGTCTTTATACTTAAAGTTGGATACCCAGATTGGCAAAAGAAGATATTTGTATGTCACATCATTGAATGACGTATTTAATATCACTCGTCTCGTATGATCGGCATTGTGCTCATTTTCAATCTTATCTTCGACATTGCGTTTCAATTTTGCCGAAATGGCTTTTTTCGCTTGTTTCCAGGCATCTTTTACACCAAGTGCATAACGCTCTGCCACAAATCCGGCTACGTATTCCGGCTTGTAAGCCTTATTGTTTTCCGTATCAAACGGCTCCAGTTTATGAAGCATGTTGGAATCGTGGCGGTCCGATGCGAGAATCAATTCGTCATCGATAAACTCGTTGTATGTACCGGAGGTCGAATACCAGTCTGTCTCCGTATGGCTATGTTCATCGTCATCCTGCACTTCCCGATCGATACCATATTGACCGGTATATGTCGAAAATGTATTGGTGTCAAAGGTCCAATACGGAAGATAGATTCCGTTGAAACTTTTTGGTCGCGCACTTTCTTTGGCAAGACGCGGACAAAACCATTTCTTTTTGATCCATTCTTTAAAGAGACGGGAAGCATCTTTGTCATTTACCTGAAACGGCACAACTCCTCCCGGTGCGATCGTATCCTGATCGTTTGCCTCCATCACCTGGTTGGATCCGCAGAAAGGACAAACCGCAGATGTCTGAAGCGCATCGTAGATCGTTTCTGCTCCACATGCCTCACAGATTACCGTCTTCTTTTCCGCCCCCCAGTTTTTATTCGCCGTCTTATCAACCAGATCAAAGTCCAGTTCTTCTGCCTTTTTCGGTTCTTCCTCCGACACGGCGATCTCTTCTTCGTAATCGCAGAAACCACATTTCATATGTCCGGTCTTGGGATCAAAATCCATGATTCCGCCACACTGCGGACATTTTTTATCGGTTTCATCTTTGGTCTCTGCAAAGTTAATATTGTCAAAATTTTCCTCTTGCTGGTTCATTTTTTCCTCCATTCTCATTACTGGATGTCATTTTCATCAAAAATATCCCCGCATTCCGGACAGAATTTCGGTGGATGATATGGATCTTCCGGCTGCCAGCCACACTTATCGCAACGATACAATGGCGCACCTTCCGGTTTCTTTGCTCCACAGTTCATACAGAATTTTCCCTGATTCAACGTTCCGCAGGAACAAGTCCAGCCCGCTGGTTCTTCCGGTTTTGGCGAACCACATTCCATACAGAATTTTCCGGTGTTTCCGGTCTTTCCACAAGAACAAGTCCAGCCTTCCGCTGCCGACGGTGCTGCCTGCTGAGGCTGCGCGGCTGTCTGCTGTGGCTGTGCTGTCTGCTGCGGCTGTGCCTGAGCG
>FR894016.1:20784-32988 GCA_000434115.1 Roseburia sp. CAG:309 | reverse complement strand
AGAATCTTGATGTGGCTACAAATATAGTTCTTCTCCTCTTCAGATACATTGACTGCATCTTGAAGGATATTGCACACTTTTTCGTAGACTTTTTTTCTAGAAACAACGGCATCCTCTAGCACAACCACAATACCATATATGTTTTCTTTTGAATACGCTTTATCCAACTGGAATAGCCCGTTTAGGTAATTATTAATCTGATTATAAATCTGAATTACATCTTCGGCATATATCTTTATATCATCTTCTATTTCGGCAGCATCAAATTTTCTCAGTTTCAAGCTTGGTGTAATTGCCTTTGTATCATAGAAAATAACTGCATCACCCTCTGCCGCAATAACATCGGAAGTCAACAAATTAGCTTTCCCCTTTTTATATGCTATTTCTGGAGAAATCCAAGAAATAGTATCAAGTTGTCCAACAATATCATATAAATATGATTCAATTACTTCTTTGCCTATTGCTCTACGAAGCTTGTTATCTCTTAATGTTATGCGATTTAGCATCGATTCTGTTACCGCATTTACTACGAGATAAGGTGATGGTACGTAAGTAAAATCTTGCCCTGATATAAATGGATAAAGATATTGTATTTTCAGGCCATAGTACTGGTCTATTATATTATCAGCATACAGCGAAAATAATTGTTTCCTGTATTCTTCCTTTTCAATAGATAATAAATGCAATACATCTTTATCCTTAAAAGCCTTTGTTAAAACCTTTTGTAGTTCTATGGGTGGAATCGTATCTTGGGCTTCTTTACTAAACCCTAAAAATACTAGAAAAGCAAATTCTTCTAATTGTTCATAATTGACTCCCATCTTATCAAAAAATACTTTTCTCATATCCAGTCTGTCATTTTGGAAAGTAAAGAAGTAATGATATCTATATAGTTTCTGAAGAAATACGCCTTGCACAGGAAACTGCTGTAATGCGGATACCATCATAAACGCTTCAGGATACTCACCATTCTCTTCCGCTGTAATTAAGCCGCTATGCCAATAATTTCTTATAAGTGTGATGGTATCTGCGAACGTTTTTCCATCTAACTCTTCCGTAGCATCATTGGTATCATAAACAATGGAATATGCTGCAAACGCTTCAATCTCCCACGGCATTATATTTTCTTCGTAAGCCTTAACCATATCCACTTGCGAACATGTCATTATCCTACTGGAATACTTTTGACAAGCTAAGAGTTTACTTTCAAGCGTAAATCTTTCAAGTACTTTTAAAAAGTCCAAACTACTATGAACCAAATTTTCTTCCATAAAAAATACAGCCTCCTTCCTTGACATCTATTCTACTGCCTATAACCACTCCAAATGGTCGAGTTGCCGGATTTGTTGCCAGTTTTCAGCTCTTGCTCAAAAATGCCCGACATCTAATCCGCTAACTCAATTTACGTTATCTAATCCGAGGTCACAACCTGACACACATTTTCGCAGTAGATATGTTTCCATATAAAATAACCGAGCCTTTTCAGAGGTCAGGCCTTACCTCCTAACTACCGAAAAAGCCGGAAATACGCCGCTTTCTGGTTCTTATTTATCTTTCCTTGACATCAACACCACAGTCTCCACATGCCCACCCATTGGGAACATGTCGCACGTCTGAGCCTTCTTTACTTCGTACCCTTTCGCTGCCAGCACCTTCACGTCGCGGGCGAGCGTTGCCGGGTCGCAGCTTACATAAACGATGCGTTTTGGCGACATGCGGACGATCGTGTCAAGGAGTGTCTGGTCGCATCCTTTGCGCGGCGGGTCAACGACGACGACATCCGCTTTGGCAGATTCGCTGCCGTCCGCAGAGATGAGTTTTGGAACAACTTCTTCTGCTGCGCCGGCGTAGAAGCGGGCATTTGTGATGTTGTTCCGGCGGGCATTTTCCTTCGCATTTTCGATGGCTTCCGGCACAATTTCGACGCCGATCACTTCGCCGGCACTGTCAAGTTCTTTGGCGATGAAAAGGGAAATGGTTCCGATGCCGCAATACAGATCCCACACTGTCTCGCCGGGTTTAATGTCCGCGAATTCAAGGGCAGTACGGTACAATTTTTCGGTCTGAACCGGATTCACCTGATAAAATGACTGTGGGGAGATGCGGTAGCGGATATGTCCGATCGTATCCTCGATCGCGTCTTCTCCCCAAAGAGTGATCGTCTTTTCGCCGAGGATTACATTGGTATTTTCGGGGTTGAAATTCAGGCAGATGCTTGTCATGCCATCGATTTTTGTGAGGTTATCCACAAGCAGAGTGAATTTGTCCTCGTTTATCCCCATTTTCTTTTTATTTGGTACATTAAGGACGAGGCAGACCATGATCTGACCGGTGTGATAGCCGGTGCGGATATAAATATGGCGCACAAGTCCTGTCCGGTGTTCTTCATTATACGCGGGAATGTTGTTATTGTCCATCCACGCAAGCACGATTTTCAGGATCTCACACATGATCGGAGCCTGAATCGCGCAGTCCGTCATTGGGATAACGCGGTGCGAATGCCCGGCATAAAATCCTGTCACCGCGTGTGGTTTTCCATTTTCATCCAATTGCTCGCGTACCGGGAATTGAGCTTTGTTGCGGTAATGCCATGGGGTTTCCTCCTGCATCCCGAGGATTGGGAGCCATTCCACGGTGGTAAGATCCACGCCGCCGATGCGCGTAAGACAATTTTTTACTTTGTTCTCTTTGTACCTAAGCTGTGCATTGTACGATAAATGCTGCAAGGTACAGCCGCCGCACGGACGCGCCGCCGGGCACTGCGGTTCGACACGGTCCGGAGAAGGTTCCAGCACCTCCAAAAGCCTCGAAAATCCGTAATTTTTCTTGCATTTCATAATGCCCGCGCGTATGGTCTCACCCGGCAATGCTTCCTTGACAAAAAGAGCATAGCCATCTACATGGCCTATGCCCTCTCCGTTATTTCCAAGATCGTCTATTTTTAAGATTACTTCCTGATTTTTCTTAAAATCCATCGATTATTCCTCCGGTGATGTCTGGCGCAGGTTGCTCTCAAACATGCGGTTGAATCCCAGCCACTCCATATTGTCGCCAGCCTGATGGAATACTTCCGTCAATGTCTGCAATTTCGCATCTGCATTGTCCGCGAGATGAAGTGCCATTGCCTCCATCAATGCCGGTACTTTCGGGGAACCAAATTCCAATTTTCCATGATGTGCTAAAATGCAGTGAACCAGTTCGTTTTCCAGTTTTTTCGGAAATCCATGGATGCCGGCTGCTGCCGCAGAAATTTTCTGTGCGCCGATAAAAATATGGCCGAGAAGCTGTCCGTCATCGGTATAATCATTGCGTGGAAATGGCGCAATTTCGTCGACTTTCCCCATATCATGGAACAATGCCGCCGTGATCAGAAGGTCACGGTGAATGAGTGGGTAGGCACCCGCAAAATATTCGCACATATTTGTCACACTCAGGGTATGTTCGAGAAGTCCGCCCATAAAGCCGTGATGTACACTTTTTGCCGCAGAATGTTTGCAAAATTCTTTGACAAATTCCTTATCTTCAACAAAAAACATTTTCAGCAATTTGGAAAGATATGGATTTTTCACACTATTCACATATGCCACCACTTTGGCGTACATTTCTTTGATGTCTTTATCCGTCGTCGGAATGTAATCCGCCGGATCATATTCGCCCTCTTCACTGCGGCGCACACGTGAAATATTCATCTGAATATTTCCCTGAAAACTCGTCACGAGACCTTCACAGTAAATATAATCCATTGTCTCAAAATCTTCGATGCCACGTCCAAGTTCCCAGATCTTGGCATCTGCCGTGCCGGTCTTGTCCTGCAGGATCAACGAATAATACGTCTTTCCTGCCTTCGTCTTTAAGATTTGTTTGGACTTACAAAGGTACGTTCCAACTAATTTTTGTCCTTCTCGATAATCGTTCAAATAATACATATTTTGCTCTCTTTCCTTATTTTGCTTTTGCTGTGACCATCACAAATGGTCCGAAGATCTTTTTGCCCTTAATTGTCTTAAATGCACGCACACGGTAACTGTATTTCATGCCGCGAACCAGCATTTTACAGCGGTATCCTGTCACTTTATTTTTCTTAATTGTTTTCACGCGGTTAAACGAAGTCTTAAATCCTTTGACATGAACCTTCATAAATACCTGATAGCCGGTCACATTTTTATTGCGCGCCCAGCGGACCTGAATGCCTCCGCGGATACCTTTTGCTTTCAGTTTTTTCACTTTTGCCGGTGTCAATGCGATAGCGGCTTCTTTCGAATCCACACCTTCGATGCTTTCGCCGTCAGCGGCCGTAAATACCGGGCGGATCTTATAAGTATAAGTAGCTCCTGCTGCCAATTTCTCATTGGTATACGTCAAGGTGTTTACATTTTTATACAGGGAATATTTTCCTTTTGCTTTTTTACGGTAAACATTGTATGAAACTGCACCATTTACGGCAGTCCATGTTAATGTACCTTTTGTAAATGAAGCATCTTTCTTGCCTGTCAAGCTTGCCGTGCTGTCGAGCGGGTGAAATGTAAGGCCGTTCGCCTGTGCATAAGTCTGCGCTTTCGCACCGGATTTTGCCCAAATCTCTGTGCCTGCCGGAAAAGCACCGGCTGCAATGTCAATGTCATTTTTGATCACTACATTTTTCAAATATGGGCAGGCCGCAAATACATTTGCTGCGATCGCTGTCACTTCTTTGTCACCCATTTCCTTCGGAATATACAATGTCGTCACTGCCGCATTTCCTTTGTATCCGGAAATCGTGCACGTCTTTCCATCACTGCCGGCTGTCGTCGAAAATGCATCTTCTGCATCCACAACCACTTTCCCCTGCGATGGGATAACCGGTGTCGCCGTCGGTGCAGCACTTGGTGGCGTGCTCGGCGCCGCACTGGCACTTGCTGACGGAGTTGCACTCGGGCTCTCACTTGGTGCTGCCGTCTCCGAAGATCCGGTCTCTGCCTGCGCTGTCATCGTTTCCTTCTCATTTATCGTTTGTACTACTGCTTTTTTATCTTCCACAGTTTTCGCCTGCGCGTCCATCGGCGCAATGCCGGCAATCAAAGACACGCTCAAAAGAATACTCACATACTTCTTAAACTTTGTCATTTTTACTCTTCCTTTCTGACAATGAAAAACTTCACTTTATATTGCATTCTTCATTGTACAGGCTTTTTGTGACAAAATCAAGGTTTTCTTTTAAATTGCATCACACCTCTTCCTCCTGAAAACTCTGTAAAAGCTGTTTGTCATAACGGTACTTTTCGTTGACAGCCGGCATATTGCAGGCGATCAGAACTGCATTTGCCATATCCAAAAATACTTTTTTCGCCTCGCTCTGACTGTAAGTTTCCACAGTGTCGGCAATTTTGGTACGGTACCGCTGCTGTGCCACATAACAGATCATTGGCATATTTTTCAAGTTTTTGGATTGCCTGTCTGCTGCGGATATGCATTTCATTACGCTCCGGAATATGAAAAAGATCCGAAAGATATTTGTGCGTCATTGTGCTGGCTGGGGATTCAAATAATTCTGCCAGCAGTTTCGTATTCTGGCCAGTCTCCGAATATGCCATTTTCGCAAGTTCCAAAATATTTTTTGCCAAATGTTCCGAAATGTCAGGATTTTTCGAGCGTTCATTGGAACGAATATACTTCTTGATCTGCTCAAGTTCATTTGCCGAGCTCCGATAAAAATGCCGTTTTTTCCACGTCTGAAATCCGCTTTCTGCCAAAAGAAAATTGAGATTGTTTTTCGCGTCATTCCGCATTCCTTCAAGGACGAGCTGACGATATTTGGTAAGGAACTCCTGCGCGGTCTTGCTGTAGCCCTTGAAAATTCCGGAATGCTTCCACATCCAATACATAAACTACTCTTCGTCCAAGGTCTTGACATACTCAAACTGCTGCATCAGCCATTGGGTATTGTTTTGGCGACTTCCCCCATTTGCGTTGCCTTTTAGCCCTGCTCCGTGGCGGGGAGGCAACGGATTTCGCCGAGTTTCCCTTTTTACGCTGCCTTTTTCCGCCACGCTTCCAAAAACGAATTTTTTCGCCAAACCCATTGTAACCCCGCCTTTGGTATGGTACAATACAGGGTATCATCGTATGTTTCCAGGCATGCTTGCATGCCTGCGGAACATCGTTTGAGACACTCGTGCAAAGCACTGGAATGGAGATTAGATTGTGAATAAAAAAGTTTTAAAGACATTAGAATATGACAAAATCATAGATATGCTCGTGGAAGAGGCCGATTCTGCGCTCGGAAAGGACAGCGCGAGGCGGCTTCGTCCGTCGTCGGACCGTGGGGAAATTGTGGCGATGCAGGCGGAGACAAGCCACGCTTTGACAAGGCTCTTTCATCATGGGGCGCTATCCTTTCATGGGTTGACAGACATCCGCCCAAGCCTTGTGCCGCTTGCCAAAGGTGGGACACTGGGAGCTGGTGAACTTCTGCGGATTGGGGCTCTTTTGGAAGCCGCCAAGCGGGCAGTTGAATTTGATAAAAAGGACGAGGAAACCGACTTTTTGTCCGGGCGCTTCAACGGACTTCAGACGTTTCCGGAGATCCGCCGCGAGATCAGCCGCTGTATCCTATCCGAGGATGAGATCAGCGACGATGCAAGCAGCGAATTGAAACGCATCCGCCGGGCGATGAAAACGACAAATGACAAAATCCGGGAGCAGCTGTCTGTAACCGTCAACTCGTCGGGAGACATGTTGCGTGATAACATTGTTACCATGCGAAATGGAAGATATTGTCTGCCGGTAAAGCAGGAATACAAATCCGCATTTCAGGGAATGATCCACGATCAGAGTTCCACCGGTTCCACCTTTTTCATCGAACCGATGGCAATTGTCAAATTGAACAACGATCTCGCCGAACTTGCGATGAAAGAACAGGAAGAAATTGAGCGAATCCTTGCTTCCATCAGCAGTATTTGCGCGCCGGAAACCGAGGGACTTGAGCGCGATGTCATTTTGCTGGCAGAACTTGACTTCATCTTTGCAAAGGCAAAATTATCCAAAAAAATGCAGGGAAGCGAACCGATTTTCGACGACAATTATATAGAGATCAAAAAAGGACGGCATCCATTGATTCCGCGCGACCGCGTTGTGCCGATTGATGTCACATTGGGAAAAGATTACCGGCTTCTCATCATCACCGGCCCAAACACCGGCGGTAAGACCGTTTCGCTGAAAACCGTCGGCTTATTTACTTTGATGGGACAGGCGGGGCTCCATATTCCGGCGTTTGACGGCTCTCATCTGCGCGTATTTCACGAAGTGTACGCAGACATCGGGGATGAGCAGAGTATCGAGCAGAGCCTGAGTACATTCTCCTCGCACATGACAAACACCGTTTCGATCCTGAAACGTGCGGATAAAAATACGCTTGCACTTTTTGATGAACTTGGTGCCGGAACCGATCCGGTCGAAGGTGCGGCACTTGCCATCAGCATTCTTGACAATCTTTTACAGCGAAATGTGACCGCGATGGCGACGACACATTACAGCGAGCTGAAGATCTACGCCCTTTCGACAGATCACGTAGAAAATGCTTCGTGCGAATTTGACGTGGAATCCCTGCAGCCGACCTACCGTCTGCTCATCGGCGTTCCTGGAAAAAGTAACGCCTTTGCGATTTCCAGCAAACTGGGAATTTCCGACGAAATTATTGAGAAAGCAAAATCCCTCGTCGACGAAGATTCCAAATCCTTTGAGGACGTTGTGACCGGGCTCGAAAGCACACGGAAAGAATTGGAAGAAGAACGTGCGAAAGCGGCTGCTTACCGCGAAGAAATCGAGCGGCAGAAGAAAAAACTGGCAGAGAAAAATGAACGAATTGATAAAGCAAAAGAAAAGATTTTGCGCCGTGCAAATGAAGAAGCCAATGAGATATTACAGAAGGCAAAAGACATGGCGGACGATTCCATCCGCAAATACAATAAATGGATGGATGGCGGCAAAGGAAATGTCAGCGATATGGAACGCCAGCGTTCTGCGATCCGCGAGCAGCTCAAGAAAACCGGAGAAAAACTGACAACGAAGCAAAAGGGAAACCGTCCAAAGACAGCTCCGGGAAAGCTTTCCGTCGGCGACCTTGTCATGGTGCATTCCATGGGGGTAAAAGGTACGGTGATGTCGCTGCCAAATGCCAAAGGAAAATGCTTCGTACAAATGGGCATTATGCGTTCCGAAGTCAATGTGGATGATCTGGAACTTCTCGAAGAAGAGACCTTGCAGAACCGGAAAGAACAGCTTCGTGAACGTTCCGGTGCCGGAAAGATCAAAATGATGAAGTCACTTCAGGTTTCCTCCAGCATCAATCTTATCGGAAAAACGGTTGACGAGGCAATTGCACTTTTGGATAAATACCTTGACGATGCTTACCTTGCCAAACTGCACCAGATCACCATTATCCACGGAGTCGGAACCGGTGCTCTGCGAAATGCCGTGCAGGCGCATTTGAAAAAGAGTAAATACATCAAAACCTATCGTATGGGAGAATACGGTGAGGGCGGCTACGGCGTGACTGTGGCAGAGTTCAAATAAGAAAGGATGACTTCCATGGCAGAAAAACAAAAAATACTGATTGTTGACGACGACGCCAACATTGCAGAGTTGATTGAATTATACTTAACCAAAGAATGTTTCCAGTGTATGCAGGCACACGACGGCGAAGAGGCATTGAAGAAAAATGCTTCCTTTCAACCGGATCTGATCCTGCTTGATATCATGCTTCCGGGCATTGACGGATACGATGTGTGTCGCGAGATCCGCAAAACTTCCACCGTTCCGATCATCATGCTCTCGGCAAAGGGAGAGGTTTTTGACAAAGTGCTGGGATTGGAGCTTGGTGCCGATGACTACATCATCAAACCTTTTGATTCCAAAGAACTGGTGGCACGCGTAAAAGCCGTTTTACGGCGTTATCAGACGACAGGAAATGCCCCGGCAGCTCCGTCGGCTGCCACCGAATCCGGCACTGAGACGATACAATACACCGATCTTACCGTCAGTTTGTCAAACTATTCTGTTGTATATATGGGCCATCCGGTCGAAATGCCGCCAAAAGAACTGGAACTTTTGTATTTTCTCGCCACACATCCAAATCAGGTATTTACAAGAGAACAGCTTCTCGACCGCATCTGGGGTTACGAATACGTCGTCGATACACGTACCGTCGATGTTCATATCAAACGACTGCGCGAAAAGATCAAAGACCACGACGAATGGCGCCTTGCTACCGTATGGGGCATTGGCTATAAATTTGAAACAAAGAAAGGCTGATCATTATGAGAAATCGAATTCGCCTGACATTTGGAAAAAAACTGATCCTCCTCTACCTGTGCATTTTTACGTCATCCTATTACCTGACGCACACGCTTGTCTTTGCGCTTGTCCGCAATAGTCTGATGGCGGCCGCGATGGAAAATGAGGCACTTACGAGCGGATACATTGCGGAGCGGCTGCAATATTATTTCAATCTGCTCGACTCCATCTTGTTTATGATGGGTGGAGTTCTGGCAGTATCTTTTTTCCTGATCTACGCCATGAATATCATCCCGCTACGGCGGCTGTGCAATGCAGCAAAGCATTTTTCCATTCATCAGAAAAATGAACCGGTCACCCTTCACACTTCCGATGAATTTGGTGATCTTGCCGATGCATTGAATATAATTGCGGAAGACCTGAATAACTTCGACGACTACCAGCGCGCATTTATTTCCAATATTTCCCACGACTTTCGTTCGCCGCTTACATCGATTCACGGGTACGCACAGGCAATGCTTGATGGTACGATTCCTTACGAAGCACAGGAAAAGTACCTGAATATTATTTTATCGGAAACTGACCGGCTTACGAATCTAACCTCCAATCTGCTGGAATTAAATTCATTTAACGGCGACAATGTGCTTCTTGACATCACAACCTTTAATATTTGTGAGACAATTATTCAAACAGTAAATACGTTGGAAGGAACAGCGGCAAAGAGGGAGATCTCGTTTGTTCTGGATTTTAATACGCAGAAAGAACTGCTCGTGGAAGCAGATGAAAGCAAGATTCATCAGGTGTTATATAACCTGATCGACAATGCAGTTAAATTCAGCTACAACAATTCTGAGATTAAGATCAGTTTACGGAAAAAGGGAACAAAAGTATTTGTTTCCGTCAAAGACTCCGGCATTGGAATTCCGAAAGAATCTGTGAACAAAGTATTTGACCGCTTTTATAAAACTGATATTTCCCGTGGAAAAGACAAGCGCGGAACCGGACTTGGGCTTTCCATCTCCAAAGAGATCATACAGGCACACAATCAGACGATCAACGTCGTAAGTACCGTCGGTGTCGGAACCGAATTTGTCTTTACATTGAAATATCATTCGTAACGATTCAGAATCTAACAATAGTTACTATCATTCCAAAAAATAAGAGGCCTCCTCATAATGAGGAAACCTCTTATTTTTTATATAAATCCGTTCTCTTAAACGTCAAATTTATTCATGTGGTCTTCAATCTTCTGTGCAGCATCATGAAGCTGTTTTGCATTGCTTGAGATGTCCTCTACAATGTCATTGACTTCTGTAACAGATGCGGAAGTTTCTTCGGTACCGGCCGCATTTTCTTCTGCAATTGCGGTCAGATTGTGTACCACATCCACAACTTCTGTCTTTGCCTGGTCCATTTTCTCAGTCTTCTGATAAATCGTATTGATGCTCTCCATCGAGGCTTCAATCTCATCCTGTACCTTCTGGAACATTTCTCCGGTAACATTCATCTTGACATTCTGCGTATCCATGATCTCTTTGACGCGATCCACAATCTCAACTGCCTGATCGGAATCCTGCATGAGCATATTGGCAATCTGCTGAACCTGCATTGCGGATTCGTTGGACTGTTCTGCCAATTTCTGGATCTGGCTTGCTACTACGGCAAAACCACGTCCCTGTTCCCCGGCACGCGCTGCCTCGATCGAAGCATTGAGGGAAAGAAGATTTGTTTCTTCTGCAATCGATGTGATCAATGTGATCGCATCTTTGATCTTCTGTGCCGACTCGTTGGTTGTATTTGTCTGATTGTAAATCTCAACGATAGACTGTTTTGCCTCTTCGTTGATCTCTTCTAACTCTTCCAGTGTCTGCTCTGCTTTTTCTCCGGAAGATTTCATCACTTCAACATTTTCACGAAGTTTTGCCACTTCCTGATTTGTCTCATCAACCATATTACCGATGACAATAACACTTTCCGTCGCTGTCTGTGTATCATTTGCCTGGGAAGATGCTCCCTCTGCCATGTCATGCACCGCATAACTGATCTGTCCGATTGTTTCCGCGGTCACCGCCGCATTTCCGCTTAATTGATTTGATGAAGCAAATAAATGCTGACTTTCCGTCTTCAATTCGGTTACGACATCGGAAAGTTTGCCCTGTACCCCGATAACAGATCGTGCCATCATTCCTACTTCACCGCCATTTTTTGCCAATTTATCCAATTCACCGGTATGTTTCAGATCCAGATTACCCAGTCGTTCTACCTGATATGCAATCCTCTTCAGCGGATCAAACAGACGGTGGAAACATAAAAACGCAATAATCATGCAAAGAATTTCACAGATTATTCCGGCTCCGATTATAACTCGAACGGTTTTTGTTACGCCGGAAAGCGCTTCGCTCTCATCTGCTGATACGATCACAATATACTGACCATCTTCATCCACATAATATCCGGCATACTTTGTCGTTCCTCCGAAATCATAAGTCGCTACATCTGGCTTCGGAATCTGATCTTTCTCAATCTGCGATACCAAATCTTTTACGACAGCATTTTCTACCGGTTTTCCAATCTTATCTGCTTTCGGATGATACAGCATCGTACCGTTTCCGGCAACTACATAAGCATAACTGCTTTCCATATCTTTTACTTTTACTTTGGAAAAAAGTTCCCGCAGTTTGCTTTCCGAAAGTGCAACACGGATTCCATGTGCTTTTACTTCCACATCAAGACTTCTTCCATTTGTCACTACGATATCATTCATATACGAATGGATCGTCTCCGTCATGTTACTCTCAATTCGTGGTGTCGCCAATGCAAGTGTCGCCCCAATTACAACAAAAATCATGATTGCTGTCAATAACATCCCCTTATATTTAAGAGAAATGCCCTGACGCTGTTTGTTTTCTTTCTTCGCCCTTTCCATTGCTCTTC
>FR894016.1:17040-20742 GCA_000434115.1 Roseburia sp. CAG:309 | reverse complement strand
TTTTTTTAGTTATCCCAGGACAGCCGGTGAAGGTTCCCCTGTTTATTCAGATTCTCAAATCCATGCTGGCGCAGCGCTTCGTATAAAACAATCGCTACGGAATTACCAAGATTCAGTGAACGAATCTCACCAAACATCGGAATGCGAATCGTGTTTTCCTGATTCTCAACCAAAAGTTCTTCCGGAATTCCCGCACTCTCTTTTCCAAACATGATATAGCAGTCATCCTCAAAAGCCACATCCGAATAGACATGGCGTGCTTTTGTCGTCGCCATATAAATCTTAATACCGGGGTTCTTCTCCACAAAATCCCGGTAACTGTCATAAATGGTATAATCTAATTTGTCCCAATAATCCAACCCTGCACGCCTTACCTGCTTTTCATTGATCTGAAACCCCATCGGTTCGATCAGATGAAGTCTGGCACCTGCTGCCACACAGGTACGCCCGATATTTCCTGTATTGGCAGGAATTTCCGGTTCCAACAATACAATATTTAACATACTGCCTCCCTAATCCTGTTTTAATGCCAGATACAATTCAACCGTTGTCGTGTCGAATGTAAGTGGTACACAAAGATTTTTTGTATATGTATTTGTAAAACTGACTTCACCATGTGATAAAGTCGGCGGGGTAATATCGATTCCAACTCCGTTGGAGGAAAACACGGTAGACGCATTTCCCATGATCATATTACCAAGTTCGCTCAATGCACTGGCAGCAAAATCATCGATTTCTTTTATTTCCATCATACACATCTTCGAAGCAATACTGCAAGCATCTTCCTCAGACATTGCCAGCAGCACCTGGCCTTTCATCTCACCCGTCACTCCAATTATGATAACCCAAGTTCCTTTTCCAAACTTCGCCTCTTTTAATCCAGGTTTCTGTATCTGCACCTGTACAAAACACATATCCTGAAACACTTTCTTTGCAGCCATTAAAAAAGGATTAATATGCTCTGCATTTAATGTAGCCATATCTTTTTTTCTCCTTTCTCATCGACATCGTATGCATAGTATTATAACATAATTATCATAAAGTGTCTATAAATTCCTTGATCTTTTCCAATGCCTTTTTCAGGTCTTCGATAGAGTATGCGTAGGAGATTCGAAGGAAGCCCTCTCCACATTTTCCAAAGGCATCTCCCGGCACGACAGCCACTCGTTTTTCGTGCAGAAGCCGTGTCGCAAATTCTTCACTTGTCATTCCGAATTTGCTAATATTTGGAAAAACATAAAATGCACCGTAAGGCTCAAAACATGGAAGTCCCATATCACGCAGTGCTTTCACAAGAAACCGCCGTCTCTGGTTATAAGCCTCGCGCATCCGTTCAACATCCGGCATACCATTTTTCAATGCCTCAATCGCCGCATACTGGCTTGTCGTCGGCGAACTCATGATGATATACTGATGGATCTTTACCATCTGCTTAATGATCTCTTTCGGACCTGCTGCATAACCAAGACGCCATCCCGTCATGGCAAAGGATTTCGAAAATCCATTGATCACAATGGTCCGCTCTGCCATCCCCGGAATGCTGGCGATGGAAACGTGTTTTCCTTTATAACTCAATTCCGAATAGATCTCATCGGACATAACAAAAATATCGTGTTCTTTACAAATATCGGAAATGACCTGCAATTCCTCCGCGGTCATGATCGCTCCGGTCGGATTGTTTGGAAACGGCATTACAAGAATCTTTGTCTTGTCTGTAATTGCCTCTTTCAATTTCTTTCCGGTTAATTTAAACTCGTCCTTTTCCTCTAGGGAAATGCGTACCGGTGTGCCTCCTGCCATGCGTACACAGGGAAGATAGGATACAAAGCATGGTTCCGGCAAAATAACCTCATCGCCCGGATCAAGCATCGCACGCATACAGATATCAATTGCCTCGCTTCCTCCGACCGTAACCAGAATCTCGTCCGGTCCATATGGCAGTTCAAAGCGGTCATGCAGATACCGGCTGATCTCCTGTCTCAGCGGTAGAAGTCCGGCATTGGACGTGTAATAGGTTCTTCCTTTTTCCAGTGAATAAATTCCCTCTTCGCGGATGTGCCACGGAGTATCAAAATCCGGTTCTCCTACACCCAGGGATATAACATTGTCCATCGTATTTGCCACATCAAAAAAACGGCGGATTCCCGATGGTTCTAACTCCATTACAGTTTTTGACAGTGGGTTTCTCATGGTGTGATCAGCATCCTCTCTTGTTCATTTTTCTCTTTCACCATCAAAAGACCATGTTCTTTATATTTTTTCAATACAAAAAAGGTTGAGGTGTTGACTACTTCTTCAATCGGCGAAAGTTTGGTAGTGACAAATCTTGCCACTTCTTTCATACTCTTTCCTTCGAGAATTACGGTAAGATCAAAACTTCCGCTCATCAGATATACACTTTCAACTTCATCAAACTGGTAAATGCGCTCGGCAACTTTATCAAATCCGGTTTCACGGTGGAGTGCCACATTGACTTCGATCAGCGCCGTTACCATCTCATTATCGGTGCGATCCCAATTGATCAGCGCCGGATACCCACAGATGATGCCCTCTTTCTCCATCTTCGCAATGGTTTTCTGAATCTCCTCTTCGGATGCCTCGAGCATCGCCGCCATATCTTCCGTCGAAATTTTTGCATTTTTCGACATAATTCGCAATAATTCTTCCTGTAGCATAATGCGCCTCCTTATTTTCCAATATTTGTAATTATGGTGGTGTTAAAAATCGTGTTTCTTCGCCCCGGCAGATGGTTCGGTCGTTTCCGTCCGTCACTCGTCCGATGACATCAGCAGGAATCCCCTCTGCCCGCAGCCGGTGCACCAGTTCTTCTCCGTGTTCTGTGCCGATCAGCAGACTTCCGAGAGAATCTGTCTCATAAAGATTTATGCCATACCGCTCACAGATCTCAATGCTCTCCTGCCGGACGGGAATTGCCTCAAAATCCACTTCCAGTCCGGCATGGGACAACTCCGCCAGTTCCCACAAAGCACCAAATACGCCGTTTTTCGCGACATTGTGAAATGCCCGGGCACCCATGTCTCCTGCCAGTTTTGTCTCTTTTTCTATCGAAAACAACGGTTCACCACCTGTCTTCTCCCATAAATATTCAATTGCCTCGTCTACATAAACCGCCGGAAAATATTTTACCAGCGATTCTTTTTCCTTATATGCCAGTTCTGCCGCGCCGGCAGCTCCTGCCCATTTTGTCATAACAATCTGCTGCCCCGGTCGAAATCTGCTGCTTCCGGTTTCTTTCGCACACTGTTTTCCAAATCCTGACAATGTTAAAAGCGGTGCCTTTACCAGTTCACTGATCTCAGTATGTACTCTTCCGGTATCAACTTCATAGGCAGCCCCATACTGCCCGAGCTGCCCCATAATATTTTTAATCTGTTGTTCCGACGCGGATTCCGGAAGAAGAAGCTGTACCTGCATTCCCTCTGCTCTGGTTCCTGCCGCCAAAAGCGCATTGTACATCCTGTAAAATGCCTTTTTTCCAAGAATTTCAACAGGACTTGTCTCGGTGTACATCGTACTGCTCACAATCGTCTCCGGAAGCAGCTGGTACATCAATGTATCACTGCCGGCAGACGGTCGTTCCACAAGCCGTCTGCTCCGGTACAATATCTTTTTCTCCACGGAACGATTCCATTGATTTTGTGAAATTTTTCCTTTTTTCATCACTGTCCCCCGCCATTTTCA
>FR894016.1:7451-16929 GCA_000434115.1 Roseburia sp. CAG:309 | reverse complement strand
TCTGCTGCGTGCGTTCGGTCTGCGCCGCTTTTCTCTTTTGCGACGTAGTATCTTTTTCCGGCTTTGCCTTTGTCTTCGGAGCCTTTGTCTCCTCCGGTTTTGCCTCTTCTTTCTTCGCGCCCTTTGTGACATAACGCGGAGAAGCCGCGTACGTACTGGAATTTACCTGTGTCTTGGTTTCCTTGCCATTTTCATCAACAATCTTCCAGAGAATGGCTTTGTATCCGGTATGTGCCTCCTGCGTCACGCTCTCGTACGATTCCGGTTTTGTCTTATCGTATGTGATCTTATCCGCTCCCGGTTCGATCGTATCGGTAACTTCTGACTTAAAGGTCACACTACGGTCTTCACTGCGTGTCTCTTCCCCGTAAATATTAAAATAAAGGGTTCCGTTGTATGTGCCACCCTGTATATAGATCGGAACTTCCGTATTATTTTTAAATTTAAAGTCCTTATAATCCCCCGCGATTGCTGCGTCCATCGATGGTTCGACATAACTGACAACCATAGAATGCGGACTTCTCTCTACAACTTCCAATTCTGCGCGGAGCACGGCATTGTACAAGGTCGTAGATACCTGACATACTCCACCGCCAAGGGTATCTTCTACTTTTCCCTGATTATAGGACGCTGCGGCATAATATCCATTTTCTTCCGTCAGCGGAGAGATCGCATCATGAACGGAGAATGTCTCGCCCGGATAAAGGACGGAACCGCTGATCAGTCTCGCGGCATTTGCCACGTTTTTGGAACGGTTTACATTGCCGGCATTAAACGTCGTCGAAAAGCTTCCAATCTTATCTTTACAGCGTTCCGCTGTTTCTTTGGAAATGGCCGGCTTTTCCACCTCGACGGTCGCCGCCACACGAATCGCAGACGTATCGTCTTTGGCTTCGCTGACCGCTTTTTGAATATTTTCAACGGTCGCTGCGACATCCAGTGTGATTCCCTCTTTGGACTCACTGTATACAAATTCTCCATTTTCCATCGAAACCTGTGCATTCTGCGCACTGGTACACAATTTTTTACATTTTTTCTTTACAAATTTCTTCAGCACTTTTTCGTCCATCTGACGGTTTATGCCAAAAGAAACCCCCGTTTTCCGGGCTTGTTTTATTTCTTTATAATTTTCGATCAGATTTCCTTTTCTGCCGACTTTCATCGCCTCATCCAAAAATTCTTCCGCCGAAAATGTATACCCCACTTCTGCAAGTGTCGTCGTCACAACACTGCCACTTACTTCAACCTCTAATACCTGTCTTCCCCTTTTTGCCGTCTCTTCGCTGACCGCTTCCCGTGCCTGGTCTTTTGTCATTCCGCCAACTGCCACATGTTCTACGGTAACCCCTTCGCAGATCGTCCCGTCTTTCGGGCGCAGACTCGCATACGAAACATACGTATACGCGGCGATTATACCAAACATCATGAAAATGACAACAAAGGCGAGCAGCATTCTTTTTCTCTGCACTCAAAGACCTCCCTTGCATATTGTTGAAAAAAGTATTACAATCATACGTAAGGTAATATAATGCCTGCAAGCATAGCTACAATAAGCACTCCGCAGATAACTGCTGCGACGATTTTTTGTTTTTTACGGCTAAGCATATTGATATCCTCCTGATAGTTATATAATATTGTAACTATTCAGGATCAATGTATGGAAATCAATGAATCGTCGTGCTTGCACGTAAGAGGCTTTGATTTCCATACATTGAGATCCTAATAGGGCTCCCCTCCCCATATGAGCATTTTTAGCCTTATCAAAGGCGAGAAAGAACACGAAGTGTTCGAAATGCGAATATGGAGAGAGGGGTGTCCTGAATAATTACATTAAAGAAAGGACTTACTTTATGATGGTATCACTCCGCTTTCCTTCCTTTTTTGTCTGTTTCCTGATTTTTATCGCATGGATGCATTACAAAAAGCGCAAGGCAACGAAACAACAGGAAAAAGAATCCAGCCTTTTCTGGCAACGTGAAGAAGAGGCGAATCATACCCGCAATAAGGATATTTCACATCTTCCGCTCTTTACCCCCGATACCGCAAGGATTCCCTGGGAAGGGGCCAAAAATGACACGATCCTTCATTATCTTGACGCATTGCGCCGTCTCATCGAATTACCAATGATGGATCTGTCCGAGTATACAAACACAGATCTGAAACTTGCCTATGGTGTCGGCAATTTTCAGACGCTTTCCACCTATGACGAGACATACCAGAATTTTTTACAGACGCTGACAGCTCTCGGACGGGCTTACCTGGAAGCTGACGATTATACCCATGCCGCCGAAGCCTGCCGGCTCTGCCTTGACTACGACCCGGAAAACCGGATTGCCTGTCTTTCATTGGCAGAAATTTACAAAAAAGATCATAAAAATTATCTTCTGTCAGATCTGATCGATGAGATTAAACATTCGCCTATTGCGAGAAAAGAAAGTCTTCTCCACGAAATCGACGAATTATAATACCGGCAGATTCTTTTGACCGCAATTTTTCACGGTGCCTGCCGGACTTGTGCTGTATAAAAATCCTTCCATCTTTTTCCAAAGTTGAAGATGGAAGGATTCTCTTTTATTCATGAAATGATGTTACCGGCTCTGTCCGATATGATACTTCTGACACATCTGCTGGTCAATCTGCTGATTTTCCTCCACAAGCGCTGCCAGTTTTGTCATATCTCCCAAAATCTGATTGATACTTGAAAATGGCTGCGCAATGATATAGCGTTTTGCTTCTTCATTCAGCTTGAGAGTGAACTGCTGCGCCATCTTCTCGACAATGTTTTGTTTGAGCTGTTCATCCGGCGCATACAACTGAACCATGCATGCGCGGTCAAAAAAGCGAATCATTTCTTTGCTTCCACATTCGGTCGCCAATACAGACGATGTACATACTATCTGTTTTTTCTTTTCATTCATGGAAGATAAGAACAGATTAGTAAATACCTGCTCCGCCTCGCGGTTTCCAAAAATCTCTTCCAGATCATCGATAAGCAGGATATCCACATCATCGTAAATCTTGATCTGGTTTGGTTTTGCGCCAAGGCGGATCGTGCGGTCCACTTCTTCCAAAAACTGTCTTCCGGTAGTAAATGCAACCTTCTGGCCGGCAAGAGCCGATTTGCATTTGTCCTGAATCTCATGCAATAAATGAGTCTTTCCACGCCCCGGTTTTGCGTAGATCAATACAGGCGAATAAGCTTTCACATTGTTCAAGACTGCTTCTGCCATCGCAACTGCTTCTTCGTTCGCCCCACTTACAAAAAAGTTATCTAGTTTCATCATTAGACCTTTTTATCCTTCCTTTCCCCAATGATAGAATTACCCTCTATATGAGTATCTCACAAAATGCCGATAAAAACAACACCAATTTTCAGATTTTTTGTCTCAAAGTAGCATTTTTAGCCTTGTCAAAGCGAGAAAAGAACACGAAGTGTTCGAAATGCGAATGTGTGGAAGAGGGGGGAACCTGAATAGTTACGTCCCAAACACGAATGTATGAGCGCAAAATTCCTGAATAACTACAGTCGTATCACTTCGGCACTATGCGTAAGCGGATTCCTCTTTTGATAATCAAACACAAGCGAGTGCACCGCTCCCGTCTCTATTTTTCCATTTTTTAACAGCTTTGGAATGTCCACCGTAAACTGCTGCACATAGATCATATTAAAAAGCTGCTTTGGCTGGTACTTTTCATAGCCGGAAAGCACCGTCGGCTGCTCGGATTCCCTCGCCAGAAAATCGCGAATTTTCTGCTGGTATTCGTGAGTCCGCTCCGGCACAAATGACGGCGGATTTTTCACATAATCTCTCGCATACAGATCATACGTCAATGTCTGGCGCAGAATCTCTCCCGCCTCCTCGCTCCAATCTGTCTCACACAAGAATTCCCACAGGATCTCATACCTCGCGATACGGCTGTGTTTCCGACCAAAATAGCCTTTTTTGTCGTAAAATTCTCCCAGCGTCTGATACATCTCAAACGCATCCGCATGATAATTTTCCATTGCCAGCATCGTTGCCTGAAATTGGAAACTGTTGTAATACACCTCCACCATTTCTTCCACCTGCTTAAGGCGCAGTACATCCTCGTACGGCAGCCATTTGGTCGCCAGTACCTCATACGGCGGACTGCTTCGGTAACGGATCTCGTATTCGTCCTTCACTTCCTCCATATACGATCCCTTCAGTACCTTCAAAAATCCAAGCTGGAATTGATCCGGCCGCATCCGGTACACATCGTTAAATGACTTATGAAAGGAGTCATAATCTTCGTGGGGAAGTCCGGCAATCAGATCCAGATGCTGGTGGATATTTCCGCCGCCCCGCACACGCTCTACGTGTTCTGCCAGTTCCGTCAGATCCATTTTCCTGCGAATTGCCTCGATTGTAAACAGATTCGTGGACTGAACCCCGATCTCAAACTGGATCAGTCCCGGACGAAATCCCCGGAAGAGTTCAAAATCCTCTTCCCGCAGAAGATCCCCTCCGATTTCAAAATGAAAATTTGTCACACCATTATCGTGTTCTTTAATATATTTCCAAATTTTGTAAGCATGTTCGTGATTGCAGTTAAACGTACGATCGACAAACTTTACCTGTTTCACGCGGTTTTTCAGGAAAAATTCCAGCTCCTCAAACACCAGATCCAGCGAACGCAAACGCACCGTCTTATCAATGGATGACAGACAGTAACTACAGGAAAATGGACAGCCACGGATCGTTTCATAATAAATGATCCGGTTTTCCATCTGTTCCAGTTCGCGGTATGGAAATACGAGATTGTCCATTTTCATCGGCATTCGCGGCGCCGTAAATACTGCTTCTCCGTCTTCCCCACGATAGCACAGCCCGGCGATGTCCGAACGTCTCTCCGTCCCTTCTCCCAGCAGATATGCCGTATATTCGCGGAATGTCACCTCGCCTTCTCCAACCATGACAAGATCCACAAACGGATATTTTTGAAGCACCTTCTCCGCATCATACGAAACTTCCGGTCCTCCCAGGATAATTTCCACCTGCGGACAAATTTTTTTCAGATTTTCTGCCACATCAAGCACATACTCAATGTTCCAGATATAGCAAGAAAATCCGACAACATCCGGCTTTTTTTGATAAATTCCGGCAAGAATTTCCTCTTTCTGGTGATTGATCGTATATTCTGCCAGCTCAATGTCTTGTTCGTATTTCCCGGCATTGGCTTTCAAAGAATACACTGCCAGATTGGAATGGATATATTTGGCATTGATCGCCGCTAAAACTATTTTTTTCATTCGTTCGCCTCTTTCCGCTGTTCCCTGTTACGATTGTAACGGTTTACCGCCATTCCTACGCCAAGCAGACACCAGTACACCGGTGCCACACAGACGGTTGAATCATTGGCAAGACCGGTTACCAGATAGCCAAATGTACCGAGCAGGATTCCGATGCCAAAAATCTCCGAGGAACAATATTCCGTCTTGCGAAAATACAAACGGAATCCTTCTATAAAATATATGATAAATATTGCGAGAAATGCCAG
This sequence comes from Roseburia sp. CAG:309, assembly GCA_000434115.1. Classification (GTDB taxonomy): domain Bacteria; phylum Bacillota; class Clostridia; order Lachnospirales; family Lachnospiraceae; genus Eubacterium_F. Next base: position 11,409 of record FR894016.1, on the reverse strand, counting down.
CAGCGAAATACCGCCGGTCTGGATTGCAATCTGTAAAAACATATTGTGTGGTTTTGTGACAAGAGAACCGCCATACCCAACATTTACCATTCCCACATAATCGTCATTTGGGAACGCATAAATAAATGTGTTTGGTCCGGAACCCTGCAAAATGTATTTTTTCACAAGCGGCAGTGTCCTTGACCAGATAAAACCACGGCGGCTACCAAAGTGCAAAGTGTCCTCAAAGCCAAAAGTTTCGATATGACGCAGTTCATCCAGTTTGTAAAATGGCGTAACAATCCGGTATTCCGTCTCATTTACACCGGCTTCCTCGTATTTTTCGCCCTGCATCGCAATGGTATAGCTGCGTCCCGTGGACGGTGTATAAATGATAAATCCATTGTAGGTCTGATTTTTCGATTCTATCTTTTTCTCTTCGATCTCAATGGTCTGATATTTTTTGTCCGAGAATTTCATACGGTTTGCTGTCTCATCTTCATACAAATTGTAAGATTTTCCCTTTTCATCGGTCACTTCGTAACGGTATTCTCCCTCTGCAATATTCACTTTCAGATTTAAAATGTCACCATCGTCCAATGTCATTTTGAGGATGCCGTCTTTTCCCTCCATGCTGCGTATTACCTGATTGTTCGGTGCCGGATGAAACATTTTATTAATGCCGTATTCGAAAAGCGACTGATAACGGAACACCATCAGCACACATACTGCCACACAGATCACACCGCCGATAGCAAAGGGCAGCGGCTTCTTTTTCATATTCGGGATCATGAGAATCAAAAAGAGCACCAGACTCGCCACGACTCCAATACAGCCGGTCAGCGACTGTGAACCAAAAAGCATTACGACAAGCAGCACCGAGGTAACTACCGCCACAATGCTTACAAATACCGCACCGGTTTTCCGTTTCTTTGACACCAGTGACAGGATGACCGGCAGCAAAAGTGCCACATAGGATCCTACATAATTCGGGTTATACAGCGTCGCATACACTCTGCCCTCTTCAAAATTGAAATTAAAATCGAGTTTATTTTCCAACATGAGATTCATCAATGCTTTTCCGGTATCTGTCCGGAAAAAATCGTGTCCAAACGCCTGCATTCCGCCGATCAGCGCCATAATAAATACGCCTGCCAGCAGTCCATACGCGACAATCCGGAGTTCCACCGCCCCCTGAAGGATCCAGTAGGCAAAAAACAACACTGCCACATACGCACCTAAGATCAGCATTCCTTCCCACTGTTCATAGCCGCCGCGCACCGCAGCGTCGGTATGTTTGGAAAAAATGGTTGACTCGAACGCCAGCACCGCATACAGTGCCAGCGGAATAATGTATTTTTTTTCCAATTTACTGTCCGGCATACCTTCTTTTACAAGAAGACATTTCGCAGCTGCATAAAAAGCCATCAGCGCACAAAGCAGAAGAAGCAGCTGACCTTTCCAAAACAGAAAAAAGTCATATCCGGATGTGGAATTGGAAAACCAGGCATACCCTTCCATCTCTGTTTCGTATTGAAAAGCAGATACCACGAGCGGAACCAGACTCATGATCAGCACAACCAGCACCGCTCCAATGATATTTTGATTTTTCGTCTTCATATTTTCCTTTCCCCTTTGCTCATTTCGCTACCCTCATTATACCTATAGAAGCTGGTTTTGTAAAATGATTTTTTTATGGCAAAAGACCTCGCCGACGGCACAATGGAAATCTAACCCAAAAAAGACGGTCTCCCTCCGAAAACCGTCTTTTTCTATTCTCATGCCATCTCTTATGGCAGTTCAATCTCGGAATATTCTTTTGGCGGAAGTGATTTTGTCGAATCTTTCACAAACTTACGAACCGCCTGCGCTCCCTTAACAACCGGGATATTGGTTCCTGCTCCGGCAACACAGCCTCCAGGGCAGCCCATTCCTTCGATCAGGCAGCCATCCTTCTTTCCGGCTTTTGCCAGAAGAAGCATTTTCTGACATTCGCTGAGTCCCTCGACATGCTCAATAAGTACGTCCGTTCCCGGATAATATTCATTAATACAATCCTCGATAGCTTTGGAAACACCACCGGAAACTGCATATCCACGTCCGGCTCCTGTCGCATTATGGATTGGCTCTTCGCATTCGTAAGTCTCCATGTCAATGCCTTTTGCTTCAAAGATACAGGCAAGTTCTTCAAAGGTAATAACAAAGTCTACATCACTTCGTACCGATTCACGGGAAGCTTCCAGTTTTTTCGCAGCACACGGGCCGACAAATACAACGCGTGAATTTGGATGCTTCTGCTTGATGGAACGAGCTGTCGCAACCATCGGCGTCAACGCGCTGGACACGGACTCTACCATCTCTTCCGGAAGTGTTCTCTTGGCAAGAACGGACCATGCCGGGCAGCAGGAAGTCAGCAAAAACGGAAGTTTTCCGGTTGTTACTTCATGCACATAATGTTTTGCCTCGGTAATGGCTCCGATATCGGCACCAAGTGCCACCTCGTAAACTTCAGCAAAACCGATTTCTTTCAATGCCGCTTTGATCTTCCAGAGACGGACATCTGTACCAAACTGACCGATAACAGCCGGTGCCAGTTCCACGATAACTTCATCTCCCTTTTTCATTGCCTGAATCAACTGGAAGATCTGGGATTTATCTGCAATCGCACCAAATGGACAGCTTACCATACACTGACCGCATTTTACACAGACCTCATCATTGATGTGTGCACGTCCGTGTTCGTCGCTGGAAATGGCTTTCACACCACATGCTACCGCACAAGGTCTCTGTTTTTTGGCAATGGCATCGTAAGGACAGATTGCCTTACATTTTCCACATTTGATACATTTTTCTTTATCAATAAAAGAGCGTCCGTTTACCATGGAGATCGCACCTCGCGGACATACTTCCTGACAAGGATGCGCCACACAGCCACGGCACTGGTTGCTCACTTCATAACCACTTTCTTCACAAGCCGCACAGGCTGATGGAATTACCTGCATCAACGGTGGCTCATAATATTTATCTGAAATGTTACTTTCATTCAATCCGCTGGTAATATGTACCGGCTGACTTTCCGGTCGAAGAGACATACCCATAGCCAGACGCACTCTCTCTCCTGCGATTGCACGCTCGCGGTAAATGCTGTCGCGGTATAAAGGTACATCCGATGGTGTGATGCGGTATGGAATCGCTTCAATATCATCATTAATATTGTCTGATTCAAATGCAACTTTTGCTACTTCCGTAAATACCTGACGACGAATTTTTGTAATCGGGGTCTCAATACCTCTCATGTTTCTCCTCCATTTCATCCTTAATCCTAACTGATTCTCAATAACAAATTCAGAATAACATAAATAAAGGAGATTGTCTAGTATTTAACAATCAATTTCCGGTTTTTTTCTCAATTTCGTTACAGTTCTTTTAATGTCTCCTCACTGCACTCCGGAAACTCGATAAAAAAGCAGGTTTTTTTCACTTCGTCGCTCGTCACCCAGATTTTTCCAAAATGTCTCGCCACAATGTGTTTGGCAACCATCAGACCCAGTCCGGAACCATCTTTATTTCCGTGATTGCTGGCACGGTAAAATTTTTCAAATACGTTTTCCCACTCTTCTTTCGGAATCGCAATCCCGGTATCTTCCATGCTGACAAGCAGTCTGCCGCCCTCGCGGTGTATCTGTATCGTGATCTCCGTCTCTTCGTCCGCATATTTAACGGCATTTTGCAGCAAGATCAAAAAGAGCTGGCGGATGCGGTCGTAGTCCCCCTCGATCAGGGAACATTCGTCATTATACTGCAGATCTGTCGTAATTTTCCGCTCCGCGCACATGACACGCATACTGCGCATGACGTCCTGCATAACGGCGATGATATTAAGCACCTCAACGTTCATCTCAAAATCCGGATTCTGCATCTTTGACAGGATCAGAAGATCGGCGACAAGGCGCTCCATGCCCGCACATTCCTTGCGGAT
>FR894016.1:3552-7412 GCA_000434115.1 Roseburia sp. CAG:309 | reverse complement strand
TGCTTCGCCGGATCATCTACATACCCGTCCGCCAGAGTCTCCGCGTACCCTTTTACAACGGTGATCGGCGTGCGGAGTTCATGGGAAACATTGGAAAAGAAATCCCGTCGGTTCCGCTCCAGATTTTCACGGAATTCCTCCGCATCGACCAATTTTTCCGACAAAATATCCATACTGTCCGCCAAAAGCCCCAACTCGTCTTTTCTGCGGATTCCCGTCTGCTGCGCGTATTCGCCTGCCGCCATATGCAGTGCAATTTCCTTAATGCGTATGATCGGACGCACAAGCTGGCGCGAGAAAAAAGCCGACACGCTGAGCGCAACGACGAGCGCAATGATAACACTCAATGCCATATAATTCTGATACTGGCCGATCGACCGCTCACGATAATCCATCTCTCCGTTGACAAGAACAACGCCGGCATTTTCACCCTGCACATTTTTAACCGGCGCCGCCACATGCATCATATCCATCTCGTAAATCTGGTCATAATCGCTGAAACTACGGGTCTTTCCCTCGCACGCCGCCGCGATCAGCGCCTTCGTACGCGTATCACTCTGCGCAGAAATCGTATTTATATCTGCATTGACAAAACTATCACTAAGCGGCTCCTCCACCTTGTCATTTGCCAGAATCCAGATATCGGTATTTTGAAACACACCAAAATCATCGATCGCAAGAAGATATTCCTGAATGCCATCCGTGTCCCCGTGCGCCATCGTCTCCGTGATCCGCTTGGACACACTCTGTGCAAGGCTTTTCAGCTCGTCCTTGTACACATTCATGACATTGTGTCTGTTAAATTTTGTAAATATCAAGCCTGAGATCGCCGTCATGATCAACAACGTAACGACAAAACAAAGACCAACTCTCCAAAATATTTTTTTCACATTGATTCCCCTGTTCTAATCCCATCAGACATTGAGTTCAAATTTGTATCCAAGTCCCCATATCGTCTTGATCTCCCAGTCCGGATGCTCCACTTTATCCAATTTTGCGCGGAGTCTCTTGATATGCGAATCTACGGTACGGCTGTCACCAAAATAATCCTGCCCCCACAGGCTGTCAAGCAGGTTATCCCGGGTAAATACCTTGCTCGGATTTTTCGCAAGAATCCACATCGTCTCCACTTCTTTTTTCGTCATCGGAATCTTTTCCGTTCCGACAAATACGGTGTAAGCTTCTATATTGATCGTAAGGTCGCCAACCGTAAGCACCTTTTTCTCTTTTTCTTCCTCGCTGCGTCCCATACGCCGGAGTACGGCACGCACACGCGCCATTACCTCATTGGGACTGAATGGTTTCACAATATAATCATCGGCTCCGATATCGAGTCCCATCACGCGCTCATAGTCTTCTCCCTTTGCTGTGATCAATATGATCGGAACCTGCGAGATCTCGCGGATCTTCTGACACACTTTATAGCCGTCCAGTCCCGGCATCATAATATCAAGCAGCACAACTGCCGGATTACATTTTTTAAACGTCTCAAATGCCTCGATCCCGTCTTCTGCAACGATCGGCTCAAACCCTTCTTTTACTACATACGTACTCAACACTTCCCGGATATCCTCATTATCATCCGCAATCAATATGTACTGCATAAAAATCCTCCTTATCGTATCATCTATACTATTATTTATAGACTACTTTATTTTTATGTTTATTTTGTGACATATTTCTCGTTTTTCTTCTTCTATTTCTGACACAAGTGTGCCATAGCTACTTGTTACACTCATAGCAACAAACAGAGGATGGTGTAAATTATGATACACAAAATTAAAATTATTTTTTCATGGCTGCTGATCGGCATTCTCTTTGTCGGTGCATTAGAACCGGGCAATGATGCTTACGCAGCGAAAAAAAGTAAATATATCCGCATGAATGTAAAGTCCGTTACATTGTCAAAAAACGGAATGTACAAACTGCGTCTCTACAATACAAAGAAGCGCCAGACCATCGTATTTTCCTCAGACAATGAATCCATAGCGACGGTAACTTCTACCACACAGCCAAAACTAGCTGTCGTGACTGCTGTAAACCCGGGAAATACTTACGTTCGTGCGACGATTTCCAATTCCCATGGACGAGTTGTGCGCACTTTAAAAGTAAAGGTAAAAGTGACGCCGTATGCCGTCAGTGTCAAATTTGGGAAGAAAAAAATCTACCTAAACGAAACTAAAAATACCAAGCTAAATACGATCATAAAGCCGAATATTTCGCAGGAAATTCCGCTTTATGAATCTTCTGACACCGATGTGGCGACGGTCAATTCCCGCGGCATCGTAACCGCTGTCGCAGCGGGTGAAGCCGTGATTACGGCAACCCTTTTGTCCAGCGGACAGTCTGCGTCCTGCACGGTAGTCGTAAAACCGGAACCGGTCGAAACCGCTCCACCTGACGCCACTTCGACAACGTCGGCAGCAAAAAACATCCGCTCGAACTAAAAATCACGAACATTCTCCTGGGAATGTATCGTTCCCTCGCGGAGCTCCGAAAGAAGCTCCGCTTTTTTTGTCCCCAAAAGAAGCTGCTCATTGTATTTGCGGAACCGCTCATTTTCATTTTCTGCCAGAAAAACAGCCGCCTCCGGATCCATCGCCAGCTCTGTCACAAACACGACAAGTTCCTGTCCGTCTGCAAATGCTGCCTCGATAAAATCAAACGCATGCTCCAATTTTTCAGATGCCGTCTGCTCCCGCATTTCCAATTCTTCCACTGCCTCTGCAAATGGTCCGCGTGCGAGATCAAAAATTTCTTCCGGCGTTTTTCCCACGACATCTTCTGCCTGTGGACAGGCTCCACATAACTTCTCGCCAAGTTTTTCCAAAAAGTTTTCCTCGTCTTTTTCCAAAAATCCCTGTTTTTTACGAAGCGCCGTCTCCGCCTCCTGCTCTACACACAGCTTCTGATAGGCAGCCACCGGCTCCTCTTCCGCCATTACACAGCTTCGATACTGCTTCAAAAAAGCAAACCATTTGCCTGTCATTTTTTTCCAGTCGTGCACCGCTTCAAACGAAGTGTGCAGTCCGGAAAGTACGAGATGCACGACACTGATCTTTTCGTCAAAGGAAGCACGGAAAAGCCGCTCATAAATCGAAGCCGTGACCTTGCCTTCCAATATTTCCGGGATGCCATAATGGTCTTCATACTTTTTATACAGATCGATATAAGCCGCTACATCTTTTGCCACATCATCGTGCGCAAGATATTCGCGGATGCTCTCTTCCGTAAGCGTAATCCCCAGTTCTTCATACACTTTCATCAAACTGCTGAGATCCTCCCAGCCGCGCGCTGTCACAAACTGCATGCCATCGACATCATTTTCGACCACATAAAAATTCGCCGGCCGCAGATCAAGATACGTCAGCAATGCCGGGTGAATATGTCGTTTGACCGCATATTCTTTCCACACCGAAAAATCAGCTTCAATCCGCATCCGGCGCACACGGTCCAATGTCACCATGTCAAATTCGCGCACGGATTTATTGTACTCCGGCGGATTTCCCGCTGCGACAATAATCCACCCTTCCGGCACTGCCTGATTGCCAAATGTCTTGCATTGCAGAAATTGGAGCATCGTCGGCGCGAGCGTCTCCGACACGCAATTGATCTCGTCGATAAAAAGAATCCCTTCTTTTAGTCCGGTTTCACGCATTTTTTCATACACACTCGCGATAATTTCGCTCATCGTATACTCCGTAATGGAAACCTCCTTTCCCCCAAATGTATCTTTTCGGATAAACGGAAGGCCGACTGCGCTCTGTCTCGTGTGGTGCGTAATGGTATAGGAAACAAGCCCGATCTCGCACTCTTTGGCAATCTGTTCCATAATCTGTGTCTTTCCGATCCCCGGCGGC
>FR894016.1:0-3477 GCA_000434115.1 Roseburia sp. CAG:309 | reverse complement strand
CTTGGCAAGATACGCTCTTACCGCATCTTTGATTTCTTGTTTTGCCTGCTTGATATTCATCTGCTGCCTCCTATCTCAAAACGCATCGCCCACGGCGGTACTTTTGACTTTTCATATTCATTCAAATAAATAAATGCGACATCGTATTCCGGACGTTTTGCCGGATACGTGCCCTTCCCATCGGTAAAATAAAGAAGTCCCCGCAGTTCCCGGAGTTCTCCCTGCTCTCTCAACCCCGCAACGTACGAAAATGCCGGACGGAAATCTGTCCCGCCACCGCCGATGACGGTAAACCTCTCCAAATACGCATCCAATTCGGAAATATCCGTAATCTTCGTATCTTCGCGCACCGCATCATCGCACTGCAAAATGCGGATATGGCACTTATGGAAAAAACTGTCTTTTTCGGTGAGCAGGGTAAAAGTCTCGCGCAAAAACCCTTTGATAAGCTCCCCATCGGTCGAATAGCTCGTATCGAGCACCACGACAAACTCCTGAATCCGCATCACTTCGCGTGTTTCGACCGGTTCAATGAGCGGCATATTGCCATACAAAGATAGTCCATACGTATAAAAATTCAGATCAAACGTATCCGGGTCGCATTGCATTTCTTCCCGAAGCACCGCAAATTTCCGCAGAAAATCCCGGTAACTCCTTTTGCTCCTGTCTGCTTTCAGGCGGCGGAGCAGCGACTGCTCTCCCTCTTCCGGTTCAGCACCGCGCCGTTCTTCCTGCATCCGGCTCTGCCTTGCAATCTTGTCCCACATCTCTCTCGCTTGATTTTGCATCGGCGTCTTTTTTTCCTCTTCCGGCCAAAATTTATGATTGTCTGTATAAAATTCCCGACGCAGTTTTTCCCGCTCTTCAATTCCAATTTCTGCTAAATATTCATAAAGCTTTGCTGCCGAAAGAAGTTTCTTTTCTTCTATCACCTCATATATCTTCTGGCGCTCCCACGACAACGCCCGTCTCACACTTTTCTTTTCCAGATGGTCAATGACATATTCCACCTCAATATCACACGCCATATCCCATTGTGGCCGTGTGCGCCCCTGCCCCAGCCACAAATGAGCAAAAAGGCAGTGAAGCACAGTATGAAGGTACACACGGTTCAGATAAAGCGGATTGTCTGGAAATATTTTACAGATCCGCTCTGCCGGAAAATACAATCGACTGCCATCCGTCGCCAATGTCCGGAGTCCCTGTGCCGGCTGCCATCCCAGCGCAGAAAGCGCCACATCTAGAAAGCGCAGATCCTGATACAATTCATTCTGCACAAACCGCAGAATTTTTTCTGCCATCTGATTCTGCCACGCCTCTTCGCTCTGCACTTGCTTTTTACTCAAATTCATAGCGCGCCTTTTTGCCTCCTTCTTTTTTCCTGCCTGCTGCCAAAAGGACAGCGGCCCCTTCCGTCCAATCCTGCTGCACATAGGTTACCAATGCTTTTTCTTTCACCGTTGTTTCTATTTTATCCCCTGCAAGTACCGAATTTACAGAGAATTTCAGCCATTCCAATTTTCTATTTTTTAAACAGATCTCAAATATTTTCTCCGGTACACTCACGAGATATTTTTCATATCGAAGGCGGTTCTTTTCCGTCAAACCAACCGGGGTCATAAGCCTGTCCATCGCCATATGTACGAGAACCCGGTCATTTTCCTCCGCACAAGCCTTCTCAAAAATCGAATCGTACGCCTCGAAATCCACTTTTCCCTCTCGGAAACATTGTCTCGCCCGGAACCCTTCACCCTCAATATTTAAGCCAAAAATGTGCGCCGGCGCGATCGTATCATATCCTTCATAATACTCGGGATAAAACAAAACCGCATCGTCAAACTGCACCTCGACATCCCATGAAATTCTTGCAAGCAGCTGCTTTGCGCCCGTCTCCTCTCCCGCCTTTCCGCGGATACGCACCTTGTGCAATGCACTGCAGTTATTAAATACATCGCTTCCAATCTCTGTCGTCCTTTTCCCCACTTCAAGGGCATACAATTTTTTACAATTAAAGAAAGCTGCATTTTCAATTCGCTCAACGGCATCCGGCAATGCAATCTTTTCCACAAAATCTCCCTGCGCCGGATGTGCAAAAGGCTCCCCTATCACCGCTGCATTCCCGTCTTGTGTCGTTTTCCCCCGCTTCCGGTCCGAAAAACAATACGCTCCAACCGCCACAATCTTACGCCCTTCTACCGTTTCCGGCAACGTAATCTCCGGACTGTCTGAGCGCACTTCGTGCACGACTGCATTTTGATTTTGTTCGTTCCAAATAAGCTCCATGGTGGATTACCTCTTCTCCAATCTCTTGATCATTTTGTCAAAATCGGATTCAATCGGCTGTGTCTTATTAAAAACATCATATTCCTGATATGCTTTTTCCACTGCCTGTTTGTGCGATACACGTCCATTGTCTTTCAAAATATCATATCTGCGGAATGCAAGAAACTCATTTACGCTCTTAGAAAATTCTTCCATTGTAAAAACATTTTCCCGCTCAATCAAATCTTCTATATAATCAAAATATCCCGTAACCGCACGTTCCAATCGGCGAATTTGTTTTTCATCTAAATAATTTTTCGCAATCGGAGTATCTGATTTTAGAATACGACCATCCGGAGCATTCTTCCACGTAGTCAGTCCCATATTTTCTTTTGTATGATCTGCCTGTTGATAGACAATTTCAGCCGCAGTTTTTCCGGTAATTGCATAATGAAATTTATTCTGAATGGTAGCATAAAAATGATATGTAATATCAGAATCCTTATCATAATCAATGCTGCATTCCGCAAAAATATCCGTAATCTGCTGCCAGATTCTGCGCTCGCTGGCACGAATAGAACGAACTCTTTCCAGCAATTCACGGAAATAATCCTTGCCAAAAGCAGTTTTTCCCTGTTTCAACCGCTCATCATCCATCGTAAATCCTTTTATCATATATTCCTTAAGAACATTCGTAGCCCAGATTCGAAACTTGGTCGCCTGAATAGAATTTACCCTATAGCCAACAGAAATGATGGCATCCAAATTATAATAGTTGGTAGGAGAAAGCTGCGTTTTCCCTTTCACCGCTCCATGTTTTGTGGTTGTTGCAATTTTTGCAATAACCACTTTTTCATCCAACTCACCTGTTTCAAATATTTTTTTAAGGTGGCGGCTAATACCAGATTTGTCAACACCAAACAACTCAGCCATTGCCTTCTGGGTAATCCATATTGTTTCATCTTTTATCAAAGCGCTGACTGTTACATCGTCTTCTTCCGTTCTGTACAGTACCATTTCCATTTGCTTCGTAATATCTGTTTTCATATGAAACCCCCTTTTCCCAATTATAACACATCAGATTTTTTTGAACAAGAATCACTTTTCCAGCATAAAAGTGTATCCATCTTCACTCCTCGGTTTAAAAAGAAGCAGTTTATCTTCCCGTGGATAATAATCCACTTCCATACGATCCGGGTCTTTGACACTTTGTTT
>FR894015.1:22763-30895 GCA_000434115.1 Roseburia sp. CAG:309 | reverse complement strand
TCTTTTCTCGCAATATCATGATCGTAGGCATATTTTGCGACACAGCGGATGCCATTTCCACACATCGCTCCCTCGGTTCCATCTGCATTGTACATGATCATGCGGCAGTCTGCCACATCCGACGGAGCGATGGCGATCAAACCATCCGAACCGATTCCAAAATGGCGGTCACTTACACGAATCGCCGCGTCCGAAATATCCGAGATCGTCTCTTTAAACAAATTTACATAAACGTAATCATTTCCTGTTCCATGCATTTTTGTAAATTTCATACTCGTCCCTCCAATTCTTCCACTTGAATCCTTACATTGCAGTTAGACATGTGCGCCGCATTCACTTCCAATGCGTACTCGAGTTCCACATGAAATCCATTGTCAAGCTTCCGGTGTTCCAGCCGGTCCGTGTGAATTACGATTTCCAGTTCCCCGAAAGGTGTGGAATAATACGTAAGCATGTCCTGATTTTTTACAAATACCATATGCGTCCGCGTACCACCTTCTTTCAATATTTCCACCTGATTGTCACGGATCTTAAGCTGGCTCTGCACCATCTCACAGTCTTCGCCCTCGACATCATCCATTGCTTCCTCGTATTTTACGATTGTTTCGCCGTTTTCTTCATACATTTCTCCAAAAGAGATCACTTCCAGCGAATCCGTCGTGCCATTTTCATGCAGTCCGGCAATCGATATCTTTACATCTTTCTTCATGACTTTATCTTTCCCTTCGTTTTGCCAAATTATTATCGTTCGTAAGCGGTTTCAACAATACGGTCGATCAGTTCCGTGATGGAAAGTCCCATATCCGCCCACAACATCGGGTACATGCTGATATTGGTAAATCCCGGAAGTGTGTTGATTTCATTAAACACCACATCATTCGTTTCATTTTCAATAAAGAAGTCCACACGTGACAGACTGAATCCGCTTACCGCTTTAAAAATAGCTACGGCATCTTCGCGTACTTTGTCTTTCGATGCCTGTGGCACGGTGTCCGGATCAATGACTGTTTTGGATTCGGAATTATTGTATTTGGCATCGTAATCATAAAATTCTGCCGCTGCCACAACTTCTCCGACTTTCGATGCTTTTGGATCACGTCCGCCGAGAACCGCACATTCCACTTCATGTCCGCAGATCATTTCTTCGATCAAAACACGGGTGTCATGTTTTTTGGCAAGTTCCACTGCTGCCTTTAATTCCTCACGGTTTTCCGCTTTGCTGACACCACAGGAAGAACCGGCATTCGAAGGTTTTACAAAAACCGGATATCCCAGTTTTTCCTCTACCTCTGCGACCGTGTGATCAAGTTCACTCAGATCCGGTGCAATATCTGCTACAAATTTTGCCTGGCGGATTCCCAGTTTCTCCACAAAAATCTTCGTGGAAATTTTATCCATACTTACCGAAGAAGAGAGCACGCCGCATCCGACATAAGGAATGCCCGACATTTCAAACACGCCCTGAATCGTACCGTCTTCTCCAAATTTTCCATGAAGAACCGGAAAAATCACATCGATTTTCCGGCGCTCATAATGTCCCTCATCATCGCATAAATAAATCCCGGAATTCACGGCATCCGGTGAAATAATAGCGGTCTTTTTGCCAGCATACCAGTTGCCATCCTCGATCGCTGCTGCCTCCGGCACATAAATCCAATGTCCTTCTTTCGTAATTCCGATTAAATGTATCTCATATTTTTCCGGCGAAAATCCCTTGATAACATTGAGCACAGAATGACATGACACTTCGTGTTCCGAAGATTTTCCACCAAAAATTACTGCAATCTGCTTTTTCATATCTATCCATTCCTTTCGATATTTACCTCAAACTCTCGCTTTTATTGTACTATGAATTGTCCGAAACTACAAGGGGAAAATTTCTCACAAAAAGGAACTCTTTTTCTACTTCTTTCGGAGTATTTTCCGACAGCAAAGCAGTGTATAAACCGACGGCACCAGCAAAAATAAATTGACAAAATCCGTGATCTCCCACACAAATCCGAGTGGCATTACCGCACCGGCAAAGATCATCACGACATAAATGTATTGATACCTGCGGGTCAGCTGTTTTCCCCCCAGGAATTCCGCCGCTACTTTGCCAAAAAGCGACCATCCGATCAAGGTGGCGACAGCAAATGCCACGGTTGCCACGCCAATGATCTCCGTACCTCCTAACGGAAGTTCGGCAAATGCATCTTTTACCAAAAGACCGCTGGCCATACCGCTTTTCGCGATGGCATGCTTTGCCTGATAAATGACAACGACAACTCCCGTCACCGCACATAACACAACGGTGTCCCAGAAAGTGGCTGTCATCGAAATCAGTCCCTGCTCCTCCGGCGAGATTTTTTCTTCTCCGCAAGCTGCCGCAATTCCGGAAGTTCCAAGCCCCGCCTCGTTGGTAAAAAGTCCTCTTGCCACTCCGTAACGCACTGCCGCGCCAACGGTATAGCCGAGTCCTCCGGCAGCAGCGCACCGCGGTGAAAAAGCGGACGTTACGATCTGACGGATTGCTGTCGGAAAATAGCCAATATGCAGCACAAGATAAAACAGACATCCTGCCACAAAAAGAAGTGCCATCGCCGGCACGATCATCATACTTGCTTTCTCAATCCATTTTACCCCCTGAAGGATTACCAGTCCCACCGTCAATGCCACGATAATTCCGACAAGCCATTTGGGCAGATTCCAGATATCCCGACATGTCTCTGAAATCGCATTGGATTGTGTCGTACATCCGGCAAAATAGGCAGAAAAACAAATAAAAAAGCTGTAAAAAGCTGCCAGTTTTTTCCTCCCCAGCGCATTTTTCAGTACATACATCATTCCGCCAACCGGTTCACTGCCCCGCGTCTCCCGATAGGTACAGCACAATGTCGTCTCCGCATACGTGGTCGCCATTCCCAGTACGCCGGTGAGCCAGCACCAGAACACCGCTCCCGGACCACCGAGACTGACTGCGGTCGAAACTCCGATAATATTGCCGGTTCCAAGCGTCGCCGCCAATGTTGTCGTAAGCGTTCCAAATGAACTCATTCCCTTCTTGTCCGTTCCGGTTCCACGAAGTGACAGGCGAATCCCGGGTCCCAGTTTCCTCTGTACAACTCCAGTGTAAATTGTAAAATAAACATGAATGCCAAATAACAGAATTAAGATCGGACCGCCGAACAGCCATCCATTCACCGCCTGAATCACCCGCATCTCAACGTACCCACATTGTATCATTTATAAAAAAATATGCGCGGCAAGGAAAAAAAAGAACGGCGGAATTCTTGATTTTCTTTGCAAAATTGTGTATACTTCAAATCATAAATTTATGAAAGGATCTTTCCGATGAAACATTTAAAATATACTTTGACACTGCTTCTGTGCAGCAGCATACTGGCACAGACACTTGCTCCGCAGGCACAGGCGATCTCGATTTCCGAGGCATTTGCCACGCCTTCTCCTTCTTCATCTTCTTCCAATTCTTCCGTGATCAACGAAGCAACGGGGAAAGGAAAAGGCATCTCTTATACGATAGACGGTCAGACTTACCGCTATACCGGAGAAAGCATCAATGTGGTATACGAGTCAAAGGCATTGAATTTGACACGGACACCTGCTGTCACGATCAATGGAACGGTTATGGTGCCTTTGAAAGAGGCCTTTGCCAAACAGGGCATCAAAGTAAGTTATCATTATTATAAGAAAATCAAAAAGATTAAAGTGACGAAAAACAATAAGATCGTTATCATGCATCTTGGCGATACGACGATGACGGTCAACCAGAAAAACAGCACACTCCCGCAGGCACCGGTTTCTGTTACCTATGGAAAATCCAAGATTAAGACGATTTTGGTTCCCTTCCGCGAGATTGTCGAGGCGCTGGGAATCAATTATCTGTGGGACAAAGATCTGGGTGTCGCACAGTTGTCCAAACCGGTTTTGAATTTTGTCGGAAAACATTATTTCACACCGTACAACTGGAGTTTGAACACCTATGCAAGTATCCAAAAAAGCCGTGTCGGACGTGCCTCACTTGCCGAATTTAAGCGGCTGGTAAATTATAAAAAAGATACGACGTATGGATTCCAATATCTGCGTCTCGACCAGTACCGCGAAGTGGATGAGAAAAAATTCATCTCGACATTTAACTATTTTATTAAGGATTCGTGCGAAAATAACGGCTATTCTCCGACACGCAGTGTCTTGTACGGAAAAGGCGACGTGATGCTCGCTGCTGCGAAAAAAGAAGGAATTGATCCGATGTATTTTGCCGCACAGACCTTTATCGAGTCCGCTTACGGACGCAGTTCGCTTGCACGCGGAAACCGCATCACAAAAGTAGCACTTCCGTCATACGCAAGACGCGGTGGCAAATTTATTACAAAAAACATTAAAAAGAGTGTCAAAGTTTACAACCTTTATGGAATAAAAGCATACGACAGCGACCCACGTGTGGGTGCGACATCATATGCCTATTATCAGGGCTGGACTTCCGTGGACAAAGCCATCTACGGAGCCGCCAAATTTATCCGTGAAAACTATTTTGAAGCCACACCAAAGCAGAATACCATTTTTAAATTCCGCTACAATCCAAGCAATCTGAGCCACCAATACGCAACAGATCCTTGGTACGCAGAAAAAATTGCACAGCGAATCATGCTTTTCAGTAACTGCTATTCAAAAAAGGCTTCGTATACTTATGATTATCCGAAATTCCGTTAGATCAAACGTATCATTTTCCTTCTTTCGCCTGACTGGCAAAGAAGGAGACGATGGCCTCAGCGGAGGCTTCGTTGATCTCCGGCAATTCTTTTAATTCTTCGACCGTCGCCTGGCGAATGGCATCAAGCGATTCATAACGGCGCATCAATGCCTTTCTTCTGGCCGGGCCGACCGTCGGAATGTCGTCTAAGATGGAATGCACCTGCGCTTTTCCGCGAATCTGCCGATGGTATTCGATGGCAAAACGGTGTGTCTCATCCTGTATTCTTGTAATCAAGCGAAATCCCTGTCCATGTGTGTCAATAGGAATTTCCACATTTTGGAAATAAAGTCCTCTTGTGCGATGGTGGTCATCTTTTACCATACCGCACACCGGGATCGATATATTTAATTGTGCCAAAACTTTTTCGCAAATATTTACCTGCCCTTTTCCACCATCCATAAAAATGACATCCGGAAACAGGCGGAACGCGTCCATGTCATCGAGATCTTCCCGCTGTCCGTGCGTAAACCGCCTCGTCAAGAGTTCCTCCATCGACGCATAATCATCCGGCCCGGTCACACTGCGGATGCGGAATTTTCGATAGTCATTTTTCTTGGCGCGTCCATTTTCAAATACGACCATGGAACCAACCGTCTCGAATCCATTGATATTGGAAATATCGTAAGATTCCACACGGTGAAGTCCGCTCATACCAAGCAGTTCCTGAATTTCTTCCATCGCACCGAGTGTCCGCGCACGCTCCCTCTTTAACTTTTCCGCATCCTGCAAAAGAACCATTTTCGCATTTCGTTTGGCAAGATCCAGAAGCCGTTCTTTCGAACCGCGTTTCGGATGGCGGAAAAAGACTTTGTGACCACGCTTTTTCGACAACCACTCCAGAATCGCCTCACTGTCTTCCGGCGGTTCTTCCGTCCACAGTTCCCGCGGTATGTACGGCGTTCCGGCATACATCTGTTTGATAAATGCCCCCAGCACATGGCTGTCCTCTTCTTCCTGCACTCCCGTGAGATAATAATGTTCCCGGCCGATCAATTTGCCTCCGCGGATGAAGAACACCTGCACAACCGCCTCGTCCTGAAGCCGTGACATTGCAATGATATCGCGGTCTTCGGCATCCTCACTCGTAATCTTCTGCCGTTCGGTCACCTGTTTCACACTGTGAATCAGATCGCGGTAAGCGGCCGCCTCTTCAAAATTCATCTCTGCGGATGCCGCCATCATTTTTTCTTCCAGATTTTGTAAAATTCCTTTTGTCTGTCCATTCAAAAACGCCAATGCCTTTTCGAAATTTTGGCGGTATTCTTCTTTATCGACATTCCCCTGACACGGTGCCGGGCACTGTCCCATCTGATGATACAGGCAGGGCCTCTCTTTTCCGATATCCCGTGGAAAACGTTTCTGGCAGTTTCGTAGATGAAACAATTTATTGAGCAGTTCGATCGTATCGCGAATCGCCGCCCCGCTCGTAAATGGTCCGAAATATTTCGCGCCGTCGCGTTTCATCTGCCTCGCAAACACAAATCGCGGATAATCATCCTGGATCAGCGCTTTCAAAAAAGGATAGCTTTTGCCATCCTTTAACATCGTATTGTATTTGGGATTGTACTCTTTTATCAGATTGCACTCCAGCACCAGAGCTTCGAGTTCGCTGTCCGTCACAATGTACTCAAACCATGCGATCTGCTCAATCATCCGCTCGATCTTGGGTGACACGTGGCGGCTTTTTTGAAAATACTGCCGGACGCGGTTTTTCAGCACAACAGCTTTTCCCACATAGATAATGTGGTCATTCCGGTCGTGCATCAGATATACGCCGGGCTTTTCCGGAAGTTTTTTTAATTCTTCCGCAAGATCAAAATCTGCACGTTCCATCCTCTCACTCCTTTGTCAATCATTTAGAAACCGCTGAATAACATCAACCAGTCCGTCTTCATCACAGTGGGGCGCCACATAATTGGCGCGGGCTCTCACTTCTTCTGCGGCATTTGCCATCGCCACGCCAAGTCCGGCATATTCAATCATCGAAATGTCATTAAAGCCATCTCCACAACAGATCATCTGATTTCTCGAATAGCCGAGTTGTTTCAATAACTTAGACAATCCATATGCCTTGTCAATGCCGAGCGGCATCATTTCCACATAAAAATCTTCCGAACGATATACACTCAGCCGCCCTTCAAATGCCTTCGCCGCTTTCGGTTCTACGTCTTTCATCCAATCCGGATCTCCGGTCAGAAGACATTTATTCACCGGATATGTCACTTCTTTTCCAAAATCTTCCACTACATGGATATCAATGTCGCATCCCTTGGCATCAATCTGAATGTATTGATCGGCATCATTTTCCGCAATAATGTCATTATCATGGTAGGTCATAATGCCTGTCTTTTCACGTTTGGAAAATTCGTAAATCTCCGGCACAATGCCCTCCGGCAGATTGATGTTGTAGATCACTTCGCCGGTCTTTGCATTGCTGATGCAGGCACCGTTGTAGGACACGATATATCCGCCAAATTCGTCGAGGCGGATCTTGCGCGCCGTCGGCATGATCCCTGCCGTACAGCGCCCGGACGCAATCGCCACACAGATGCCCTTTTCCTGAATCTTTACTATCTCATCAATGGTCTTCCGGGATATCGTCTTGTCCGTCCGCATCAGCGTCCCGTCCACATCCAGCACCAATACTTCGTATGCCATCGTCTTCTCCACTTTCCTGATTCTCTTTGTTTCCGGTTTCTTCCAGTTCTTCCTTTTTGTCTTCTTCCAATTCTTTGTTTTCGTCTTCTTTTAATTTGGTTCCTGTCGCTTCTTCATAAATACGGACAAACTCTTTTCCGGTAATTGTCTCGCGCTCTACCAGATAAGCAGCCAGTTCATGAAGAACGTCTTTATTTTCTTCGATCAAATGACATGCTCTTTCATAACATTGTCTCAAAAGCGCCATCACTTCTTCGTCCACTTCACTCTCGGTCTTTTCTCCGCAATTCATCACGGTACGACCGTCAAGATAACGGTTCTGAACGGATTCCAGTCCAATCAGTCCAAATTTTTCACTCATTCCATACTGGGTTACCATCGCTCTGGCAATATTTGTCGCCTGCTCGATATCATTGGAGGCTCCCGTCGTCACGTCACCGAAAATAATTTCTTCTGCCGCACGGCCTCCATATAATGTTACAATCTTCGAGATCAATTCTTCTTTTGTTCGGAGATATTTTTCTTCTTCCGGCACCTGCATGACATAACCAAGTGCTCCCATCGTACGAGGCACGATCGTAATTTTCTGTACCGGTTCCGCTTTTTTCAAAAGCGTCGTCACAAGTGCGTGACCAACTTCATGATAAGCAACGATCTTTTTCTCTTCTTTTCCAAGAATACGATCCTTTTTCTCTTTGCCGGCAAATACCACTTCAACCGC
>FR894015.1:21584-22732 GCA_000434115.1 Roseburia sp. CAG:309 | reverse complement strand
GGTCTTTCTGGCTCACCACATTTCTTCCGTCTTTGACTGCCATAATAGCAGCTTCATTTACCATATTGGCAAGATCGGCTCCTACGGCACCGGACGTCGCTAAGGCAATTTCTTCCAGATTTACCGTATCGTCCATCAGCACATCGTGGGAATGTACTTTTAATACATCAATTCTTCCTTTAAGATCCGGTTTTTCCACGATAATACGACGGTCAAAACGTCCCGGACGAAGCAGTGCTTTATCCAGCACTTCCGGCCGGTTTGTCGCACCAAGAATAACAATTCCCTTGGAAGAATCAAATCCGTCCATCTCCGAAAGGAGCTGGTTCAATGTCTGTTCCCGCTCGTCATTACCGCCGCCATACTGGGAATCACGGCTTTTACCGATGGCATCAATCTCATCGATAAAGATAATACATGGCGCCATCTGCTGTGCCTGTTTGAAAAGGTCACGGACACGCGAAGCACCGACACCGACAAACATTTCCACAAAATCGGAACCTGACAGGGAAAAGAACGGAACTCCCGCTTCTCCGGCAAGTGCCTTCGCAAGCAAAGTTTTACCGGTTCCCGGAGGACCTACGAGCAAAGCTCCCTTCGGCAGTTTCGCACCGATCTTACGGTATTTATCCGGATTTTTCAAAAAGTCAACCAGTTCATGCAGCGAATCTTTCGCCTCTTCTTCTCCAGCCACATCTTTAAACGTAACGCCGGTTTTCTTTTCCACATACATTTTCGCGGTAGATTTTCCCACTCCCATGATACCGCCGCCTCCGCCACCGCGGGACATCATCCGCATCAGCAGCCAGAGTACGATCCACATTCCTGCAAATGGCAGAATGTATGCCAGCAGAAAACTCAGGATTCCGGAACTGGTATCATCAATTTTCGCTGAAAAATCAACATTGTATTTATTTAACATGTCCTGTACAAGCGCAGTATCCTGTACATAACCGGTATAGTACGTTACCTCAAATACCGATTTCTGACTCTTTGGCTTAATATAAATGACATTGGAGTCAAAAGTAACCTCCGATACTTCGCCCGCTTTCAACATCTGGACAAATTTGGTATAACTGATCTCTTTCCGCGTATTTTTCTCAATCTGTGAATTTAAAAACAGTATGATCGTAAGGGCAAAAAGTGCC
>FR894015.1:3275-21500 GCA_000434115.1 Roseburia sp. CAG:309 | reverse complement strand
GGTTTTTATTATTATTTTCCATGTGTATTGGATTCCTTTCTCTTTTTTACAACTCTCTTGAGGATTTTTTATTAAGTATAATAGATTTTCCTATATAAATCAATGGCATAGATGTGAAAGATTCGTGAAAAAAAGTTTACATTTTCCTATTGAATACGTTTCACAAACATAGTATAATATATAAGTATTTGAATTTTTCGTTATTCTATACCGCTTTTGTGCGGTTGGAACAAACAGAGGATAGAATGATACTGTCGAACGCAGTATCCGCCATAAGGCAGAAGGAGGAAACATGGCTGTAAAATATGTATTCGTAACAGGTGGTGTTGTGTCCGGTCTCGGAAAAGGTATCACTGCTGCATCATTAGGAAGACTTCTGAAAATGAGAGGTTACAGTGTCACGATGCAAAAATTTGATCCTTATATCAACATCGATCCTGGCACCATGAACCCAATTCAGCACGGTGAAGTATTCGTTACCGATGACGGTGCGGAAACTGACCTTGATTTGGGACACTATGAACGTTTTATCGACGAGAGTCTCACCAAACAAAGTAACGTCACAACCGGAAAAGTATACTGGTCCGTTCTCTCGAAAGAAAGACGCGGCGACTATGGTGGCGGTACCGTACAGGTGATTCCTCATATTACAAATGAATTGAAAAGCCGCTTTTACCGCAATGACGGCTGCGATGAGACTCAGATTGCGATCATCGAAGTTGGTGGTACGGTTGGTGATATTGAAAGCCAGCCATTTTTGGAGGCAATTCGTCAGTTCCAGCTGGATGTCGGACATGAAAATGCAATTTTGATCCATGTCACATTGATCCCATATCTGAAAGCATCCTCGGAATTAAAAACAAAACCGACACAAAGCAGTGTCAAAGAACTTCAGGGAATGGGAATCCAGCCAAATATCATTGTTTGCCGTACTGAGATTCCTTTGGAAAAATCCATTAAAGACAAAATTTCCCTTTTCTGTAATGTACCAAGTTCTCAGGTTATCCAGAATCTGGATGTGGATACGTTATATGAAGTTCCGCTCGCTATGGAAGAAGAGCATCTTGCAGATATTGCCTGCAAATGCCTGAATCTTGATTGTCCGAAACCGGATCTTGCCGAATGGGAAAATATGGTTCATTCCATTAAAAATCTTTCGAAAGATGTTACGGTTGCTTTGGTTGGAAAATATACTGCTCTCCACGATGCTTACATCAGTGTCGTAGAGTCTTTGAAACACGGTGGTTTTGCTCACAACGCTCAGGTAAATATCAAATGGGTCAATTCGGAAGAAGTAACCCCGGAAAATGTCGGCGAACTTCTTGGCGATGTCTGTGGAATCCTTGTTCCCGGTGGATTTGGCACCCGTGGTATCGAAGGTAAGATCACTGCGATCCAGTATGCCCGCGAAAATAAGATTCCTTTCTTAGGTCTCTGCCTCGGTATGCAGCTTGCTATCGTTGAATTTGCCCGCAATGTTGTCGGCTGGTCCGATGCACACAGTGCAGAACTTGATCCTGCCACCACACATCCGGTCATTCACCTGATGCCGGAGCAGGACGGTGTAGAAGACATCGGCGGTACATTACGTCTTGGTTCGTATCCATGTACTTTGGACAAGGACAGCAAAGCCTATGAATTGTACGGTTCCGAAACCATCACAGAACGTCATCGCCACCGCTACGAAGTAAACAACTACTATCGTGACGACCTGACAAAAAATGGCATGAAATTATCCGGTCTTTCACCGGACGGACGCATCGTGGAAATGATGGAACTCCCGGATCATCCTTGGTTCATCGCCACACAGGCTCATCCGGAATTCAAGAGCCGTCCCAACCGCCCACATCCTTTATTTAAAGGCTTCATTGGCGCAGCATTGGACTATAAAGAAAGTAAATAAACTCATGAAATGTTGTTGGGCGGCTCGCAGAGCCGCCCTTTTTTGAGGAGGCGACCATTGGAAGCGCAGCTTACAATTCTTATGTCGCCGACGACTTGCCGCCGAAGCGAAGCTGAGGGGGCGTTTCCTTATGCAGGTATTTAAGGCGTTTTTTACCTTTACGGTCAAATCCTAGTTTTTTCTTCTTTTTTACCGTAATTTCTCCATCTTTTTTACCACATTTTTACATTTTTTAAATTTTTACGGTATTTTACCTTGTTTAGCGCAGAATAACGCCGTAATAATTTCCACTTTTTTACAGTCATTTCCTATTATTTACAAATTTTACGGTAAAACTGCGTTCCGTAAAAAGCTTTTTACCGTAATTCTTTTTGAACGACTTGCCCACTTCCCCTATCTCATTTTCTTTCCCACAATCATAAAAAGAATTCTTTGATAATTTGATCAATTACTTTTGTACTGATTGTGTAACCTGAGGATTCCCTGGTATAAATGATATCAATCCCCGTGCGGTAACCATTTTTAATATACATTTCTTCTTTTTTAAGTGCTCGCCGACAATACTCCGGATCTCCCATAAGCCCCATATGTTCCCACAAAATTTCTTTACGCTTGATTCTAACTGTGCTTTCCAAGAAAAAAGTTCCGCCTGCCTTTCTTTTAATTTATCCCTGATTTCATTGTACATTTAATCCATCCCTTCTATTTCATTTTACTTATCGGAATCTCATGTCGAAATGACAAAAAGAAAAAAGACTCACATTATTTGTAAAAGTATAACATGAGTCTTTTATGAAAATCAAGTTATTTTTTGGATCCAATGCAGCAATTTCTCATACTCTTCCGGTGTCGGTTGATACGAAGAAAAACAACTTCGTTCAAAAAGATCTTCCAGTTCTTCCGGATTTTCCTGCCTTTTCTCCTTCGTAACATACTCCTCTGCCAGATAATGAAGACGTTCGACCGGCATTACCAGTGTGGCATAGAAAGCATCTCTTTTCTCCCAGCGCCGGCTTCGTATTTCAAGGTATATTAACAGGTTTTTCGCCGCATCTTTCGTATGCCACGAACGATATCTCAGTATACTCAAATACACTCGCTTTCCTGCAAAAAATAGAATAATGACAACTGCGACAGCAAACGCAGCAACAGGCATTACACCCGATGAAATAAGCCCGGTTCCAAAATTCGAAAATGCCTCGCCAAGCTGAATCTGTGGGGAATCATCAACCAGTTTTTTAACCGAAGACCAGAAATCACTGTCTGTATTTTCCGACATATTTGTCGGTGTAGCGTCCACGATCTGCCAGCCCGTTCCCGGAAAATATGCCTCCACCCAGGCATGTGCATTGACATCGGTCAGTTCCACTTCCATGACTCCGGTTTTTCCCAGCAGAGAAGGGCCTTCATAATACTCTTCATACTTGAGATCCTCCCGAAGTGTTCCCTTCAGAATATCCCCGTAGCCAACCGCATAGCCCTCCACATAACGCGAAGCGATACCAAGACGGCGGAGAAGAAGTGCTGCCGCAGAAGCAAAGTGCATACATACTCCCTTCTTATTCTCTTTGAGAAAATAATTCACAAAATCCTCGCCTTCCGGAACTCTCCCGGGGCGGTAACTATACGTATAATTGTCGTGCAGATATATAATAACCGTATTGATCACATTCGGATCCGTCCCATAATTTTTTCCCGGGATCAGCCCCATATCACGGATACATTCATCAAGCACCGCCGTATTTTCATCCGGAATCTGATGATAAATATAGGAATCAGCATCTTCAACCTGCGCTTTTTTTGTGAGATTCGGATAAAAGGTAAACGTATTTACCGTTCCGATTGAATTTGCCACGTATATTTTCTGGCTTGAATTGGTATATTTTTTATAGTCTTTAAATTTGGTAAAATATGGATAGTATACGTAATCTGTATCTGCGCCCACATTCTCTATTTCAATCTTCGCTTTTGCTTCTTCCTGCGGGTTCTTTTTGTGTCTTTTCACCAGAGCATCGGCTTCTTCTTTCATACTTTCGGTATAAAAATACTGTGAATGTCCGGCAAGTCCTCCCATTATCTTATACCCATCGTTCCATTCATTTCCTTCATATTGAAGTCCGGTGTACCCTTTTAAATAGAGAGGTTCCGTTGTATAAGGTGCAAAACGGATCTTCAGATCGGTCTCATTATCCGGACGCAGCATCGAAAAATCTCCCAGCTTTCCGCCACTCATACCGCCCCGGGAAGCCGGATTGGGAAAGAAACTCCAAAATCCCATCATAACAAAACCGGAGACAGCGCGCTCCGTACTTTTTTTATAAGCATTCTCATGATAAATCTCACGATTTTTTTCTTCCGTAAATACCAGACTAAACGCTCCGGTCAAAAGAACAGCCGACAGTGCGACCAGGCAAACTCCCTGATAAACACGGGCATTTTTTTCCACCTGATGACGCCGTCCGTTTTTCAACATATGGATTCCTAAAAAGCCACCGCACAGGCAGAATACAAAAAACAACTTTGGTTCCTGACGGAAATAAAGCGGGATGACATAAAGCGGGATACATACAAAAAGTGGTAATTTCAGATTCATATAATTACTCAAAAAAATGTTCAAAGTCAGGATCAAAAACACCCCTACAAAAATAAATGTCATCGTGACAGAAAGATTTCGATCCTCTATCTGCTCTGCAAATTCTGTTCCGGTATTCAGCCCAAAATAAATCTCGCCACGCTGCCGGATCACATTAATGATTCCCGCAAAACCGCTATTTACGTAGGCTTTAAATGTGAGAATCCCCAGCACATAAAACACAAAAAATACAATGTATCCCAAATCTTTCCTACTGCTCTTTTGAAAAGAAAACAGGAAACTAAAATACGCCGCCGATGCCAAAAGTACGAGTGCTGCGATCACATAATTACAGTCTATTTCAAACGCAGACAAAAAGCCCCCAAAGGAACCAAAAACGACAAAAAAACACAAAAGTCCTTTGGAAATACAAGTTAAAAAGCGCCGGGACTGCTGAACGGTCCGCTCTTCCCCAAGCACAAGTCCGGTTACTAATTCCTGCTTTTTTTGTTCCTTTTTCTTACGAAACCATGCCACTTTTTATCACCTCGCTTTTTCACCGCTGCCACATAACGAGCATTTCCTCACTCACTTTCAGATACTCCTGATCCGGTGCGCTCATTTGAAATGCTTCGACGACAGTCTCTTCTCCGCCTCTCGTATAAAAAATCTGCTCCAATACTTCTTTCCATTCTTCTTTTGTTTCAACAGTTTTCTCATATAACTCCCGGCTTCTGCTGCCACACCAGTACACCGTCACCGGAATCCGGCTTCGAATCACAGAGTTTCCCAATTCATACAAAAAACAGATTACCTCATCTGCTCTCCGGGGATGACTGCGGTCCGCGCAAAAAACAATCTGTAGTTTCTGCGAAGACATCTGAAGCCTCTCTTTTACCATCAACGCCTCTCGTTTTGCCGATAATTTCCAGTGAATATCTTTCAGAGAATCCCCCGGTATGTATTCCCTCACCTGTCCGACTTCTGAAAAATCACTTCCTCTCGCCGAACTTTCCGTACTCTCGGTTAGTCCGGCAGCATAATCATTTTGTTCAAATTCCAATACTTCCGCTTCCGGAGGCAAAATATAAATGTGCTCTGTCTGTCCGGCATTTTTCCGCTTTTCATGTAACGAAAGAAGATCCTCTATTCCAATCTGTTTTACTGTAATTTCAATATCACCGCAAAGCGTAGAACACAGCGGCATCTCATACACTTCTTCTCCTTTCGCCGGAAGCGAAATTGTGACGGTTTTGTCTGTTCTTTGTTCAAAAAAGCCATTCCCAATTTTCAGATACAGTGAACAGCGTATCACAGGAAAAATGCTTTGATTTTTAACCCGGATACGTACCAGAAACTCTGTGTTTTTCAGAAATTCTGCTGCGGGAATTTCTATGTCTGCCTGTATTTTTGGCATCGCCACGGGAACCATTGCCAGCGTAATCCCCAAAAAAACAAGCATTGCCACACCAAGCAGCAAATTAAAATAGCTGCCCAAATACCAATACATCAAAGCATTCAGACAAAATATCACGATAAATTCAATTCCGTATTTTACTCTACGCATACCACTTTCGTTCCTTCAAAAACCTGTTTTAAAATGTCAGAAATTTCTAGTCCCTGTGCCTTTGCCTGCATATTTGGTTTGATGCGGTGAGCAAGCACTTCCTGATAAATGTCCATCACATCCTCCGGAGTTACATAATCGCGCCCCTTCATCACTGCCATTGCTTTCGCCATGCGAAGAAGAGCAAGACTTGCACGGGGACTTGCCCCAAGACGCACCATGGGATGTTTTCTCGTATTTTCTGTCAATCGCACGATGTAATCATACATTTCCTCGCTGACATAACTCTCTTCTGCCATGCTGCGCAGTTTTTCCCATTCCTCATAAGTTACCACTGCCTGAATGCCGGAAAGTGATTTTGCGCCATTGTTTTTCAAAATATCCACCGCATCCTGGTGTTCCGGGTATCCCATCGAAAGACAGACCATAAAACGGTCAAGCTGCGATTCGGGCAGCATCTGCGTACCGGAAGCCCCAATGGGATTTTCCGTCGCAATTACCGTAAACGGAGCCGGCAGATTATGCGTAATTCCATCTACGGTCACCTTTTCTTCCTCCATCGCCTCCAAAAGCGCAGACTGCGTCTTGGGCGAAGTCCGGTTGATCTCATCCGCAAGAAACAGATTGGCAAATACGGCACCTTGCCGGTATTCAAATTCTTTGGTTTTTTCATTGTACATGGAAAATCCTACCAGATCGCTGGGAAGCACATCCGGCGTAAATTGTACACGACGGTACGTCAGATCGGTCGCTTTGACAATCGCCATCGCCAACGTCGTTTTGCCGACTCCCGGAATATCCTCCAGCAATATATGCCCTCCGGCAAGCATCGCACAAAGCACCTTTTCTACCACTTTTTGTTTGCCTTTTACTACCTGATTGATCGTTTCCTGCAACGTCTGTATTTGTCCTGCCATCTGCCTGCTCCTTTCTTCTACTTTCCTGCTATTATTCTCTCTATCTTCCTGTTAATATTTTTTCTATTTCCTCATACCGCGCCTTCGGCCAGTCCGTTGAAGTATGAATATTTAATATACTGTTTGTCTCGTTCATTGCGTTGTAATACCACATCGCCGCCTCTTCGTAATCTTTCTTTTCATAAAAATATTCGCCGAGTTCATAGCACATTTCTGACGAACCTTCACTCAAAAGATCTTTGAGGCACATTTTCAGGATTGCCCCACTGTCACCGCGCAGTCTTGCCGCACGAACGACGATACACGCAGCTTCTTTCACCTCATCGAGGCTGCGGTCCCCCTCGCACGCCGTCTCCGCAAAATACTGTTCTGCCTGAAGTACATCTTCATCATTTCCAGAAATATACAATTCCATCGCGTACATATGATGCAGTCTCTTCGAAAGCCGCTGTCCTTTTTTGATCTGTTTCTGAAATACCGCAAAGTCCCTGCTGCTGTGGACACTTTCCGGCATATGTAAGATGTCGATTTCACTGTCGTAAACGACCGGGTCCAGACGAACCATTTCATGCACCGGTTCAATCCATGTAAATTCGCGTTGTCTCTTGTACAATTTAGGGCGGTATTCCGCATCAAAATTATAAGCGGTTCCATTGGCAAGCTGATTGCAGTAACGCATCTGTACAATCTCTATTTCAGGGAGCAGAATCTCCTTTAATTCCGCTAGTTTCTCATGATTGTCAGCGTCTATTACTTCATCTGCATCTGCTACATAAATATACTCTTTTGTCGCTTTGGAAAACGAATAATTACGCGCGGCTGCGAAGTCATCGATCCATGCAAAATCATAAATTTTATCGGTGTATTTTTTTGCTATTTCTTTTGTATTATCGCTCGATCCGGTATCGACAATAATAATTTCATCCATAAGATCCGCGATGCTGTCAAGGCATCTTGCCAGCACTTTTTCTTCGTTTTTTACGATCATACACAAACTTATCGTTATCATCTGCTCACTCCTTTTCCTTTGCTACCACACAGTAATCTGTCACTACAATCTGCAATGTCCGGTTTCCACCATATTCGTTGATGGATGGATAATAGGCAAATCCCATATCAATTTCATTGGGCAGATTGTGATACATTTTCTGCAATTCGCTGTCTCCCCATATCTCACACACAAATTCCTCAAACGCATCGATGTCGCCAAAATATACGGCCTTTATGACGTAACCTTTTGTATTTGCCACTTTCATGCTCAGCACATTTCTATTTTTTCCGCGTCGCACTGCTTCCAATATATGGAAATGTTGTTCTGCAAATACGGGCTTCGGATTTCCTACGCCAAATGGCTCCATCTTCTGCAATTCCTCAATCAACGGAATGGATATATACTGCACCGGCATCGCCGCATCAATCCACAATTCCGGCACAAAATCTTCTTCGGTTAATCCTGCCTCTGCATTTAGCCGTCGCTCTAATTCCGGCAGATCTTTTTCGTGCAGCGTCATTCCGGCAGCCATTTTGTGTCCGCCAAAACGAACCATAAGATCTTTGCATGCCATCAATTTTTCAAACATATGATAGGACTCGATGGAACGCCCGGAACCTTTTATCAATCCATTTCCTACCGGACAGAATACGATTACGGGATGATGATATTCCTCCTTTATGCGTCCTGCCACAATCCCCACAAGGCTCTCATGACAATCCGGCAAAAATACAATATGCACCGGCGCATCTTCTTTTCCACTTTCCTGCAATATCTCAAAAGCCCGCTTTGCCGCCTCTTCTGTCATTTGTTTTCTGGTATCGTTGATATCTTTTAACTCCTGTGCCATTTGCAGCGCTTTTTCCTTATTGGTTTCCTCCAAAAGTTCAAATGCTCTCATCACGGTGTCAATTCGCCCCGCGGCGTTAAAGCAGGGACCGAGAATAAATCCGATGTGATATGCCTCAAGTTCTTTTCCGCTTAATTGCTGCACTTCCAACAAAGCACGCAGTCCTGTATTTTTTGTATGTTCCAATGCCCGCAGTCCGGATTTTACCAGTCCACGGTTTTCTCCTTTTAATTCCATCACATCTGCAACGGTCGCAATTGCGGCATATTCGAGCAGTTCCTCACGTTCATCGGGCGAGATTCCTTCTTTTTCATACAGCGCGCCAATGAATTGAAATGCCACACCGGCACCGCAAAGCCCCTTGAATGGATATCCACAATCGCTTTGCTTATGGTCTACAACAGCATCCGCCGGCGGCCGTTCCTCCTGCACCTCATGGTGGTCGGTAACAATGACTGTCATCCCTTTTTCCCTGGCATACCGGATTTCTTCATTGGCGGCGATTCCATTATCACAGGTAAGCAGAATCTCTGCACCGGATTCTGTCGCCTCATCGACAATCCGCTGATTTACTCCATACCCTTCCGCCACCCGGTCCGGTGTATAAATCTTGCTATGTATTCCAATTTTTTCCAGTCCTTTTTTTAAAATGACCGCTGAAAAAATTCCATCGCAGTCAAAATCAGAAGAAATCGCCACCAATTTGTCTCGATTTTCCTGCAGGATCTGCACCGCTTTGTCCATATCTTTAAACAGCCACGGGGAATGCAGCTGTTTCCAGTCCGCCTGAATATAATTTCCAATTTCTTCCTCTGTCACTTCTCTGTTTACGATACATCTTGCCAGAACCGGCGATATTCCATACGTTTCACTGATTTTCTTAAAATCTGCCCGCTTAGTCTGAAGCATCCATTTTTTACTTTTATGTCTCATCGTTTTTCCTTTTCGTATATGACAAAAGCAGGAGATGGCTTCTCCTGCTTTTGTACATGACAGGTGTCTCTTCTCCCTAATTAAACCCATAAATCTTACGAGAGATGGCATACGCCCACACCAACATTTTGCGGCCCGCTTTTCCGCGGATCTGCATCGGGCGGCTGAGAACCTGATGATTCACCAGACGAAATGTTCCCTTGCTGCTCGCTTTCAGGTAGTGCCACAACTCTGCACGTTTTGTCAGACTTTCTTCCGAACCTTCTTTGATCAGGAAGATCGAGCTGACTGTCATCATCATGGCAAGATATTTTACCATGTAATCTTTGAGTTTTTTGTTGCGGATTTTTGTAAGATCGTAGGCATCGATCATAATCTTGTTGACTTTGATCTGCTGGTCGATGCGCCCGATCATCACTTTTTCATTCACGGACTGATCCTCACGGCCGATGTAATAGCGGTACAGATCAACGTCCATATAGTACATCGTTTTTACATTTGGCAGCGGAACATACACAAAGATATTGTCCACATAAAATGTATGTTTTGGAAGTTCAAGCCCACAGTCATGAAGCATCTGGGTACGGTAAATTACCGAATGCATCAAAATATTCTGGCTGATCTTAAAGCGCTTGATATCACTCCAGCCAAATGCTTCTTCTTCCGGAAATACACCCTCATAGCGAATCACCTTATGTTTGTGCTCGCTTGGCTTCTCATATACATAATTTGCCAGAAACATATCCACCATATTTCCCTCTTTTACCATCTGGCGCAGCTGATCCATCACGCGCAGAAGCGCATCTCGATCCAGCCAGTCATCTGAATCCAACACTTTGTAATATAGTCCCCTGGCATTGCGGAGGCCGGTATTGACAGCCTCTCCGTGTCCACCATTTTCCTGATGGATGGCACGGATAATCCCCGGATATTGTGCTTCAAATTCATCGGCAATCTTCGCGGTATCGTCTTTCGAACCGTCGTCAACAATCAGAATTTCAATATCCTCGCCGCCGACCAAAGCACTTTCGATGGCATGTTTCATATATTCCTGTGAATTGTAGCAAGGAATCGCTACGGTCAATAACTTCATAATTCATTCTCCCGTTATCAGTTAAATTTCCTGTGCAAAGTCCAGCGCGCGCTCAACAATTGCATCAATATTATAATATTTGTACTCTGCCAGTCTTCCCAGAAGATGGAAATTCGGAACGTCTTTCACATAGGAAACATATTTCTCATAAAGCGCGTCATTCTCTTTATTGTTGATCGCGTAATATGGAATCTGTCCGTCCTCTGCCTCATATGGCATCGGATATTCGCGCATGATCGTCGTCTCCGGATCCTCTTTCTGATCTGTCAGATATTTGAATTCCGTGATTCGTGTAAAATCCTCGCTCACAGTGTAATTGACTACACCATGGCTTTGGAAAAACGGCTGTTTCAAATGCTCAAATTCGAAATGCAGCGAACGGTACGGCAGTCTGCCAAAACGCACATCAAAAAACTCATCGAGTGCACCGGTAAAGATAATATCTCCCGCAAACGGCTCGCCTTCAAACAACACTTTGTCTTCCGCTTCCGGCTGTATACTGAGTACCTCTTTTGCCTGACAGTTCAGACGAATGTCAATCCCCGGAAAGTCAAGCATTTTTTCAAACAATTCAGTATATCCCGGTATCGGCATTCCCTGGTACGTATCCTGAAAATAACGGTTGTCATGGCTGACAAGAACCGGCACTCTTCCGGACACGGAGGGATCGATCTCCTTTGGTGTCTTTCCCCATTGCTTCATAGTATATTTCAAAAATACATTTTCATACACATATTCTGCAATTTCCTTTAATTCTGCATCTTCCTGATTCATCAGTTCAAGAATCGGAACTCTCGCACCCTCTCCAAATTTCTGAATCAATTTTTCTTCCATCTTCGGTGCACGTTCCCCAAATACCATCGCAAGTGTATTGAGGTTAAAGGGAATCGGCAGTTCTTTTCCATATACATTCCCCACTACTTCGTGTCCAAAAGAAAACCACTCAGTAAAACGGGAAAGATACTCATACACCCGTTTGCTGTTCGTATGAAAAATGTGCGGCCCGTACTGGTGGATACGGATCCCATATTCATCCGGAAGATCATAGCAGTTTCCACCGACATGATCTCTGGCATCCAAGATTAAAACCTTTTTTCCCTTTTTTTCAGCCAAATCTCTGGCAGCTACTGCGCCGGCAAATCCACAGCCGACAACAATACAATCATAGTTCTGCATCTGTTTTTCTCCAATCTGTTAGTCCAAAAAGCGCATCTTGCTTTCTCCGTCTTTACGCCTTGGCGGTGCGGAAACCGGCTTACGGTTCAGACCAGCCGCATCCCCAAACCCTTTGGTAAATTTTTCCTTACAAACCGGGCAGTATCGTCCGGTCTTAATCATCGTGCCACATCCCTCACACTCAATTCCAACCGGCGAATCATCTGCAAAACTGAGCCGTTCTTCGCGAATCCACCGTTTGATCTGTTTTGCCGGAATATCCATCGCTTCTGACAATTCGGCAATTCCTGTGTGTGGATGTTCATATACATATTTTTTTACTTCCGGAAATTTATCATCAAATTCTTTCAGGCAGACCGGGCAGATTCTCGGTCCACTGATATGATTAAATAATTTTCCGCATCTTGAACAAGTAGTTACATCCATAATATCCTCCATTTCCATGCATCTCTTTCATGCATTTACCTTTATGAAACAGTTCCTATGCACAAGCTGACAAAACAGATTTTTTCCGAACCGGCTTTTTTCAGCACTTTTCCGCATGCTTCCAAAGTGGCTCCCGTTGTATAAATGTCATCCACAAGAAGAATTCTCTTCCCCACAACCGGTTTCGTCACCGCAAATCCCTTTTGAAGGTTTGCAATGCGTTTATGCATATCCAATGTTTTTTGTGGTTTCGTGTCCTCTGTTCGTATGAGTAAATCGGACAACACCGGCATCCCCAGACATTCACCCAGTCGTTCCGCCAAAACCGCTGCCTGATTAAATCCACGAAAACGAAGCCGTTTTCTATGTACAGGAACCGGCATGATCATTTCCATTTTTTCCCTCTGAATCCAGTCGCCAAATGCCTCTGCCATCCGCTCTGCAAAATAATTTCCAATTTCAAAACAGCCTTCGTATTTGAATTGGCGGATCACCTGCTGCATCCGCTCATCATATAAGTACAGCGCTTTTCCAGAGGATACAACATACTCTCTCTGACTGCAGTCCTCACACAATTCCTGTGTAATATCCGCAATGGGTTTTGAGCATCTTTTACAGCGCGGCTCCGTGATCCGATGAAGCTGCCTGTCACACGTTTCGCACAACATTTCCACGCGTTTACCAGACATCGTCTTTCCGCACGCAGCGCATTTGTGGGGGAATACAAGTGTCATCAAAAAATCTTTCATGCATTTCCTTTCCCATACTACACATATCCATTTTTATTTTATCAAATTTTTATTCATTTTGCAATTCCTTTAACCGAATTTGCAACGTAGAATATCTTTTTTGTTCCGATTCATTGTGGATCATATCAAGAACCGTTTTTTTGCGTCCCACGATCGTAACACATTGTTTTCCTCTGGTAACCGCCGTATAAAGGAGATTTCGGTTAAATAGCACCCGCGGGCCGTGAAACAATGGGATCACAACCGCCGGATATTCGCTTCCCTGCGACTTGTGGATCGTGATCGCATAGGCAAGTTCCAGTTCTTCCATATCGCCCGTCGTATACGTGACATGTTTTTCTTCATCAAAGACCACTTTGACCTCTTTGCTGTAAAGGTCAATCTCCTCAATGATTCCGCAGTCGCCGTTAAATACGCCGGTTCCTTCCTCAATCACCACGCCGTGATAACCCAATATTTTCCAAGGCATCTGATAATTGTTTTTAATCTGCATGACTTTGTCGCCCTGACGGAAAATGGTATCATGTACTGTCATTTCCGGTTTTGCAGGCGATTCCGGATTCAGATAACGCTGTAAGATCTGGTTGCAGCGGATCACGCCGAGTTCACCTTTTTTCATTGGGGTAAGCACCTGCACGTCAAACGGCGTACAATCCGTGTATTTTGGCATCTTGTCGCGCACAAGCCAGAGCATCATCTGCAGGACGCCGTGTTCATCCTCGCGTTCCATGCAGAAAAAGTCACGGCTTTTATTATCCAGTGTAATCGATTCCCCTTTGTTAATCTTATGGGCGTTGACGACAATATCGCTTTTCGCTGCCTGCCGGAAAATACGTTCTAATTTGACTACCGGGCAGCATTCCGACTGAATGATATCACGTAGTACATTTCCCGGTCCGACACTTGGGAGCTGGTTTACATCTCCGACAAGGATCAGTCTCGTTCCGACGGAGATTGCCTTTAACAGACTGGTAAACAGGTAAATGTCCACCATCGACATCTCATCGATAATAATAACATCTGTCTCAAGCGGGTTCCATTCGTTGCGTTCAAATGCCTCCGGCGTCTCGCGCCGTTCTTCCACTCCCTCCGCAGCATCCATCCCGGCACCATTGTAACCGAGCATACGGTGAATTGTCTGCGTCTCATGCCCCGTCGTCTCGCTCATCCGTTTTGCCGCGCGGCCGGTCGGAGCCGCCAAAAGGATACTCTGTCCTTCTTCCTCCAAAAGTTTTATGATCATATTGATCGTTGTTGTTTTTCCGGTTCCCGGACCCCCGGTAATCACAAGAAGTCCGTTTTTCAAAGACTCAAATACTGCCAGACGCTGTCTATCATCCAAATGAATGTCAGATTTCCGCTGTAATTCTTCCAAAATCCGTTCTTCGTCTATTCCCGATTTATGCGTCACACTGCCAATATCCAAAAGCATCCGCGCACAATTCAATTCCCCGTAATACAATGACGGCAGATAAACTTTTTCGCCATCCCGCACAAGACTTTTATCGTATTCCATTTCTTCCTGTACGTGCATCAGCTGCTCCATGCTTACACCGAGAAATTCAATGCAGTGGCGGTACAACTCCTCATTTGGCAGATAAATATGCCCGGATGCGGTCGCCAGTGTCAGTACATAAAGAATCCCTGCCCGGATGCGAAAATCGGAATTGCGGTCAAGCCCGGATTTCATCGCGATATTGTCCGCGATCCGGAATCCCACACCTCGGATATCTTCTGCCAGCCGGTACGGATTGGTCTTTACGATCCCATACAGATCCTCTTTATACGTCTTGTATATTTTTACAGCGAGCTGGTTGCTGATGCCATATTGCTGCAAAAAAAGAAGGGCATTCCGCATCTCCTTTTTTTCCTCAAACTGCTCTGCGATATCCATCGCCTTTTTCTCGCTGATTCCCTTTACTTCACTAAGCCGTTCCGGCTCTTTTCCAATGATCTCAAAGGTCTTATCTCCAAATTTATCCACGATGCGCTTCGCCAGTCCACCGCCAATCCCTTTGATTGCGCCGGATGCCAGATATCTCTGCATCGACAACGCATCATCCGGAGAACGGCTCTCGCTTTTCTGCACTTTAAACTGTTCATGGTATGTCGGATGCGTCACCATATCACCATATAGTGTAAGATACTCCCCTTCGTTAATGAACGGAAATGTTCCGACACACGTATCCAGATATTCTTCTCCCTCTTCCTGCGAGACAAATTCAAATACGGTATATCCATTTTCCTGATTGTGATAAATGATATGCTCCACATATCCTTTTTTCTCTTCCATCGTCTCGTTCCTTTCCCGTCGCTGCCGCAATTTAACTCTTTGGTCTTTCTTCCGAATAAGTTGACAAAGCGCCCTTGCCAAGGATGCAATGGGCGCTCAATTCTCTCATTTTTCAATATTTATTCCGTCTTTGCCGTCGTTTCTGTCGAAGTGGAAATGCCGGCATTTCTAGCCATTGACTCATACAGCATCTGCGCGATGCCAAGTCCCTGACCGCTGGAAACCATTGTCTCTGCCATCGACTGATACATCTGATCCCCAAACATCTCCGTGTACTCATTTCCCTCTTCGTCGTCATCGCTAAAGAGTTTGGCAGATTTTTCCATATTTTCAAACATTTTCTGTAACAGATAGGCTTCGAAATCTTCACAGGCTGACATCATTTCGTCATCCGTGCCTGCGTCTTTGATCTGGCTTGTCAGTTGATCTGCCGATGCGGTACTCTTCAAAGCCGCGCTGGACAATGTCGATGTGCTTCCGAGACTGTTATACAGATCATTTACCGATAATGACATCAAATCCCTCCTTACTTTCTATCAAGAACGAAGATTATTCGCCTGCTGCAGCATCTCATCGGATGCTGTGATCGCCTTCGAGTTCATCTCGTAAGCACGCTGTGCGATAATCATATTTACCATTTCATCTACTGCCTGAACATTGGAACCTTCCAGATATCCGGACACAATCTTCGAATTCAGCTGGTTTGCCATATAGATCGTCGGCTGACCGGAAGCTTCTGACTCTTTCATGATCGTATCGGAACTTCTTTCCAGGCCTGCCGGATTCGGGAAGTTGGCAAGTCCAATCTGGATTCCCATCAGCTTGGCATTTCCTGTATTGTCCGGGTACATAAAGTTTCCGAACTGGTCAACGGATAATTTGGAAGAGTCCGTTCCCGCCGGAAATGTAATCGGATCTCCATTGACATCCAACACCGGATTTCCGTTCGAATCCGCAAGTGCCAGTCCGTCTTGCGATACGGCTACATTAAAATTACCATTTCTTGTATAGCCGATCGTACCATCGTTTTGGCGAACCATGAAAAATCCTTCGCCCTCGATCGCATAGTCAAACGCTCCGCTGGACTCCAGCAAAGCTCCCTGCGTGAAACTGGACACGATCGCTGCCGGGCGGACACCAAGTCCTACCTGTGCGCTGACCGGTTTCGGATCTCCTTTGCTGTCATACGAATTCTGCTGCAATGTCTGATAAATAAGCGATTTAAAATTTACCGCCTCGGTCTTATATCCTGTTGTATTAATATTCGATAAGTTATTCGAAATAGTATCTAAGTTTGTCTGCTGTGCAACCATTCCGGATGCCGCAGTCCAAAGTGAACGCATCATAGGCTCATCCTCCTGTCATCAACTCAGTCGTCCCACCTGATTTACTGCCTTTTCCAGCATCGAATCCTGCGAATGGATCATTTTCTGATTCGCTTCGTATGCTCTCGTTACAGTAATCATATCGACCATTTCCGACACAACATTAACATTGGATTGTTCTGTATATCCCTGCAAAACGGAAGCATTGGATGTCATTTCAGTTGCTCCGTCTACGACACGGTAAAGATTATCGCCGGTTTTCAATATGTAATCATAATCTTCAAAATCAACAATCTTCAATGTGTCTATTACTTCTCCATCCACGGTAATTCTTCCACTATTGTCAATCGTGATATCTTTGGCGTTTGGATCGATCTGAATATCTCCTCCGGTTCCCTGTACACGATTTCCCTGTGAATCCACGAGATATCCGTCTTTTGTCATCTGAAAACTTCCATCTCTGGTATATCTTGTTACCGTTTCGCCTTTGGCATTTGTTGTCGTGATCGTAAAAAATCCACTGCCGCTCAATGCCAGATCCAGTGGTGAACTCGTCCCGCGGATTGACCCCTGCGAATAATCCGTATATACTTCACCAACTTTTACCCCCAGGCTCATCGTCCCGATTGCCTGATTGTGGTATGCTTGAGATCCATCTCTTATTTTGATCGTCAGTAATTTATCAAAGGACTGGCTGCTCACACTCTCCTGCTTATAGCCGAGAGTGTCTGCATTTGCCAGATTATTTGATATTACGTCCAATCGTTTTTGCTCGTTGACCATCCCTGTCCAACCCGTATAAAGACCTCGTAACATAGACTTCCTCCTATTTTTCTCCGGATGTTCCACTCAAAAACTCAACATACTTACCTGTTCCGATGGCAACTGCCGTCATCGGTTCTTCTGCTGTCATCGTCGTGATTCCGGTCTTGCTCTCGATCAATTCTTCCAGACCATACAAAAGGCTTCCGCCTCCGGTCAGGACAATTCCACGATCGGCGATATCTGCTGCCAGTTCCGGCGGTGTCTTCTCCAATACACTGTGAACGGCATCCACGATCTGAAGTGTCGTATCGTGAAGTGCTTCTTCCGTCTCTTTGGAGGTGACGGTGATCGTCTTTGGCAGACCTGTTACCAGATTTCGACCGCGTACATCAACCGTCTCTACTTCCGGCCGCGGATACGCAGAACCGATGCGGATCTTAATATCCTCCGCGGTTCTTTCTCCGATCAGCAGATTGTGTTTCTTTCTCATATAGCGAACGATGGCGTCATCAAAATCATCGCCGGCAATCTTAATGGACGTACTTACTACCGTACCTCCCAAAGAAATGACAGCAATATCCGACGTACCACCACCGATATCTACGATCATATTTCCACAAGGACGTGCGATGTCAATTCCTGCACCAATGGCTGCGGCAATCGGC
>FR894015.1:0-3234 GCA_000434115.1 Roseburia sp. CAG:309 | reverse complement strand
TGCCCCTGCCTGAAAAGCGGCATCTTCTACTGCTTTTCTCTCCACTTCCGTAACTCCGCTCGGCACACAGATACTGATGAGCGGTTTGCGGAATCTCTGTTTTCCAACGGCTTTCGAGATAAAATATTTCAACATTTTTTCTGTTACTGTATAATCAGAAATAACGCCCTGACGAAGCGGACGTACGGCTACAATATTTCCGGGAGTACGGCCAAGCATCAGTCTGGCTTCTTCTCCAATCGCTTTGATTCGATTTGTGTCTCGGTCAAATGCCACTACACTTGGTTCTTTTAAAACAACACCTTTTCCTTTTACATATACAAGGATACTCGCTGTTCCCAAATCTATTCCAATGTCCATGACGTTCTCCTTTCTTCCTCTTCTTTGTCAATCGAACATATTATCTATATTTTATATCTTGTTAATCTTACGTAAACATACCTACTTTAATTATAAACGCATTCTGAATTTTTTCAATCGTTTTTTTCAAATTTAACATATATTTCACATATTAGCAAAATTTACTCCGCCAATGCAGCCTTTATCATGATCGCACATTCCACACGTTTTTTCTGAAGTGCACAACCGATCTCGTAAGGCTGATTGATGTCGCCGTGCATATTATAGGCATTTGCGGCACATCCACCACTGCAGTAAAACTTGGCAAAGCAGTTACGGCATTCTTCTTTGGCATAGACGTTGCACAGTTTGAATTCATCGCGAATCGGCTCATTGACGATGCCATCGTCCACATTTCCGAGAAGGAAATCTTCGTTTCCGACAAACTGGTGGCATGGATACAGGTCTCCCCAAGGTGTCACTGCCAGATACTCCGTTCCCGAACCACAGCCGGAAAGTCGTTTGTACACGCATGGTCCGCCGGTCAGATCGATCATAAAGTGGAAGAAATTGAATCCCTTCCCCTCTTTTTCACGTTTGATCATTTCTTTCGCAAGGCGGTCATATCCCTCGCAGATCACCGGAATGTCCTCTTCGCGGATCGCATATGGTTCACTCGGATCTGCCACAACCGGCTCAACCGAGATCTGCTTGAATCCCTCATCGGCAAGATGGAGTACATCTTCCACAAAATCCAGATTATAATGTGTAAATGTTCCGCGCGCATAATAACGGTTCTGTCCGCGGCTTTCTGCTACTTTTTTAAATTTATCCAAAATGAGATCATAACTTCCGTCGCCGTTTTTATTTGGGCGCATGTGATCATGAACTTCTTTTCTTCCATCGATACTGAGGACAATATTGTCCATCTCTTTGTTGGCAAACGCAATGATATCGTCATCCAAAAGCACACCATTGGTCGTCAGTGTGAAACGAAAATGCTTGTCATATGGCTCTTCCAGACTTCTTCCGTAGGCAACGAGTTTTTTTACCACATCAAAATTCATGAGCGGCTCTCCCCCAAAGAAATCAACTTCCAGGTTGCGGCGGCTTCCGGAATTTTTCACCAAAAAGTCCAGTGCCTTTTTCCCGACCTCATAACTCATCAGGGAACGGTCTCCATGATACTCGCCCTCACCGGCAAAACAATAACGGCAGGAGAGGTTGCAGGCATGCGCGATGTGAAGGCACAACGCTTTTACCACGGTCTGGCGTTTTTTGAAGTCAATGACACCGTCTTTGTACGTATCTTCGGTAAACAGCGTGCCGTCTTCCCGCATTTCTTCCAGATTCTGATACAGTTCTTCCATTTCCTCTTCTTTTACTTCCGGATATTTTTTCAAAATTTCCGCTGTGATCTCTGCTCTTTCTTTCGTCTCATACATCCCGATCACATCATATGCCACATCATCCACGACGTGGATCGAGCCACTGTTTACATCTAAAACTATATTATAACCATTATTTTTATATTGATGAATCATCTTTTTATCCTCATTCCATTTTGAATTCAAAAGGTCGTTTTCGGAGCGGCGCTCCAAACTCTCATTTTTCAATAAGAAAGGACTTTACCCGACCCAAATCAGGCAAGTCCTTTGCCACTTTTCGTACTTCTCCGATACAATCTGATCTTACTTGTTCTCGCAGCTCTGGTTTCCTACTGTGCAAGATGTCTTACAAGCAGACTGACAAGATGTCTGGCACTCACCGCATCCGCCTTTTTTCATTGTATCTTTCAGATTTTTTGTTGTCAGAGTTTTAATTCTTTTCATGATAATCAATTCCTCTCATATTTATCGTACTATGATTTAGTATATCACAACTTTTTCTCAATTTCAATGGGGATTTGACTTTTTATTCTAAATATGCTAGGATAACATCATTATTACACTGCCACCGGGTAGAGTGGTGCAGAGAGCACCCGCAGATGTTTCGCCGCAGTCCGTATTTCAGTCTGGCTTATGCCGCCAATGATGTCGTACTCATCGTCTTATGGACACTGGCGAGTCTTTGCGACAAACGGTATATCGCGGTCATCGTATGTTTTGCGATGTTCTTGGTCAATGATATCTATGGGTTTATCAGCTGGCAGCGAATGAAGGTGAAGCAGGGGGAAGAGGAGTGATTCCCCTTACCGCCCCTTGATCTTGTATGTTTCTCCCCAAAATGTTTCGAATGACACCCCACCATAGTCAAATGGAATCCTTTTGTATTGAATATAATACGTTTTACCTTTCCTTAACTTTTTCATTTTAATTCTGGTTACGGAATCATCAAATACTGCAGGAAGACATTTGGCGTTTTCCATTTTTTTACTGCCTGCATATCGTACTTGAAGGAGAAGGTATCTCGACTCAAAATCTCCTTTGCGTCCTATGTCAATACAGTCAGCAGGGAGATAATCCTTTAATAACGCTCCTATATCCAGCACTAATGTTCCGCTCTGATTTTTCTTCACGGATATGTTATCTATCATCGGTGCCACTGTAATGTTTCCTTTCAAACCTTTACTGAACTGCGATACTCTTGCATTATACCACGTTCTGGTTATTCCTGTTTGAAACTTCTTACCTTCTGCCTGATATCTCCAGCCCGAAAAGCAAATGTTTTTCTTATTAGAATACACGTTTTTCGGTAACTTGGGTTCTTTTCCATATACATAAGATGTCGGAAGTTTTCCGTTCATCTGAATTTTATACTTTTCAATATTCTTTGTATCATAAGATAACTTAAAACGCTTTCCTTTCGACTTTACTTTTTCGCCCGGCTTTACTTCTGCCACTTTCTCTTTTCCGCGATACCAATTCATAACATATTTACTCGCTGAAAGCGGAT
>FR894014.1:43133-43976 GCA_000434115.1 Roseburia sp. CAG:309 | reverse complement strand
CAAATGTAATACCCGGTCTTTGATTTCCTGGGTTCTGCCCTGATTCCAGAACTGCGTTCCGATGTAGCCGCAGGTGCGTCGGGCGACAAACAGGGTGTCGGTGTCGCGGTTTCCACAATTTGGGCATTCCCACACAAGTTTTCCTTTTTCATCGGTTTTTATCTGGATCTCGCCGTCGTATCCGCATGCCTCGCAGAAATCGCTTTTCGTATTGAGTTCCGCGTACATAATATTTTCGTATATATGCCGCATTACTGCAAGTACCGCCGGTATGTTGTGCTGCATATTCGGCACTTCCACATAGCTGATGGCTCCGCCGGGCGACAATTTCTGAAATTCCGATTCAAACGTCAATTTGTCAAACGCATTGATTGGCTCGGTCACATGAATATGGTAACTATTGGTAATATAGTTTTTATCCGTCACGCCTTTGATCCGTCCAAACCGCTTTTGCAGGCATTTGGCAAATTTATAGGTCGTTGATTCCATCGGCGTACCGTAAACCGAATAACTGATATTTTCGGCAGCCTTCCATTCGGCACATTTGTCGTTTAATTTCTGCATGACTGCCAGTGCAAAATCATGTCCTTCTTTTGACGTGTGGCTTTCTCCGGTCATTCGCACGCACATTTCGTACAAACCGGCGTAGCCGAGGGAAATGGTCGAATAACCGTTATACAATAGTTTATCAATCGTCTCTCCTTTTTTCAGGCGTGCAAGCGCTCCATGCTGCCACAGAATCGGTGCCACATCGGAAACGGTGCCGAGAAGGCGCTCATGACGGCAGCGCAGGGCACGGTGGCAGAGTTCCAGTCTTTCATCCAATATTTTCCAGAACATGTC
>FR894014.1:31261-43108 GCA_000434115.1 Roseburia sp. CAG:309 | reverse complement strand
TCGCCGTACGATGAGCACGCCACATCAACAAGATTGATCGTCACGACTCCCTGGTTAAATCTTCCATAATATTTATGGCTGCCGTCGGGATTCCGCTGGCTGTCTTCCACCGTCAAAAAGGAACGGCAGCCCATGCATGTATACACATCCCCCTGCTTTAATTCACGCATGACTTTCGCCGAAATGTAGTCCGGAACCATACGTTTTGCCGTGCATTCGGCGGCAAGTTCCGTCAACGCATAATACGGGGAATCTTCCGAAATATTGTCCTCGTCGAGTACATAGATCAGCTTCGGAAATGCCGGTGTGATCCACACACCTTTTTCATTTTTTACCCCCTGAATCCGCTGCGTCAGCACCTCGCGAATAAGCAGGGAAAGGTCATACCGCGTCTGGCCTTCCACTTCATCCAGATACATAAACATTGTGACAAA
The DNA here is from genome assembly GCA_000434115.1 of Roseburia sp. CAG:309. GTDB lineage: Bacteria > Bacillota > Clostridia > Lachnospirales > Lachnospiraceae > Eubacterium_F. The sequence continues at coordinate 42,674 of FR894014.1, read as the reverse complement.
CGGCGCCTGTCCATTGCACGTCATCAGCGTAATGAGCTGGTACTGAATGGTCTGAATCCCGCGCTTAATCTCATCTAGAAGCCGTTTTTCCGTAATTTTCTTTATCTTTTCATCGTCTTTTTCCAGTTCGTTTTCCTCAAATTCAGCTTCTACTTCTTTATATATTTTCTTTCGGCTGATATCCACAAACGGTGCCAGATGGGCAAGGGAAAATGACTGGCCTCCGTACTGGTTGCTCGCCACTTGCGCTACGATCTGCGTCGTAACATTGCACGCGGTATAGAAAGAATGCGGTTTTTCGATCATTGTCTCGCTGATGACCGTTCCATTTTGAAGCATGTCTTCGAGATTGATCAGATCGCAGTTATGTTCTTTTTGTGCATAATAATCGGAGTCATGAAAATGAATGATTCCCTCATTATGTGCATCTACAATTTCTTTCGGCAGCAGCAGGCGCATCGTAAGATCCTTGCTAACCTGTCCTGCCATATAATCGCGCTGCGTCGAATTGATGCTTGCATCTTTGTTGGAATTTTCCTGATTGACCTCCTCGTTGCTGCACTCAATGAGCGACAAAATCTCTGCATCGGTCGTATTGGCTTTTCTCGCAATCTCACGCTGATAGCGGTAACGCACATATTTCTGCGCGATCTCGTATCCGCCCTCTTCCATAATGGCAATTTCTACCAAATCCTGAATCCGCTCTACATTGACGGCATGCGATGCTTTTTCGATCCTCTCCACCACTTTTCTTGTCACATCCGCAATCTGTAAAAGCGTCAGTTTCTTATCATCCGTCACCTCATTGTTGGCCTTTTGAATCGCATTGCTGATCTTTTCCGCATCAAACTCAACTTCTTCACCATTTCGCTTTATTACCCATACACTACCCATCTGTGCCTGTCATCTCCTATCTTTTCTTTCTGTTGCACGTTGGTGGTTTCCTTTTATCATAAAGGATATCGGGGAACTAACGTCTTTCGCCCCTGATATCTGCAAATATATAGTGTTTTGTTTTTCCCCAGCCACAACATATAGTATATATCATAACACTTTCGGGAGGGGATGTAAAGGGGAGATATTTATTATTTTCAAAAGACCCCCGCACTATTTCTAATGCTGAGGTCTTTCTCGCTTATCACTGTATCGTAACCTTTCGTTTACAATGCCATCCGCAAAATGGCTCTTCAAGGTCTTCACTATCTTCCATATACCACGCTACATGTCTCGTGATCTCGACATAATAGGTCTTTCCTTTTTTTAATTTTGGAGAAAGTCCGTCCCCATAAGGTGCTGTATAGAGATGAATTCTTGCGTCAGACATATCTTTCTTTTCTGAATATCGAAAATAATAGGCGTCTTCTTCTTTATTATACCTGTTCTTTCCATATTCGGCATCCTTCACCGTGACATGTATTCTCCCTTTCGTAGAAGTCACGCGGTACTTCTTGAAAATAGCATTGGCAGTAAGATTGCCGTACAATTTTTCCGCAATATGATTTGGGAATAATTCCCAATCGTTTTTTGCCGATATATACCATCCGACAAATGTATAGCCTTTTTTCTTCACTTTCTGAGGCAGCTTCTGCTGTTGATGATATTGATAAGAAACCGGTTTTTTCCCTAAAACTTTCCCTCCGTCCAGATTATATTTGATCTTATACTTCTGAAGCTTTGCTGCCGCCGTCTTTCCCGGAGCGAGTTTTGTTACCTTTTTCTTGCCAACATACCAGCTTCGTTTTCCAGACATCGTATCTAGGGGAATGGTAATCTTTGAATGATTCGTAATTGTTTTTAATGCAATGCAATTTGACGCAAACTTTTTATCAATTTTTTTTACAGACTTTCCAATGATAATGTTCTGTAATTTGGAGCAGCTGTCAAAGGTGTGTTCTTTAATAACCTCCACCGTATCTGGTATTTTAAAATATGAAAAATCGCAAGACTCAAAAGTTCTCTCATTTATTTGAATCACATTTTGCGGCCATTCAATTTTTTTAAGTTTTGGACACGTTGAAAAGCAGACTGCTGGAATTTCAGTTAAGTTTTTGGGGAAACGTACTTCCTCTATATTTCCTCCGCCTGCAAACGCATAAATTCCTAACTCTTTTAAAGAATCCGGAAGAACAACCCGTTTCAGATAATTTTCCGCAAAAGCATAATCTCCAATTTTTTTCAACCCATTCGGAAATTGAATATCTGATGAGCAAAATGTATCAAATGCGCTTTCTCCAATCTCAGTCAAAGTAGTTGGTAATACTACATCAACGTTTTGATAATTCATCCCTTCAAAACATTTTTTTCCAATCTTTTCAATCCCATCTTCTATCACAATGGACTTGATTTTTTTATTAATTTTCTCGTCTTCATTAAATTTTTTTGTTATCATCCCTGTCCCGGAAATCGTAAGCACACCATCCTCGGACAGGGTATAACTGCATTTTGCTCCACACGTTCCTTTTATCTCTGCCGCATGAGACACCGATATCGGTGATGCAGACAAAAACAAAAGGAAAAATGTCAGGAGAATTGCTGTTATTTTTCTGTATCGAATCATTTTGCACACACTCTCTTTTATTGATTATAATATAATGTCTTCTTTGATTATATCTTATGCCAATTATATTTTCAATATTTAAATATACATTTTTTGGGAAAGCATTTTGGGGAAAGTTCTTATAGGCATCCTAAAACTTGAAATCTGTAATTCTGGTTGCCTTTTCCTTCAAATTTGTCCTCTAAAAGCAACATAAAAGCACAATTTTAGCAAATTTCGTTGCCTTTCAGACCGAACGTATGAAAAAGCGCCGGCAGACAACTTCTACCGGCGCATCATTTCTTTTCTCTTTATTTTCTTTTGAATTTTTTCCCTGATTTTCCGTCAAAGGTTTCTTCTAACTGCTGCAACAGTTTTTTCTGCTCCTTGGTAACGGATGTCGGGACATCGACAACGAAGTCCACATAATGGTTACCGCGCAGTTTTTTGTTACGCAGGGAAGGTACCCCTTTGCCACGCAGACGCATACGAGTTCCGGTCTGGGTGCCCGGTTTGATCGTACATGCCACTTCTCCGTCGATGGTTTTTACCGTTACTTCGCCACCGAGTACGGCTTTCGGGTAAGAAATCTTCACTTCGGAATACAAGTCGTAGTCATGACGTTCAAATTCTTCATGCGGCTGTACGTATACTTCTACAAGAAGGTCGCCGCGTGCTCCGCCGTTGGTTCCCGGCTCGCCCTTTCCACGGATACGTACACTCTGTCCATGATCGATTCCGGCTGGAATCGATACCTGAATTTTCTTTTTGCTTGCAATGTAACCGGTTCCGTGGCAGTCGGAACATTTGTCTTTGACCACTTTTCCGGTACCATGACAATGCGGACATGTGGATACATTCTGCACCATACCAAATAAGGATTTCTGGGATGTCACCACCTGACCTTTACCACCACAGGTAGCACAGGTTTCCGGTGAAGTTCCCGGTTTGGCTCCGGTTCCGTGACAGGTCTGGCATTCGTCTTTCAATGTCAGTTCCAGTTCTTTTTCTACACCAAAGCAGGCTTCTTCCAATGTGATACGGACCTGCGCGCGGATGTTCGCACCTCTTGTCGGTGCATTGGGATCACGTCTTCTGGCTCCGCCGCCAAAGAAGTCGCCGAATATGTCGCCAAAAATATCGCCCATATCCATACCGGAAAAGTCGAATCCGCCGGCTCCGCCAGCACCATTTTCAAACGCAGAGTGACCAAATTGATCATACTGACGTCTCTTATCCGGGTCGCTCAATACGGCATACGCTTCGGATGCTTCTTTAAATTTGGCTTCGGCATCTTTATCTCCGGGATTTGTATCAGGGTGATATTTTTTTGCCAATTTTCTATAGGCACGTTTCAGGGTAGCATCATCGGCATTGCGGTCTACCCCTAATACCTCATAATAATCACGCTTATCAGCCATTTTTATCCTCCATTCACTCACTCTTCGTTATAACCGACAGTACGACCCGCACGAGAAGTACGAGCCGTAACATCGGAATCTATCAAGGTTGATTACAGTTCTCTGAAATCTCCATCGACAACGTCGTCTCCGCCGTTATCTGCTGTCTGCTGTCCTGCTGCTCCCATGTCCGGACCAGCTGCACCCTGAGCGCCGCCAGCTGCCTGCTGTGCCTGCTCATACATCTTAGCAAATACCTGCTGTGAGTTTGTCATCAAGGATTCTTTTGCTGCTTTCAATTCTTCGATATCAGCATCTGTCATAGACTCTGGCTGTGTTCTCTCAAGAATTGCTTTTACTTTGTCAATCTCAGCCTGAACTTTTTCTTTCTCCGAAGCATCTACTTTGTCACCCACTTCATTGAGTGCTTTCTCTGTCTGGAATACCATGCTGTCTGCTTCGTTGCGGGTATCGATGCCCTCTTTGCGTTTCTTATCCTGAGCTTCGAACTCAGCGGCTTCTTTGACTGCTTTATCGATATCATCATCGGACAGGTTGGATCCTGCTGTGATGGTAATGTGCTGCTCTTTTCCTGTTCCAAGGTCTTTTGCAGATACATTTACGATACCATTGGCATCGATATCAAAGGTAACTTCGATCTGTGGTACTCCACGCATTGCCGGTGGAATGCCATCCAGACGGAACTGTCCAAGAGATTTATTGTCGCGGGCAAACTGTCTTTCACCCTGTACTACGTTGATGTCTACTGCGGTCTGATTATCGGCTGCGGTAGAGAAGATCTGGCTCTTCTTCGTAGGAATTGTTGTATTTCTTTCGATCAATTTGGTAGCTACACCGCCCATTGTCTCGATAGCAAGGGAAAGTGGGGTAACATCCAGAAGAAGGATATCGCCGGCACCGGTATCTCCGGCAAGTTTACCACCCTGGATAGAAGCACCCAATGCTACACACTCATCCGGGTTCAACGATTTGTTCGGCTCATGTCCTGTCAACTGTTTTACTTTGTCCTGTACGGCCGGGATACGTGTGGAACCACCAACCAAAAGAACTTTGCTAAGTTCAGAAGCGGTAATTCCGGCATCTTTCAATGCATTGTTTACAGGAGTAGCGGTTCTCTCTACCAAATCTGCTGTCAATTCATCGAATTTTGCACGTGTCAAGTTCATATCAAAATGTTTTGGTCCTTCCTGTGTTGCTGTGATAAATGGAAGGTTGATGTTTGTCGTTGTTGCGGAAGAAAGCTCTTTCTTTGCTTTCTCAGCAGCTTCTTTCAAACGCTGCATTGCCATCTTATCACCGGAAAGGTCAATACCTTCTGTTTTCTTAAATTCACTTACCATGTAATCGCAGAGTTTGTTATCGAAGTCATCACCACCAAGACGGTTATCTCCGGATGTTGACAATACTTCAATGACGCCGTCACCAATCTCGATAATGGATACATCGAATGTACCACCACCAAGGTCGTATACCATGATCTTCTGCTCGCCTTCGTTGTCAAGACCATAAGCAAGTGCGGCTGCGGTAGGCTCGTTGATGATACGTTTTACATCAAGGCCTGCGATTTTACCTGCATCTTTGGTTGCCTGACGCTGTGCATCGTTGAAGTAAGCAGGTACTGTGATAACGGCTTCGGTTACTTTTTCGCCACCAAGATAATTCTCTGCATCGCCTTTCAATTTCTGAAGGATCATTGCGGAAATTTCCTGTGGAGAATATTTCTTTCCTTCGATATCGGCACGATAATCGGTACCCATATGTCTTTTAATGGACGAAATGGTATTATCTGCATTGGTTACTGCCTGACGTTTTGCCGGTTCACCGATCAAACGCTCTCCATTTTTTGTAAATGCTACAACAGATGGTGTTGTACGTGCCCCTTCTGCATTTGCGATAACGACTGGTTTTCCACCTTCCATAACAGCTACACAACTGTTTGTTGTTCCTAAGTCAATTCCAATAATCTTACTCATAATAATTACCTCCTGATTTTCTGTGCGCTCTGCGCATTTCCATATATTTCCAAATTAGTTTACTACCTTAACCATACTGTGTCTCACGACGCTGTCTTTATACATATAGCCTTTCTGAAATTCTTCAGAAATGATGTTTGCCTCTTTGGTCTCATCTTCGTCATGCATTACGGCATTGTGAAGATTCGGATCAAATTCTTTTCCGACGGCTTCGATCGGAGTAACTCCAATTTCTTCAAGTACCGTAGTAAACTGTTTGTAAACTGCTTCCATTCCTTTTACGAAGGCATTGTCCTGTTCCTCTTCCGGAACGGCTGCCAGGCCTCGTTCAAAATTATCTACGATAGGAAGAACTTTTTCTACAACATTTTTGGCACCCATGTCAAATTTTGCTGCTTTTTCTTTTTCAGAACGATTTCTGAAGTTTTCAAACTCTGCCATATTACGGAGAAGTCTGTCATTTAACTCTTCAATCTTTTCGTCCTTCTTATCTTTCTTTTTGGATTTTTTCTTTTCCTTTTTTTCTTCTGCCTTTGCCTCTGCCGGCGTTTCCTCTACGGTTTCTTTCTGCGCCTGTGTTTCTTTGGCTACAGTTTCTTTTTCGGTTTCCGGCGTTTCCGCCTGCTCGGCTTTCTTAGTCTCTTCTGCCATTTTGTACCGCCTTTCTCCATCAACTCTGCTTTGTCACTATGTCTTGGATTTAAATATATCATCCAGCTGCTGCATGCAGCTTTCCAATGTGCCAACAACTTTTTCATAATCCATACGTTTTGGTCCGACAATTCCTATCTTTCCATACACACCTTCTTTGATCTGGTATGTTGCCGTAACCACAGAACAGTCACGCATGGATGCCACCGGTGACTCTTCACCGATATATACCTGAATTCCATGTTCTTCCGGATCGGTCGCCTCGTCATTGACCCAGGCTTCCAGTCTCTGCTTTTCTTCGAACGTGGAAAGGAGATCAACCATCTTTTCCTTATCACTCAGTTCCGGATATTTTAAAATGTTCGTCGCCCCGGAAGTATATACCTCCGACGTTTCTTCGTCACTCAGCGCCTCTCCGATACAGTCTAATATGCTCGAAGCAAGTTCACCGTATTCACCGGCTTTTTCTTTGATCTGCTGCATGATCGCCATATTGATCTCTGTGACGTCCAGTCCATTGAGCGCGGCATTGATCATAAAATTCAACTGAGCCAGAACATTGTCCTCAATCGGCGCTGCCAGATTGATAAATTTGTTGTTTACATGATTGTTATCCAAAACTACGATCACAAGGATCTGTGAATCGGATATCTGATTCAATTGTATGAATTTGATCTTCTTGTGTTCATAACGGGGTTTGGAAACCATCGTCGTGTAATTGGTATTTTCTGCCAGCAGTTTTGCTACCTGCTGTAAAAGAAGATCGATCTTGTCTGCCTTTTCGATCAAAATCCCTTTCGCATCGTCCACTTCTTTTTCTTTGTTGCGAAGCACCGTATCTACGTAAAGCCGATACGCTTTGTCCGAAGGGATTCTTCCTGCTGACGTGTGAGGCTGTAAAATGTAGCCCATCTCCTCGAGATCTGCCATCTCATTGCGGATCGTCGCAGAACTTAAATTTAAGTCAGTAAACTTGGATACGGTTCGGGAGCCAACCGGTTCACCACTTTCCATATAGTTGTGAATAATGGCCTCCAAAATCTTTTGTTTTCTTTCATCCAGTTCCATATCATCACTCCCTTTTTGTCTTGTTAGCACTCATCAAGTACGAGTGCTAATCATTGACTAAGATAAAGATAACACCCTTGCAAGGGTTTGTCAAGGGTGTTTTTTAAAAATTTTTTCATTTTTTTTCATTATAGTATTTTTTTGAAATAAGACTGTGATTTCTCTCTTCGGTGCCGCTCATGCTTAGAGAACACACGTAACAGTATGCGAGGGCTGAAACACGCCCTCTGCATACTGACGGTGTTCTAAACACCTCAGATAAAAATCACAGTCTCATTTTAAATGAAACTACAATGAAAAGAGTTATTTTGTGGAAACCGTTCTCTCTTTTTTATTATAGTAGTATTATTGTGGGATTTTAAATGAGACTATACTTTCTCTCACAGGCGTTTAGAACACCGTCAGCGCGTAGAGGGCGTATCACAGCCCTCACGCACTGCTACGTGTGTTCTCCTAAGCGCAAGCGGCGCCGAAGAGAGAAAGTATAGTCTCGCATTATATCACCGGAAAATCCATCATCTTCAATATGATCATGATCGGGCTGTAACTTTGCAGCCACATGACGACGGAATTGGCTCTTGCGGCTTTTACGATCTGAACTGCCCAGGAGTATTCCTGCACGCCACCGAGAATAGCAAGAATTGTCCACACGACCAAGAGTCCGGACACTACTCCAAACACAAAACCAAGCAGACGATTTACTGTGCTTACGATCGGCAGATCATCCGCGATGCGGATCAGGCGGGCAATGATTCCAAACACAAGCATCCATATGACCAAAGCAATCCCATAACCAATCGCTTCTCTGACCGGCCACGATTTTGACAGCCGCGACACGACGGTTGGTGCGCTTGCTGCTGCCGCAATGATGGTAAGCAGATTTTTGACCATGGCAAATACGCTGAGCAGGAAACCTCGGTTGGATCCAATCAGTGCGCTGATCAAAATGATCGCCAGCAAACCCCATTCTAAAATTTGTCCTATCATTCCTACTGACATTTTATCCCCCTTCTTGGTATCTCTCATACCAGTTGTTTTTATAGAAACTTCCGGCATAAGAAAACATCAGGTTATGTCTTTTATCAGCCGGACAGTTTAACTATCCGTATCGTTGTTTCATCCAGGAAAAAGTATTGATTTTCCCTTGTTGTCGGGAAAAAGCAATCATAATTCTTTCCAAAGTCAAAGGAAAATTTTTCTGTTCCATTCTTTCTTAAGATAAAACAGTTTTGATTTCCCGTAAACAATATTTCATTTCTCGTCATTTCCACCTGAGAATATTGTATCGTTACCTGTTTTGTCATCTTTTCTTTGCCTTGCAGCGTGTACAGATGAACGACCTGATCGTCTATATTGCCTGCCACTCCGGTAACAACCAAAATATTTTCGTCATCCACGGCGATACTTTTCATTTCTTCTTTTAATGTAACTTCCGCCTGAATCTCCGGTTTTTTCATATCTTTAAAAATGGTAAAACCATCTTCCGTAAATATGACGACGCGGTCACTGTCTAAATATTTGATCTGGGAGATCATCTTCTGTTCAAAAGACTTCCCGCCAACCAGTGTATTCTGATCCTGTCCCACTTCCGTAAAATTGTAGAAACAGACCTTATTTTCCATCGTTCCATTGGCGGCAACCAGATAAGAAATCACAATACTCTCGCCATCGGGTGCCAGATCAAAATCCATTGCATAGCCATCGTCAAGTACATTGCTTGGGATCTCGACTAAAAGCTGCTCTCCCGCACTGAACGGATCGTATATGTTGATCACATCCGAATCGTCATCATGGAGTAAAACTGCTACTTTCCCATCGGCAGACACTTTTGTCCGGCCAATTGGCAGCGTCGTTTCAATCTCTTTCCCGGGATTTGTCCCATCGTATACGATGCAGGTTTTGCTCCCAATGTCAGCAACCGTAACATAATTTTCGCAAATATCCACCTGCGGCTGCTGCATCTCATACCCGCCATTCCAAAGAACATTTCCGGTTTTATCCAGTGCTGAGATTCCATCTCTGCTATATTTCAATAACTTTCCATGATACGAAAGATATTCTACATTATTACTGTCCTCCCGCGTGATCTCGCGTTCTACATCGTATCCCGAAAAAGAACGGTTCATATAATAATAAGAAATGATAACAATCGCTGTCAATGCTACGACCACAGCAGCTGCAATGGACCCAAACAGCAGAAGTTTTCTGCGCTTTTTTTCCTTTTCCACACTGTGCCTCATTTCTGTGTTAAAACACTTTCTGATAAAAAAAGTATATCATAAGAATTTACAGATTTCAATATGTTTTCCACAATTATGGCAGCCCTACTGTACCCCTGCTGGAGAGACATTTACTGCCGGGACCTGCTCTGCCGGAACCTCTGTTGAAGCCGGTTCTTCTGAGGTGACTGCCGGCGGGGTTACCACTCCATTTCCAATTGTTTCCATTGTTGTATCCGTATTTAATTCCTTTTGTATCTGATTTTTAATTCCTGTCAGCTGTTCATTCAGATGAGAAAGCGTCGTTTTATTGTTCCATGCCGCAGCGGCAAACAAAATTCCCAGAATAAGTACCAGTCCGGCAAATCCAAATCCGCGGCGTTCTCCCACTTCACGTCCCTTTTTCTTTTCTTCCTTTTCCTGAATCACACCCCGGATGTTGCGCAGGACACGGTCGTCCTCCTGCTCAACTATATGTACAAAACGGTTTGCCTCTTCCATCATATAGCGGCGCATTTCCGGATTTTTTTCATAATATACATAGTAGCCGGTCTGTGGGATCAACATACTGTTTTCATATTGATAACACGTCTCCTGCCACTCTTTGGGCGGACAACAGAGTAACAACTTGTCCCCATCGGAAAAATTTCTCCGGTGCAGTTCCAGCAGCTCTTCCTGCGCCTTTCCTTTTTCCGCTTTTGCCCCGGTATAAAACCAGCCGACGACATCCACGCCCGAAAAATTCTCTTTCATATCGGTATAAATGTCTGTCCACATTTCCGAGGAAAAACTGTCACCTTTGCGATCGGCAAAGTCATGAATCACAACCATGCCGGATATCTGGAACAATTTTTCGTGCGACCGGAACAGCCGGTGTCCTAAAAGCACGCCTGCCGCCTCGCCTCCCTCTGCTTCTTTGACAATTCTTTTTGCAAATGTAATCACATAATCTTCCATATAAATTTTACATTTTCCCTTTACATCCCCTATCTGCCTCACACTTTTTGGTGTTTTCCAATCCATGATAAAACCTCACTTTCCTTACATGTTAATTTCATTATAAGAAATATGCGGCTTCTTTTGTGTCAAATATTGTCATTTGTTCAAAAACCTTTCGTTCTTCTTCGACACATTGTTTTCTTTTTTTCATATTTCCTTTTTTATCCTGCACATTGTGCCGCATAGTTTCGGTGCGCTTGGTTCATACTTTTTAGTACTGGCAGAATCGACAGATCATTCTGCTGTATGGAAAGGAGAAATTGGATTGACTCATTATTTTAATCCTGGCGATCCGCTCGCCCTTCGTCATTTTACAAAAACCCTGTCCTCTCTTTTGGAAAAAGAGGATCTGACCGGCCGCGATATTGTGATCCTTTGCATCGGATCTGACCGCGCCACCGGCGATTCCCTTGGTCCTATGGTCGGACATCAGCTCGCGCGTATACAAAAAAACTTCCACCTTTATGGCACACTGAAAAATCCCGTGCATGCCAAAAACTTGGAAGATGCTTTAACATTTATTGAATTAAATCATAAAAACCCTTT
>FR894014.1:24302-31148 GCA_000434115.1 Roseburia sp. CAG:309 | reverse complement strand
CGTAGCAAAAAAACTCCCTGCCGTCGGCGACCTGTGTATCACAGGCATCGTCAATCTCTCCGGTTTCGGAGGGCAGATGCTGCTCCAGACCACACGCCTCAGTCTGGTCATAGAGCTTGCCTCCTTTATCGCGAGCGGACTGCGCCGCTGTCTGTGCGTGCCGGGAGTATCACAATTCCGTTCTTCCCTGCAACGCGCGAAATAACGTAACTTCATCAATATACTCAAGGTCTCCGCCGACGGGTACACCGCTTGCAATACGCGTCACTTTAATGCCAACCGGCTTTAACAGTTTGCTGATATACATCGCGGTTGCTTCCCCTTCCAGAGAAGAATTGGTCGCAATAATCACTTCCTCAACCTCTTCGGTCTGAAGCCGCTGCATCAGTTCCTTCAGGCGGATATCTGCCGGCGTGATGCCAAGACTCGGATTGATCGCGCCTTGCAGTACATGGTATAGTCCTCTATACTGCCCGGTTTTTTCGTAAGCCGCCAGATCTCTCGTATCTTCCACAACCATGATCGTCTTTTGATCACGCTTCGGATCCGAACAGATCGGGCAGATTTCCTGATCCGTCAAAGTAAAACATTTTTTGCAGTAACGTACATTTTTCTTCGCTGCGGTAATCGCTCCCGCCAGATTTTCCACGCGTTCCTGCGGCATATTGAGGATATGAAATGCAAGTCTCTGCGCCGACTTTGCGCCGATACTCGGCAGCGCCGCCAGTTCCTCGATCAGATGGTTGATGGAATCCGAATACGTATTCATTAAAATGGAAATCCTCCGCCAAGATTTAATCCACCGGTCAATGCTTCCATCGCTTTGGCACTATCGGCTTCCATCATACGCAATGCCTCGTTGGTCGCTGCCACGATCAGATCCTCTAACATCTCGATGTCATCCGGATCCACTACTTCTTCTGACAATTTGACGGACAACACTTCTTTTTTTCCGGAAACTTTTACCGTAACGGCTCCGCCGCCTGCTGTCGCTTCAAATTCTTTTTCTTCCATTTCCTTCTGCTGCTCTTCCATCTGACGCTGCATTTTCTGCGCCTGCTTCATCAGATTGTTCATATTTCCAGGCATTCCTCCCTGAAATCCTCCACGTCTAGCCATTGTTATATACCTCTCTTTTCATTTTATTCTACTGTTTCTATGACAATATCATTTCCATCAAACATTCCCCGAAGTTCAGGCAATGCGTCATATTCACGCTGACTTTCTACATATTTATACTCAATTGCCACCGTTTTGTCAAGTACCTCTGCCGCCGCATCGGATACTGCTTTCCGGTTCTCCTCCTGCAAAGCAAAATACGAATAGCCGGTTTCCTTGGAAAACGCAATGACCAGATTCCCGTTATCATTTACGGTAAGTGTCACCATGTCAAGCATGGCTTTGGACACCGGATCGAGTTGATTCAGCACCTGCTGCCAGTTCCCGACAAGCTGCTTTACCTCCTGCGGTACCGCACTTGCCCGCAGTTTTGGTACCGGTTTTTCCACTTCTTTCAGCGTTCCAGCTGCCGTTTCCGAAGTCTGCATAACCACACCTTTTTCCAACTGGTGTTCAAGATTGTGTACCCGGTTTACCAGCGAATCGTAGTCTTTTTCCATCTCCGGTTTTCCAAGTTTTAACAGTGCAATTTCAAACAGAACACGTTTTTGCGATGCATATTTCATCTGATTTTCCACATCCGAAAGGACACGGATATAACGGAAGATCATCTCCGTTTCCAGCAGTTTGCTCACTTCAATCAGTGTCTGGCAGTTTTCCTCGGACATATCCACAATCTTTTCCGGATGCTCCGTCGTTTTCGCCATCAACAGGTTACGAAGATACCAGATCAGTTCATCGCAAAAGCGGGTCAGATCTTTTCCGGCAGCGATCACTTCATCGAGCATAGAGATCATGCCTGCTACATCGTCATTTGCTAAAATTTTCACAAAGTCTGCATAGACTTCCGTATCGACTGCTCCAAGCACTTTCAATACTTTTTCATAAGTCAGTTTCTCGCCAAAATAAAAGGAAATACACTGCTCCAGAAGACTCAATCCATCTCGCAGTGCGCCATCTGCCAGTTTGGCAATGTACAAAAGTGCCTTTTCTTCTGCCTCAATTCCCTCTTTATCCAACAGTTCTTTCAGACGGTCAGCAATCGTCTGTACCGAAATCCGCTTAAAATCGTACCGCTGACAGCGCGAAAGAATCGTCAGCGGAATCTTATGCACCTCTGTCGTCGCCAAGATAAAGATCAGATATGACGGCGGCTCTTCCAACGTTTTCAAAAGTGCATTAAAGGCACTTGTCGTCAACATATGCACCTCGTCGATAATATATACTTTGTATTTTCCATTTGCCGGAGAATACTGCACTTCTTCGATAACCTGACGAATGTCGTCCACTTTATTATTGGATGCGGCATCCATCTCGATCACATTCATCGAAGATCCCTCTGCGATGGAGCGGCACATGGCACACTCGCCGCAAGGTCCTTTTTCTCCCGGATTTTCACAATTTACCGCTTTGGCAAAGATTTTTGCCACAGTAGTTTTACCGGTTCCCCGCGTCCCACAAAAAAGATACGCATGACCGATATGATTGGATTTGATCTGATTTTTCAAGGTCGTGACAATGTGATCCTGTCCCTTGACATCCTCAAAATTATCCGGTCTGAATTTACGATATAATGCCTGATAAGACATAGTTTCCTCCGTTCTTCTCCTTAATCACCAAAGCAGATGCCAAGACTTTTGGCTTCTTTGATAATGGAAGAATTTGGGTCTACCATTTTTAATTTGCCTGCCACTTCGGAAAGTGGAACCGGCACGATCTCATCCCCATGAAATCCGACCATATAACCAAATTTTTCCTCCAGCATGAGAGACGCAGCGGCTGCTCCCAGACGGGTAGAGATCACGCGGTCATACGCACATGGACTTCCGCCGCGCTGCGTGTGTCCCGGAACCGTAATACGGATTTCCTGACCGGTGCGCTCTTCAATCTCGGCTCCGATCTTATAAGAAACACTCGGATAAGGATTATTTTTTAATTTCTGTTTGTATTCTTTTTTTGTAAGTGCTGCATCTTCTTTGGAAATAGCACCTTCCGCTACCGCAAGGATGGAGAAGCGTTTTCCCTCGTTTGTCCGTTTCTCGATCGCGGCAATGACGGAATCAATATCGTACGGAATCTCCGGAAGAAGAATGACATCTGCCCCACCGGCAATTCCGGCATGAAGTGTAAGCCATCCAACTTTATGTCCCATTACTTCAACGATAAATACACGCCCGTGAGAGTATGCCGTCGTATGAATGCAGTCAATACATTCTGTCGCAATATCTACGGCACTCTGGAATCCAAATGTCATATCTGTTCCGTAAATATCATTGTCGATCGTCTTCGGAAGTCCTATGACATTCAGCCCTTCTTCACTGAGAAGATTTGCCGTTTTCTGCGTTCCATTTCCCCCTAGGATTACGAGACAGTCCAATTTGAGGTCTCGATACGTTTTCTTCATTGCCTCAACCTTGTCCAATCCATTGGCATCGGGTTTCCGCATATGCTTAAATGGCTGTCTGGAAGATCCGAGGATTGTTCCGCCCAGCGTCAGGATTCCGGAAAAATCAGATGGTTCCATTTTGCGGTAATTTCCGTAAATCAATCCTTTATACCCTTCTAAAATTCCATATATCTCAATGTCCTTGTCCGCAGCATAAAGTGCTTTTGCCACGCCACGCATTGTCGCATTCAGTGCTTGGCAGTCGCCGCCGCTTGTCAAAAAGGCTGCTCGTTTCATCACTAAATCATCCTCTCTTTGATACACATGATTTTTATTAACGTCGTATACTATTTTTCTTCAAAACCTTTTCATTGTTTATAACATAAATTTTTTAATCAATTGCTGCATGGTCGAAACATTTGCCCGACTTTCCGAAACCATATCGCTGGCACGAACCGTTGCCCCGGCAAGTACATTCGTTTTATCAGCCACATCCGAAACTCCGGCCGCCGATTCACTTATTGCCTGACCGATCACTTCCAGAGATTGGACTATCTCATCCATCGCTTTTTGCAGTGTCTCCATACGGGCGTGAATATCTACCATAAAATTCTCGAAAGTGGTCGCATCTTCGCTGTACATTTCTCCCAATTTGCCGAAATCTTTGTAATCCTTCATTACCGTATTTTCCAAAAATCCTGTAGATGTTCCGATACAAGCCTGCATGTTCTTTGTCGCCTCTTGCACTTCCTCTACCATTTTCTTAATATCATCTGCCGAAACCTGCGTCTGTCCGGCAAGACTTCCAATCTCAGATGCCACTACTGCAAATCCTTTTCCTGCTTCTCCGGCTCTCGCCGCCTCAATGGAGGCATTCAGTGCCAAAAGATTGGTCTGCTCTGAAAACTCACTAATTGTCTGCACCAGCTCATTGATTTTGGAAACTGCCGCCGCCTGCTGCAGGGCCGAATCCGATTTTTCTTTCAAATCCGCATAAATTTCCATAGTACGTTCGTTTGCTTCTCTGGTATGCTCTTTCAAATTTTTTGCGCGTTCTTTAACCTCTTTGGATATTTCATTTCCTTGAACGGATGCCTGATTGATATCCTGCACATTTCCATTTACATTATCCACATTTTTCAAGATTACTTCCATGGTAGAGGCTGATTCCTGCATTCCGGCAGACATCTGTTCCATCGTAGCCGAATTATCCTGACAAAGTTCATTGGTTTCTTCCATCGTCTTCTCCAAGATGCCAATGCCATCATTTACAACAGTACATGAATTTTCAATCTTTCCGGCCATATTTCCGAGTTCTCCACTCATAACAGCCACTTCCTGAGCCATAACACCAATTTCATCTTTCCGCTTGGACAACAGTGCAACGCGCTCGTCCTTTTGGAGATTTAATTGTGCAATTTTAGCAATAACCGACGTAATCTGCTTCATCGGTTTTGCTATCGTTCCACTTATGAACCAGCTGCAAATACTTGTCAGAATAAACGCCGCTATCAGATACAATATCATTGTTTTAAGAAGAGCTTTTGAATTCGCCTCAATATCTGCCACCGGGGCCGTCAATATATACTTCATGCCATTTTGAAGGGTCTGGTACGCCATCTTTTTCTCTTCGCCCCGATAATGATAACCAAGAACGGTATTCTCTTTCTCTGCATCCGCGACAATCGCGCCTACTTCTGCTGCTTTCTCTTCCAGTTTATCACCCAGCTGAAATTCTTTGTGCTGTACAAAACCACCCTCGGAATCCACAAGACAAGAATACCCATTCTCATAAATCGTCGCTTCTTTAACCTTCTTTTGAATTGTATCCAAACTGATATCCATACCAATAATTCCTACCGACACATCATCAATATAAATCGGTATTACATAAGAAATCATTGTAACATTGATATTCTCATTAAGATACGGATTCATCCATGTTGGTTTTTTATTTTCTACCGGAATATAATACCATCCCACATGTTCCAAATCATTTTTGTCATATGTACTAAAATCCGTCGGCTCTACACTTTCAAAGCCATCATCTGTAGAATTTCGTGTCAGAAAAACCCCGGATGTCGGCAGCGTAAAATCCGGATTATATCTTGCATACGCTGTCAATGCTCCGTCTGTATTCTCTGCAAAATGCAGCACCGTATTTTCAATCTTTTTTGTATAATTTTCTACATATTTCGAACTGGTCTTAAATGAATCAAAATCATCCAGCTCACTTACAGCGATCTCTGTCAATGTCGCTACCGATTGCTGTATTCCCGATAAGATGCTGTCCAATTTTGCCTTTGTCTCCTCCGACTTGGCAAGCATCAATGTTTCCGAATCCTCCGTCGCCATATGTCCCGAATAATAATAACTTAAGCCACCCAGACTAAGTCCCATAATCAACGCACATATCGCTGCAATTGCTACAATCCTTTTTCTTATTGTGTTCATTAAAATCAACCCCTCGTAAATTATAAATTTAATCTTGAATCAAAACAGTTTCTTGTATAAAACTGTTAAATCAAGGATACCATTTTTCCGCTTTTTTTTCAATATTTTTTAGGTTTTTTATTATTTTTTTATACAGATTGCTTTTGCTTCTCACAAACCACTTGGTCTCTTCCGTTCCTTTTTCCCTCATAAAGCGCGCAGTCCGCACCTTTCACCATGGATTCAATGCTCCTTTCACAATCTCCTGCCGCCACTCCGATCGTCAGCGTAACATGAAAACAGTCATTATGATAACGCAGTTCCGTGCGGTGTAACTTCTCCATAAGCTGCTTTACGAAATTTACAGATTCTTCCAGTGTAAAAGATTTGAATATGATCAAAAATTCCTCACCGCCCCAGCGCGACACATATCCCTGCCTTCCGACCTGCGTCTGCAACAGATCGGACACCTTGCGTAACACCATGTCGCCACAGTCGTGTCCATAGCGGTCATTAAACTTTTTGAAGAAATCAATATCTGCGATTGCAATGGAAAACGGCTCTCCGGTATTTTTCGCCTCGTCTTTTACCTGTTTCATCCATATCTCGCCATAATGACGATTATACAGCCCGGTCAGAGAATCCCTTTGTACCAGATCCCGCAGCGACCGCTGCATACGAACCGCCGTCCCTGCCATCTGACCGATCTCATCCCTTCGCTTTGTCAGAGATTCACTGAGTTCCACCGTAAAGTCTCCCTCTTCCACATTTCCAAGGAATCGCTGCAACTGGCGGAACGCACGATTCAGCCGATCTGCATAATTCCAGATGACAAATACGAGAAGGATCATCGCCAAAAGCACCAGCGTTAAAATCGGCCGAACGCTCTTCCCCACGATGCCGTTCCC
>FR894014.1:22562-24294 GCA_000434115.1 Roseburia sp. CAG:309 | reverse complement strand
TTCCACACGATGCCGTTCACATAATCCGATGCTTTTCCGGCAAATACCATTCCCACACACTCGTCATTTTCATCAAACAACGGGCAGTAATACGAAAAGTAATTTTCTTTTCCGATCGTTGATTTTGTATAAAAATGCGCCTGCTGGCTGTCGTACACTTCTTTTTTTATGACACTGTTGATCCGCGTCCCCACGATTGGCTGCTTATTTTCATCCTTGATCGTCGTTATGACACGGAGATCTTTGTAAAATATGGTAATATCGGTTCCGGAACACTCTTTATAATGTTCAAAGAATTTTAAGGCTCCCTCTACTTTTTTTCCGCCTTTGTACAATGTTTTTGACGCACTGTCATAGGCGTACTCGCCGGGATAGGTTTCTTCATACAGATACATCGTCATCTGTGCCACACTTTCAAGACTGGATTCCACTTCCTGATATATTGTTTTCTCTGTCTGACTGATACTGCAAATGATGATACATATCCCAAATATCAGCACCGGCAGCAATGTTGCCCGCAGCATCGATGTTCGTAATTTTGTTCTTTTTTTCATAGGCACCTCACATTTCTCGCATACGCTTTTACCGTTCAATTTTCTAATTCTAGTATACTCATTTTTGCCGCTTATTGCAAGCAAAAAGAGAGGAATCCTTTGTCCGGATTTCCCCTCTTTTTCTTAAATAAAGACCTATTATTTACTCTTGATATACTCGTCAATTGCCTTTGCCGCTTCTTTTCCTGCGCCCATCGCAAGGATTACGGTAGCTGCACCGGTTACGGCATCTCCACCGGCATACACACCTTCACGCGTCGTCTCACCTTTTTCATCTTTGGTGATCAGGCATCCGCGGTTGTTTGCATCCAGTCCCGGTGTCGTAGAACGGATCAATGGGTTTGGACTTGTACCGATTGACATGATTACAGAATCTACGTCAAGGACAAATTCACTGCCTTCTTTTACGATTGGGCGGCGGCGTCCGCTTTCATCCGGCTCACCGAGTTCCATTTCCACACATTTCATACCGGATACCAGACCATCCTCGTCACCAAGGATCTCTACCGGATTATGAAGTGTCTTGAAGATGATTCCCTCTTCTTCTGCATGTTCTACTTCTTCTTTTCTTGCAGGAAGTTCTTCCATACCACGGCGGTATACAATGTAAACCTCTTCTGCACCAAGACGTTTTGCACTTCTTGCTGCATCCATTGCTACGTTACCACCACCAACAACGGCAACTTTCTTTGCATGCTGGATCGGTGTCTTGCTTCCTTCTTTATAAGCCTTCATCAGGTTAATACGTGTCAAAAATTCATTGGCAGAATAAACACCCTTCAAACTCTCTCCCGGAATGTTCATGAATCTTGGGAGTCCTGCTCCGGATCCTACGTAAACGGCTTCGTTACCCATCTCGAACAATTCATCGATCGTAAGAACTTTTCCGATTACCATATTGGTCTCTACATCAACACCGATGGCTTTCAGGTTGTCGATCTCTTTCTGTACAATTGCTTTTGGGAGACGGAATTCCGGAATACCATAAACGAGTACGCCGCCGGCAAGATGAAGTGCTTCGTAAATCGTTACTTTGTAACCCATCTTAGCCAGATCTCCGGCTACGGTAAGTCCACTAGGTCCGGCTCCGATCACAGCCACTTTATGACCATTCTGCTCCGGCATTTCCGGTGTATCTGTGCAGTGTTCTCTGTGGTAATCTGCCACAAAACGCTCCA
>FR894014.1:12552-22539 GCA_000434115.1 Roseburia sp. CAG:309 | reverse complement strand
CGTCCGATACCAACCGGCTCGCCCTTGATACCACGGACACATTTTCCCTCACACTGGTTTTCCTGTGGGCACACACGTCCACATACCGCTGGAAGAGAAGTGGATTTGGACAGGATTTCAAATGCGCCGTCCATGTCTTCATTTGCTACGCGCTCAATAAATGCCGGAATGTCAATCTGTACCGGGCATGCGCTCTGGCAAGGTTTTTTCGGACAGTTGAGACATCTTCTTGCCTCGTTTACCGCCATTTCATACGTGTAGCCAAGTGCTACTTCATCAAAGTTTTTATTACGAACGTCCGGATCCTGTACAGGCATCGGACATTTTTTCATATCCATATTACGTTCAGCCATTTACTTTGCCTCCTTTTTCAATAAGTTGCATGCTGCTTCGCGGGCATGTGCCTCAAATTCTTTGTACATGGTTCCGCGGTGCATTGCCTCATCAAAATCAACCTGATGTCCGTCAAAGTCCGGTCCATCTACGCAGGCAAATTTTGTCTCTCCACCAACTGTCAGACGACATCCGCCGCACATTCCCGTACCGTCGATCATAATCGGATTCATGCTGACCATCGTCTTAATGTCATATTTTTTCGTAGTCAGGCAGACAAATTTCATCATGATCAATGGTCCGATCGCGATCACTTCATCATACTGATTGCCTTCCTGGATCAATTTTTCAAGTGCGTCCGTTACAAGACCTTTTTCTCCGTAACTTCCGTCATCTGTCATCATAACATATTTATCACTGGCACCCTTGAACTCATCTTCAAGAATAACCAGATCTTTATTACGAAATCCCACGATCGAATGAACTTCTGCGCCCATCTCGTGCAATTTTTTGGCAACCGGATAAGCGATCGCACAGCCAACTCCACCACCTACTACGGCAACTTTTTTCAGTCCTTCGGTATGTGTCGGTACACCAAGTGGTCCCACAAAGTCATGAATGTATTCCCCTTCATTCAATGTATCAAGTTCCATCGTAGAACCGCCGACGATCTGGTAAATAATAGTAATCGTTCCCGCCTCGCGGTCAAAATCCGAAATCGTCAAAGGGATTCTTTCGCTGTCCTCTTTCGCACGAAAGATAATAAACTGTCCCGGCTCCGCTTTCTTCGCGATCAAGGGAGCTTCTACCACCATTTTCGTAACGGTAGGGTTCAGGGACTTCTTTTCCACAATTTTAAACATAAAAAGTGCCTCCTGTTTATTTTTTTGATAAAAATAGTCAAATTTCTTTTTATCATACCACATTTTACGATGTAAATCAAGGTGTTATTCTCCTGCTGCCATGTAGGGATCCATGTTCAAAAAGGTAATGAGCATTGGACTGACGACTGCTGCCGCACTCATTCCGGTAAATCCGGTGCCAAGTCCGGCTCCCATGCCGGCAAAGAAGGTAACAAGTAGTATCCATAATAACAGCATTTATTTTTCCTCCTTTAAGATTTCGTCCAAATTTTTATCCATCTGTTTTACTGCTTCAAAAAAGGCTTCCCGCGTCTCTTCTGTCATGCTGCAAAAAAGACTTTCGGAAAATCTATCCTGAAGTTTGTGTCCCCGGTCAATGATTGTTTCCGATTTTTTTGTACAATACAATTCCATCTTCCGCCGATCCCCTTTTACCGGTTTCCTCACAAGATAGCCTTCCTGCACAAGGCGGTCCACATTGACCGAGACCAGATTGGCTTTAATATGCCGGATCTCCACGATATCTCGTGCTGTCTTATGATCCGGATTGTTTGCAAGAAACATCAAAATATCAAATGCAGTCTGCGTCACCCCAAGCTCCCGGCACAACGGTTTGCAGATCACATTGTACGCAAGCGCGGTTTTCCGCGCAAATAATTCATTTTCTAATATAGACGCTCATAGATGGCACGCACCTCATCCCGGTCAAGTTCGGTATAATTGTTTGCCATCAGGCGTCCCTGGCTGGTCATTACATTTTCTGTAAAATCCTCCAGTTCTTCTTGGGACACCCCATACTCGTGCAGTGCCTTTTTCGGGCAGAGATGATTTAACAGGGTTTCGAGTTCATCATACACGGCGCTCTTGTCGCAGGCAAGAATTTCCGCAAGCATTGCATTGAGCTGCTGAATCCGTCCTTCCGGCGCCAGCCGGAGATAGGTCTTTAAAACTTCCGTGAAAATGGCGTAATTCGACTCGCCATGCGGCACATGATACCTTGCCCCCAGCGGATAACTCATTGCATGGACAGCGGCACAGCCCGCATTACCAAATGCAATACCGGCAAATGTACTTGCCAGCTGAAATTCCTTCAGATCCACCATACGCGCCTCTTCTCCCTCTGCCGCAATCCTCTTGTAACCCCCTAAAATCATATGAATCGCCTTCGTCGAATACATTCGCGTAAATGCATTGGCTTTGGGCGAAAGATACGACTCCACGGCATGGATCAGCGCATCGATCGAACTTGTAGCAAAGAAGCGGAACGGCAGTCCCTGCAGCAGTTCCGGGATCAGCACCGCCGCGTCGGCAAACAATGCCGGCTCTGCCAGTCCCAGTTTGGTATGGCGGCTTTTTAATTCCAATATGGAAATATTTGTCACTTCACTTCCCGTACCGCACGTCGTCGGCAGGATAAAAAGTTCTTTTCCTTTTTTTGCCGGAATCTTATGGTCGTAGAGGTCAAGCACCGGCGATACTTTTTCCAGCGCAAATAATTTTGACACATCGATGATCGTACCGCCCCCGATAGCAAACACGCGGCGGTAATAACAGTTTTTAATGTCTGCGTAAATGGCTTCTACCATCTCGTCACTCGGTTCGCCGGTTCCGTATTTTTCTACATAAACAACGGTCGCACCGCTTACATATTGGGAAAAATACGGTTCAAAGATATATTCATTTGATAAGATCAGATCACCTTTTCCAATTTTGTATTCGTCACAAAATTCCTTACAGGTATCGCACATAAAAATTTCCGGTTTTACTGCAAATTGTTTCATTGGGATTCCTCATTTCTACACATTTTGTCGCGCATTGTTACATATTTTCTTTGATTGCTTCTTCTAATATATCAAGTCCTGCCTGTAACTGTTCGTCGGTGATAACAAGCGGTGCCAGGAAACGCAGAACATTGCCGTAAATTCCTGCATTTTCTATAATAAGTCCCTTTTGTGCTGCCGACTGAATGACCTTGCTTGTCAGTTCTGCTGCCGGTTCTTTACTTTCAGCATCTTTTACCAGTTCCAGTCCGATCATGGCACCCATTCCACGCACGTCGCCAATCACCGGATATTTTTCTTTCCACGATTCATACGTCTCCATCACTTTTTTGCCAATTTCGCAGGCGCGGTCAGCCAGTTTTTCGCGTTCCATAATTTCAATGGTTTTCAGGGAGGCGGCACAGGCAAGTGCATTTCCGCAATACGTTCCACCGATGATTCCCGGCGTCACTTTTTCCATAATTTCTTCTCTGGCAATGACAGCACTCAGCGGAAGGCCTGCCGCAATAGACTTCGCAGTTGCCAAAATGTCCGGCGCACATCCTGCTTCTTTCCAATATTCGGAAGCAAACATTTTACCGGTACGGCAGAATCCCGACTGCACTTCGTCTGCCACCAGACAGATTCCATATTTATCACAGATCCGGCGCACGGCTTTGACCCATTCAATTGGTGCCGGGATAAATCCGCCCTCGCCCTGCAGAGGCTCTACAACCATCGCAGCCACCGTCTCCGGCTGTGCACATTCCTCAAACACTTTCTCGATACTTTTTACATAATATTCCAGTCTCTTATTCTCCGGCATTCCTTCCGGCGCACGATAATAATACGGAAATTCTGCGCGGTAAACGCCATCCGGAAATGGTCCCATGCCGACTGCATAGGCTTTTTTTGAAGTCATTGTCATGGTCATCAGGGTTCTTCCGTGAAATGCCCCGGAAAATACAATGATGTTCGGTCTGCCCGTATATGATTTTGCAATCTTTACCGCATTTTCATCTGCTTCTGCCCCGCTGTTGGCAAAGAACGTTCTTTTTTTGTCACCTTTTACCGGCACGATCTGATTTAATTTTTCTGCCAGTGCCACATATCCCTCATGTGTCACGATATTAAACATGCCATGAAAATATTTTTCAGACTGTGCTTTGACCGCCTCAATGATCTCCGGCTGGCTGTAGCCGACATTCAATACGCCGACACCTCCTACCCAGTCAAGGAAAATATTTCCATCCAAATCCTCAACCATTGCACCCTCTCCCCGTTCAATCGCTACCGGGTAAACACATTTTACAGCCGTCGCCGTCGCCGCTGCACGCCGGTCGATCAACGCTTTGGACTTCGGTCCCGGTACTGTCTCCGTTACAATTTTCGGTAATGCCTGTCTTAATTCCATAATAAATTCCTCCGTTCTGTGAGTGGTTTTGTTTGTTGTTTCAGATACTAGCACAATTTTTTTACATACACAACGTTTCCCGGCCTAAATTTTTATTTGCTTTTTGTGCTGAATGACAAAAATTTTATTGATTTTCATTTTTTACTCTGTTACACTAAAGAAAACGAGAATGGAAAGGAGTTTGTATCATGTCATATTCACTGCATTATTTTATCCGAAAAACTTCCACGCGCTATCAGCTGACACAGCTTGCCGGAAACGCAGGACTTCACGCTGATATTTCGTGGGTTTACCTAATGGAAGATATTGAAAATACGGACTTTCTGCGTGGTGGCGAACTTGTCATCACAACCGGCATGTCGATCCACTCGGAGCAGACTCTCCTCGCCTTTGCTGCGTCATTAAAAAGAAAACAGGCCTGCGGACTCCTGCTCAATGTCGGACATTATATCACGAAAATCCCTCTGTCGCTCATCTCCTACTGTGACGAAAATTCCCTGCCGCTTTTTACGATGCCGTGGAAAATTCACATTGCCGATCTTATGGAGCAGTATTGCAATGAGATTACGATCCAGCGAAATATCCGCTCACAGATTGAGAGTGCTTTTGAGAAACTGCTTTTTTCATCTCCCGCAGACGAAAGTGCACTTGCCCTCCTTGCCCGCTACGGCTGTCAGACCGGCGACACCTATCATATCACGGCAAGCCGCGACCCCATCCCATCCGCCACGCATTCTCTCCCCATGAATGATCTGTATTACGGCATCTTTTTTCCGGGCGAGTTTTCGGACACCCCCCATCCTTTTTCCTACGGGATTACTGTCTGCAACGACCTTTCCTCGCTGTATACTGCACACCGTCAGGCATACGAAGCCTATTTAGTCAGCCGGATCAAAAATCAGCCGGTCGTTTCTTATGAAGAAATTGGTCTTTACCGCACTGTATTTTCCATTCCCGACACCTCTTCCCTAATTGCCCTGTCTATGCCGCTTTTGCGCCCGCTCCTAAGTTATGACAAAAAGCACCACACGGATTATTTTTCCCTGCTCCGCCTCTACCTCGAACACGGGAAAAGTGTACAGGCAGCCGCCAAAGTGGTCTATACTCATCGAAACACCGTAAATTACCGCATTGGAAAGATCAAAGAACTGCTTGCCGCCGACTTTGACTCTCTGGCACAATGCTGCGAATACGAACTTGCGTTTCACATCTATGATGTACTTTCGGCCACTGCGCCGGAAGTATGGGAAAACCTGAGTTGAGGCCAACTGCATCTTGACAAACCTTCTAATAAAGTATACATTATTAGAAGGGTCAACCCCATTGAAAACCATTTTAGAAAGTGAGGAATAGAAAATGAGTGAATGTACTCATGATTGCTCTTCCTGCAGTTCAAACTGCTCCGAAGCACAACCACAATCATTGATAGCAAGCCCACATGAGGGCAGTTCGATAAAGAAAGTCATTGGTGTCGTCAGCGGAAAAGGCGGTGTCGGAAAATCCATGGTAACCGATCTTCTCGCTGTCGCATTCAGCCGCAAAGGATATCATTGTGCCATTATGGATGCCGATATCACGGGGCCTTCCATACCAAAAGCATTTGGTCTGACGCAAAAAGCAGAGGGCACTCAGGATACCATTTATCCGGTTAAGACAAAGACCGGTATCGACGTTATGTCGATCAACCTTCTTTTGGAAAACGAAACCGATCCCGTCATCTGGCGCGGTCCGGTCATTGCCGGTGCCGTCAAACAGTTTTGGACGGACGTTCTCTGGGAAGATGTTGATTATATGTTTGTCGATATGCCTCCGGGAACCGGTGACGTACCGCTTACCGTATTCCAGTCACTGCCGCTTGATGGCATTGTCGTCGTTACGACACCGCAGGATCTCGTATCCATGATCGTGGGAAAAGCCGTAAAAATGGCGGAAATGATGGACGTTCCGGTACTTGGTATCGTAGAAAATATGAGCTATGTAGAATGTCCGGACTGCGGAAAGAAAATTTCCATCTTTGGAGAAAGCCATGTAAAAGAAGTGGCTGACAAATACGATCTTCTTGTGCTCAGTCAGCTTCCGATCAATCCTGCACTTACCGCAGCAGTCGATGCCGGTAATGTGGAAGATCTGGAATTTTCTTACATGGATGATGCTGTTAAGATTATTGAAAACACAGAACAGAAAGCGTGAGCATAACAATGGAAACCTGTTATATATTCGGTGCAGGGGATTTTACTCCCTGCACCATTGATTTAACTTCAAAAGATCTGGTAATTGCGGCAGACGGAGGATATGACTATCTCATCCGTCTCGGTTTACGTGCCGATGTCGTATTGGGCGACTTTGACTCCGTCACTTCCCCGGATTTATGGGACGATGCAATCTGCGAAAAATTGACCTATCCACCGGAAAAAGACGATACCGACATGATGCTCGCCATCAAACTCGGGCTTTCCCGCGGCTACCGTGAATTTGCCATTTACGGCGGACTGGGTGGCAGACTTGACCACACCATTGCCAACATCCAGTCTCTTACCTATCTCGCAGGCGAAGGCGCTTCCGGCATTTTATACGGTGACACCTATGCTCTTACCGTCATCAAAGACAGCAGTTTTACCGTTCCAAAAGATGCCACCGGCATGGTTTCCGTATTTTCCCTTAGCGATTCCAGCGAAAATGTATCAATCAAAGGAATGAAATATGAGGTGGATGGTGTTACACTAACCAATGTATTTCCACTTGGTGTAAGCAATGAAACAACCGCCAAAAAAGGAATTATCAGCGTGGGATCCGGTACTTTGTTGATCTTGTGGCATCCGTAAGGTGCTAATAAAACCTCTTCCCCTCACGACACTTTTCTTCCCTTTCGTGGATACATTTCCCTATATTTCGACAAATTATGATAAACTAGGTATGGCTGCTTAGCCAATTGTGTGTATGGCAACGTGGGAATCATACAGTCCGGCTTGTCCCTTTGATCGAAGGTGCTTGTCTGACTTGTGCAGCAAAAAGGCAACTGTCTTATTGTGCTGACAGCTGCCTTTCCCTCTTGTCAAAAACAAGTTATTTAATTGTTTTATCGTACATTCAAAGTTACTTTCGTACTTGCTTTTCCAACCTTAATCTTTAAGATTCGTTTTCCTTTTTTCAAAGCCTTCACTTTGATCGTAATTTTTCCGGCTTTTTTCGTGATCTTCTTCACTTTGATCTTCTTTCCGGAAACTTTTACAGTATCGGTTGTTGCCTGTTTCGGATTATTTGCCGTAACCTTAATGACAATTTTTGCCGTTTTTCCTTTTTTAACATTAACTTTCTTCTTTGCAGCCACAATTTTCTTTGCCGGATTTTTCTTTGCCGGATTTTTCTTTGCTGCCGGTTTATTTGTGCTGTCCGAAGGTGTTACATTTGGTGCAGAACTTGGGCTGACACTTGGTGCCACGCTTGGGCTTGCACTTGGTGATGCTGCCGGTGCCGCACTCGGGCTTGCACTTGGCGCTGCGGATGGTGCTGCACTTGGATCCGGCTGTGGTTTTTCCTCTTCAAATGGTTCTGTTATCTCCTTGGCTGCCGGAATTGTCTTCACCCGATACAATGTCTCTCCGGCATTTTCTGCTGTGTATACAAATGATGTAATACCGTGCAGAACCTGTACCGGCGAGAACTGTATAACACCTTCCGTCATTTTGCCCTGATCCAGATCGATATATTCCAAAATGGCATCTGCAAGTGTATGTCCATTTTTCACAAAATCCACGTTTTCTGTCTCAACCAATGGATTTATTCCAAATTCACCCAGCATCGTCAATACCTGCGCTGCTGTCACTGCATTATTCGAGGCATCGGAGTCCCCATAATATCCCTTGGCATTCTGCATTTTCCCGGCAAAACGAATCACCTTCTGACATGCCTTTTGTACCGAGGCATCCTCTGTATAGGCAGCCAATGGCTGAACCGCCATAACAGCGTCATCAACGAGCGCTAAGAAACCGTACTTTTTATCAGCTGCAACTGCGCCATCCTTATTTGGAGCAATAATTCCCGCCTCTACATTTTCTACGATTTTGGCTGCCAGTTCCTCTCTTGTGCAGTATTCTTCCCCTTCCGGCAATTTATAATTTCCGGAATCAAAAGCAGAAAGCATCATTTGTTCTGCGTTATTGCTCTTATCTGCCTCATAAAGTTTTTTCGAAGCCATCTTTTCAATCAGATCATAGCCGCCTGTCGTACGGGCATCCATACCAAGTGCAGTCATTGCAAGAACTACATAGGCAAAACTCTGCTCCGACACTTTTTTCGAGGAAAAAGTCTCTTCCGTTATATGCGTCTTTGTAACCGCATCATAAGTAGTTCCTTCCGTTGCAAGTTCTTTCAGCTGGCGTGTCAATTTGTACTTCACTTTTCCGTAAAATTCCGGTGCTTCAAATCCCGCACGGGCAAGGGAAAATACTACATACAATTCGTTGACGTTTCCCAATCCGGGGATATGTCCGTCTGCAAAATCATTCTTATAGACTTCTTTTGCGGCAATTGCCTGTGCCTGCTTCATAGAAACCTCAGCGGATTCAATTGCTGCTGTCTCCGGATTCAAAGCTGCATCGTCTGTAAATACATCGGCTTCATCAAATGGCTTATAGGTGTAGCTGTAGATCATACTGATCTCGTCACCATCCTGAAGTGTATATTCACCCATATAAAAATTGGAAATCTCTCCATTAACATAAAAGGCCCAATAACTCCAATTTCCATCTGTTCCTTGTTCCATTTTCATACCATCAATGGATGCAATATTAGCCTTGTCATTGGAACCGCTGACTGTATAGTATCCAGTTCCTTCTTTCTCATTATAATTATAACCATTGGCTTCCAAAACCGGTTTCACAGCTGTCAATGCATCCGTTCCTGCATCCACCTGAACCGGGGTTTTGTCGATTGCCACGGTCTTTGTTCCATCGGAACTCTTCCCCTCTGTTGCCACATATACGACAATCTTTTCTTTCTTCGTTTCACTCGCATAAGCTGTCTTCGCCGGCTCATTCCATGTAAAAATGGATGAAAATACAAGCGCAATGACAAGACATATGCTCCACACTTTTTTTCTCTGTTTCATGAGAATCCTCCTTATTATTTTATTTTTCCAAGATTTACTATAACACTATCTTGAAAAAAAGTAAACAAAAAACACGTGATATTTTTCTTGTACTTTTACGGAAAACCGAGTATAATATGTTATAAGATGTGTAAGATTTTTACAATGATGAGGGGGTAAATTTATGATGGAGGAACTGTTATTTTTTGATGAACTGACAAAGATATATAATCGAAAAGGGTTTTTTAAGTACACAGCGTCGTTGTTAGAAGAACATCCGGGGATAGACTTTTGTTTGATTTATTGGAACATTCGACAATTTAAAGTACTTAATAATTTATTTGGGATGCAGACAGGGGATCAGATTTTAGTACATATTGCGGATATATTACATAATGAATTTTCCGATCAGATTGCCACCTATGGTCGGCTTGAAGCGGACAATTTTGTTTGTTGCGTTCCCAAACAGGTAATGGACGCAGGATATTGGAAAGATCTGCTGGATATTTCCTTTTCCATGTCCGGTTCTAC
>FR894014.1:8404-12468 GCA_000434115.1 Roseburia sp. CAG:309 | reverse complement strand
AAATGGTCGATATGGCACGTCTTGCCATGGACAGCATTAAAACAAACTACATGAAACCATATGCGTGGTATGACGGATCCATGTTAGATACCATGATTGAAGAGCAGCGGCTTGTCAGTGATTTCCGCACGGCAATCGCGCAAAAGCAGTTTACGGTATATTTTCAGCCAATCTGCCGCGCGGATGACGGACTGGTTGTGTCTGCGGAAGCATTGGTACGCTGGATTCATCCACTCCGGGGCATGATCTCACCGGGAAGTTTCATCCCGCTTTTTGAGAAAAACGGGTTGATCCACATTTTGGATCGTTTTGTGTGGAATGAAACATGTGAAATGCTCAAATCGCGTATTGATGCCGGAAAACATGTCGTTCCAGTATCAATCAATGTATCGCGTGTTGAATTTTACAATCCGGAACTTGCAGATGAAATCAAAGAAATTGTTGATAAACATGAGCTGCCGACCAATTTAATCAAAATTGAGATTACGGAGACCGCTTATGCAGACAACCCGACACAGGTACAACAGGCGGTAAAATGCTTACACGACTATGGCTTTCTCGTGCTGATGGATGATTTTGGAAGCGGGTATTCCTCATTGAATATTTTGAAAAATCTTCCAATTGACATTTTAAAGATTGATATGCAGTTTATGGACAATCTCAACAACAATGAAAAGGCGTCGATTATTCTGGAAGCGGTCATCCGCATGGCAAAATGGATGAAACTTCCGGTCGTAGCCGAAGGCGTTGAGACTCGGAAAGAATGGAACTATCTCAAAAGTATGGAATGCGAGATGGTGCAGGGATATTATTTCTACAAACCAATTCCACAGGCTGATTTCTGCGAAGTTCTCGATCAGAAAAATCTTCAGAAATATGCCGTAAAGGAACGAAATCTTTTTGAACTTGATGATACCATTTTTGACATTTTTAACCATTCCAATTCCAAAGAAAATATGCTTTTCTACGATATGATCGGCGGTATGGGAGTTTTGGAAATGACCGGCGATTCGCTGGAAATTCTGCAAGTCAACCGTGGATATTATGAAGTTTTTTACGGAACCGAAGCTCCTCTTTCGGAAACGACACCGGTTCTTCATAAAAAAGTAGAGCAGCCGTCACTCAATCTGATTCTTGATGCCTGCCATATGGCAAAAGACAGCAATCAGGTACAATCCATCCAGCTTCACTTGGAACGCCCCGACAAAACTTTTGTATGGGTAAATTTGAAACTGCGTTATATCGGAAGCCGCGGACGACATTCTCTCTTCTACTTTGCCATTGATAATATCGAAGAGTTAAAGAAAGCAGAACAGGAACGCTATCTGACCGCTTACAGCTCTGCCTTATTGAAAGTATTTGACAAGGTTTACCGGCTGGATTATGAAAATGGCATGGCTGAGGTGCTTCACACCAATCGCAGTGATGACATGAAGATCAAAGAACATTATTACTTTAAAGACTTTTTCCAGCGTTTCTCGAAAATGATCTCGATTGCAAACCGAGAAGAAGCTGACGCTTTTCAGGTGCTGGAATCGAAAGAAATATTGGAAGAACGGCTGGAAGAAAGCGACAATGGCTGTTATGAGATTACCTATCATTTCACGCCGCCGCGTGGGAAAACACAGACCATCTCCGCGCTGATCTTTAAAATTGAACTGGAACCCGGACACGAAGAATATCTTTGTTGTATGAAAAAACGGCTGCCTCACTAACGAGACAGCCGTTTGGCTTTTATTTTCGGAACTTTTATATTAATAGTAACTATTAGTAAATAAATACCGCTTCCTGATATTTTGTCAATTCGTAAATTTTCTTTGAATTTTCCGGTGACAGATTCAAACATCCATGGGATCCCCTTGTTTTATACAGATTCTTACTCCAGCGGCTCCACGGCTGCCATGTCGCACAATGGAATCCGGTTCCGGTCCATGTAATTCGTACCCAATATGTAACCGGTGTCTTATAGTTGTCTCCAACAAGTACACGGTGTGTCTGATGTTCTTTGATAAAATACATTCCTGTACGGGTTTTTCGCCCTTCTACCGGCTTCCCGGAAATCGTCTCACACTCAAATACTACTTTTCCTTTTCGCCATACGTAAATCTTCTGATCTTTCAGCGAAATTTCGGTAAAATTCTGTGTATCCCAGTCGTTGGTCTTATTTTCAAGATCCATCTGGTACGCGGTATTGGCAAATTTGAGTTTTCTCTTCAATGTCAACGCTGCCTGATTTTCCTTGCTTGGATCTTCCTGATATGCGCTCTGGAGATTTCCATCAATTTCCATCTTTAAAGCCTTTTTCAACTGTTTCAATGTTTCTTCATAACTGATTGCCCAGCCATAATCTCCACCGGCTACCGTAATCTTTTTCCCCTTATGGTTCGTAAAGGTATGTGTCGAACCGACAGTCTTATATTTGAGACACATTTTTTCAACCCAGTCAGAGATCGCATCCTCATCAAACGTTACTTTTCCATTTTTATAACGAAGCCACGAATAGATTAATTTTGGTCCGACTTTCTCGGTTCGCTCGTCCGTAATTTTCCACGATACCCAGCGCATTACGTAAGGATTGCATGCCTCTAACTTTTGTTTCAATCCGGCATCATCTGAAAAAATCTTCGGACTCTCATACACTTCCGGGTATTCTTCTTCGCTTGCCAGATCAATGACTTCTTTTCCTTCGGCAAGAGCCTCATCAACGGCTTTTGTCAACTGCTGGAACTGTAAAACATTGCCTTTGTCCTCCGGCACAATAACAAGACATTTCTTTTCATCCGAAAAGGCTACGGTCGCATCTTTTGGCACATTGATTGCATACTCTGTGCTTCCTTTATACATTTCTGACTTTCTAAGACACTTTTCCAGCTTTTCCGCATCGTATGTCGGATTCATGTGCAGTTCCAATGTCTTTTTTTTCGGTATGGAAAAAATAGAAAACGATTCATGCTGGGCATCGTATCGTTTCTGCAATGCCTCTTTCAGATCGACCTCATATGAAATGTCCGCTTTGGTCACTACAAGATTTCCATCATTTCTTCCTTTAATTTCCAACCGATAGTTGTCATACACTTTCTGAAGCAGCTGTTCAGACTCGTCATAACTCATTCCGGATAATTCATGTTCCCCAATCCAGGTGTTCGCATACCAGCGGTTTCCATAATATACATGTGCGGCAATTACCAGCACTGAAACCGCAACGACCATTGCTGCGGTAATAATTATCCCTATTTTTACTTTCTTATTCATCATCTTCTCCATTTCGAAGCAATTATTTATTATTTTGTATTAATCTTGTGGCTCCTAAAAAAGCCTACTATACGAAGTATAAAAGGATTCTGGGTACTTGTCAAGAGATGTCACAGTATTGTAATATATTTCTAAAGAATATTTTGCTCATATGGGCGCTTGCGCTTCCTACCGGTCCTCGACATCAAAGGTAATATCCAGAAAGTATTTATCCGCGCTGTCCCTGTTGATCTCCGCTTGAATCTGCTCCTGAATCTGGTTTTTCTTTCGTTCCAGGCTTTCCGGGAGGACAAGGTCGAAGGTAAGGCGGATGCCCGGCTCGCACCTGCTCACGCGGAAATCATGCAGCGTGATCTGCGGATTGATTTTGCCAATACAGACAAGGACTTTTTGTTTCAGTGCATCGGCTTCTTTATCGTCTGTGATGACCGGATCGTAATGGATCACAAGGTGGGTGTCAAATTTTTTCAGGCATTCTCGCTCCATGCGGTCGATTGCCTCGTGGCTTACGAGTGCGTCAACATTTTTATCAATTTCAACATGAATGCTTGCAAAACACTGACCCGGGCCGTAATCATGCACCATCAGATCGTGGCAGCCGATCACCATTTCACAGGATTGAATATATTTTGTAAGTTTATCACGCAGTTCCGTATCGGCGCCCTCGCCCAGAAGCGGGGAGACGGTTTCTCTGGCAAGCGAGATTCCGCTGTAAAGGACAAACAATGAGACGACAAGTCCCATAAATCCGTCAATTTGGTATCCCATGCCATGTTCCACCAGTGTGGCGATCAAAACGGCACTCGTCGCGA
>FR894014.1:6568-8335 GCA_000434115.1 Roseburia sp. CAG:309 | reverse complement strand
TTTTTCTTCCCATCTTATAGTTGCAGACCGCCATTCCCATTTTGATCACAATGGAAAAAATGAGAACAAAAAGAACCGCTCCGGAAAATTCAACCGGAGAGGGATGCAGGATCTTTTCCACCGAACTCTTCGCAAGTTCAAAGCCGATAAATAAGATCATCACGGCAACCGTAAGGCTTGCCAGATACTCAGACCGCGCATGTCCATACGGGTGTTCTTTGTCCGCCGGTTTTTCTGCAATTTTAAATCCAATCAGCGTAACGATCGAACTTGCCGCATCCGATAAATTGTTCAGCCCATCTGCCGCAATTGACATCGAACCGGCGAGATTTCCAATAATAATCTTGCTTCCCGCCAGAATGCAATTGCAGAAAATACCTGCAATCCCTGATATTTTTCCGATCAAAGTACGTTTTTTCGCCTTTTCTTCCTGCTGCATCTCATTTCCTCCAATCCTCATTTTCTCCTGCATATCCCATATTTTTCCTGCATCCGTACCAGTTTTTTCCGCATCGGCTTCCAGGCAAAATAGACAAAAACAATCGTACTGACACCATGTACGACATCAAACAAAAAGCCACTCACTTCCATCATCCAAAATCCGCTCCACGTCGGCGTGTCCGTAACCAGTAACAGCGACGCGAAATTAAGGATCGGTCCATAAACAAATACCGTTGCCAAAAAGCCTATGATCATCGGAAGAAGTTTTCCCTGCATTGAGCGGCAGAATCCTCCAATGATGCCGATAAGCCCCCAGCTGAGCATCTGAAATGGCGTCCACGGTCCCTGCGAAAACATAAAATTTGACAAAAAGCCGGAGAGCATACCGACGAGCATTCCCGGTACACTGCCAAAACAGCTTCCCGCAACGAGCACGAGTGCTGATACCGGCTTAAACTGCGGAAGCCAGAAAAAGACACCGCGCGAGATTGCAATAATCGCCGAAAGCACCGTAATCATAATCATGTCTTTCATGCGTACCCGTCTTGCCAGATACAAGAGAAATCCGGCAAATCCGAGCAAGATCAGCACCGCGCACGGCACATAATAATGGCTACATAACCAATCCCGCATCTTCCATCTCCTTTGTATTAATGCAATCAAATATCATACTGATCTGTGGCTTATACACGAGATTCTGCATTAGAACCTCGTGCGGTTCGCCCTCGCTTGCCACATCGCCCTCAAACAAAAAGACAACATAATCTGCAATTTCTCCCACAAGATCAATGTCATGTGTGATAATGATAATCTGCTTTTTCCCACGGAACATCTTTACCACTTTTTGGAAATTTTCTTTCATCAGCGGATCCATTCCCTTTGTTGGTTCGTCCAATATGACGACATCTGCGCATTTCATAAGAAATTTCAACGACGCCGCAAGATGCTGTTCTCCTCCGGAACAGTCCAGCGGATTTCTGTCTGCGACCGGGGCGATCATTTCCAGCACTTCCTCCGGAACATCGTCTTCCACCTCGAGTTCATCCTTTACTGTATCTTTGGTAAAAATAGT
The DNA here is from genome assembly GCA_000434115.1 of Roseburia sp. CAG:309. Classification (GTDB taxonomy): domain Bacteria; phylum Bacillota; class Clostridia; order Lachnospirales; family Lachnospiraceae; genus Eubacterium_F. The sequence goes on along the minus strand of FR894014.1, from coordinate 6,822 downwards.
AAGTACATCCTGTGGCATCATCACGCAGCGGCTTATCATTTTTTTGCCAAAATATCCGCTGAACATTTTTCCCAACGTCGTTTTTCCTGCTCCATTGGGGCCGATCCAGCAATTGACCCCTGCCGCAATCGTCATTTGCGGAATATTGAGAACATTCTCGCTGCCGTAAGCTTTTCGGATATTCCGCACTTTCTTCCACACTTTCACTTCTCTGGGTTCCCTGTGAATCGCCGTTTTTTCTGCCAGTTCTCTTA
>FR894014.1:0-6509 GCA_000434115.1 Roseburia sp. CAG:309 | reverse complement strand
TCCAGTATCCGGCCCTGCCACGGCAGAAACCGCCTCTGATAACCGCCTGTCGTTCCTTCGGAAAGCCAGATCACTTTGTCCGCCTTTTCATATATATATTCACTATCGTGCTCGACAATGACAAAAGAAATTCCCATTTCTTCATGTACCCGCACAACCATTTCCCAAAATACCCGTGCCGAGATCGGATCCAGCTGTGAGGTCGGCTCATCCAGCACAACCATTTGCGGATTCATGCAAATGACGGACGCCAGAGCAAGTTTCTGTTTCTGCCCGCCGGAAAGCTCTGACACGCCTTTATGAAACCAGCTTTCAATTCCAAAATACGTTGCAATCTCAGCCACCCGGTTTCGGATCGTCTTCGCCGGCATGGCAATATTTTCCAGTCCAAATGCCAGTTCATGCCAAACCTTATCACACACAAGCTGGTTGTCCGGATTCTGCCCGACATATCCAATCGTTCCCGCCGGCACTTCATCAATCGGCATCTCCCGGTAACACACCTTTCCCTCCAGTGTCCCCACACGGTTGATCCGTGGAATCATTTCCCGAAGCAATGTCGTTTTTCCTGAGCCGGAAGGCCCCATAATAAGGGTAATCCCCCCTTCTATGCTGCATTTTATATTGGAAAGAATGGTCTTTTCGCCAATCTTCTTTTTTTCAATCGCTATATCTATCATAATTCCTCTCTTTCGGTCTGCCACCAGATTAACGCGCACAATGCCACAGTAATCACGGCATTTTCCATTCCAAAATGGATCTCAATCCGTGGAATGAGCAGGCTGAATGGTTCACTGACCCTTTGCATCACAACAAGAACAACCAAGGCCGCCATGCAGATGATATCCCCCGGCAAAAGCCGGAATGGCGTGTAACTGGTTCTCAATTTGCTGCCATACGCCCGGCATTCCATCGCATCCGCGATCTCAAGTCCGTTTTCCAATGCCCAGTTGATCAAAATCGAAATCGAGCGGATTGCTGAAATAAAGCGATTCCACAATCTTCTTGCCGGCTCCATGGACATTTGAAAATGATAGATTTCGACCAATTTGTCCGCGTAACGGTTGACCGAACGGATTGCCAGCGATAATACGATTGCCGCCGGTGGAAGCAGATATTTGAACACAATGACCATTTTTTCCGAGGTCATTGTGCGTCCCATGCGGTAAGTCCACCGGCACAGCAGCCACAGCTGAACGCCGGCAAAAGCACCATATGCCAGCGATTCCATTGTCACTATATTATCGTTCAGATAAAAAAGGTAGGTCTCCCCCTGATGATTAATAAGTGCATTTACAATAATTGACAACGTCATCATTCCAAAGAGTGCCGCCACACTTTTTAAGGACGGAGCAATGACAAATTCAAGTATCAGAAAAAGAACTGACACATAGGGATTTCGCGTCAAGCACAAAAGGACGATGACCGCCACGTATTTTACAAATTCTACCAAAGGGTGTCTCATTTACTTTCTCCACTCATAAAATCACTCCCGAGATCTGCCCCCAGACCATTGCAGGTATAACGCCACTGAATGGCTTCTCCTGCCTTCAATACATACCGCGAGCACCCATAATTTGGATACCATCCATCGACATTGTACATCCAGCCGGACAGATTGCCGCAGTCAAATTCATACAAATTTCCAATTCCCTCAACATAACTCGATCCATACATCGGTGTATAAGAACTTTCCATCTGAATGGAATATGCCTTGCAGACCTGCTCAAGGATATCGTACACCGTCTGACCTTTTTTGCATTTTACTTTTGTTGTCTTCAGGATCCAGCCATCTCCGACATACTTTTCTTTTCCCTTTTCAAGATTCTCCATATTTTGTAAAATCGTCAGGCAGTCGATGGAAATAGTAACATAAAATTCCTCGTCGTTATCCACTTCCTGATCATCCGGATTGACCGGAAGCGGTTTCCCGGATGGCACCGGGTCGGTCTTAAAATCATCCTGATCCGTCGCCGTTCCATCACTTATCTTGCGGTCGTCATCTTTTTTTGCCTCATCATTCTGCCGCAGTTCCTCATTTTGGGGAACGGTTATAACAACTTTGGGATACTTCGTATTCTGCTTTGCTTCCTTCTCTTTTTGTTTTGCAATTTCTTCCTTTGTCTGAGACGTTTTTCCCTGTTTTACTGCTTTTTCACTCTTTTTTTCGTTTCGCTTTTTTTCAGTCTTTTTCTCATCCGGTGCCGTTTCCCCTGTAGTCTCTTTCTTTGGTTTCGCCGTTTCTTCTGCCTTTTGCTTTTTTTCTGTTTTCTTCCCCTTTTGCCCGGTCTGTTCCTTCGGTTGTTCTGCCTCCGCAGTCTCTGTCTCTGCATCTTCCTCCGTCAGGATCTGTTCTTCCCCGATCTCCACCGGCTGAAGGGCTTCCATTGCCCGTTTCTGCTCATCCTTCACGGAATGAATCGAAGTGCCGGCAATCGCTGCCGCAACAACAAGAAGAACGACCACAGCAGACAGAATCGTCTTCCAATTCCGCTTGAAAAATCTCATAACAATCTCCTTTTAATACAGCTGCACACTTTGTCGCAAAATGTGCAGCCGTAGTTGTACTGAATTTACTTCACTGTGATTTTGACCGTCTTTTTGACTGTCTTTTTGCCCTTCTTATATTTTATCACAACTTTATATGTTTTTCCAGCCTTCGCCTTCTTCTTGGCTTTAATTACCAGTTTTCCATTCTTAACCGTAACTTTCAATGCCTTTTTGTTATAAGAAGCCACTTTACATTTGACTTTTTTACCATTTACTACTGTTTTGATCGTAATCTTTTTGCCTTTTTCTACTGCCGCCTTTTTCACGATCTTGGAAATAACCGTAGTTTCCGGTGCCTTGGCAGCTGACGGTGTTTTTGTCGTTTCCGGCGCATTGGTAGTCTCTGGCGTTTTTGTCGTTTCCGGTGCTTTTGAAACTTCCGGTGCTTTCGGCGTCGGTGTTGGTACAACGTCCGGATTTTCGGACTGAACCGGTGTAACCGTTGGAACTGCCGGTTCACTTGGTGCTGCTGTTGGCGCTTCCGTAACTTCGGGTGTCACAACTGGCGTCGATGTCGGTGTAGTATCCGGGATATCACGGAATCCATTCTGATACAATTTCTGACCCTTTTTCTGGCACCACAACGCAACCATCGCATAACCAGCCTGCTCTGTTGCCATCTGATTATATTTCATTACTCCATTTTGTTCTGCATGGGCATATCCGCGGTACTCTGAATATGTAACGTTATCTTTTTGACATTCTACGTTGAAACTCTTCAAGGCATCCACGATGGTATTTCCATTTTTAATAAAACGCTCATCTGTCGTCGGATCAATACCAAGCATGGTAAGTCCACAGATCACCTGTGAAATCGACTCTGAGTTTACAGACCCCCAGGAAGCGTATCCACCCTGATCATTCTGTTTACTGCTCATTACTGCAAGTGCACTTTCAACTGCATCGTTTACTTTCGGAAGATAGGTATATTTACTAAGTGCCTGAACAGCCATCATTGTAATATCCGGATCGGATGAATCACCGTAGAACGCCCAGCCGCCATCAGCCAATTGCAATTCCAATATTTTACATATGTAATCATCTCGGAGTGTGGTCGTATTTTCTTCCGTCACATCCGTAACTTCTGTCTCTCCTTCTGATTTATATCCGGCATAATCCAATGCGATCAATGCATAAACCGTTCCATTGATTCCCTGCCAAATTGTATCCTTATAATCTTGTGACTCTTCTGTCTTATCTCCGCCTACATTATCACCGGCAAGCGGTGCACAAAGATTCCATCCATAAAAATCCGTCACATCTGCGCCTGCAGAATACAGTCCGATAATTGCTCTGGAATTTTCTGTCAAGTTTCTACTACTCAGTTTATTTGCTTCTTTTAGCTCTGGTGATTTTGCTTCTATTTCATCAAAGCTGGATTTTACCGCTGCCAGATATTTTGTTTTCCACTCCTCTGTCATACGGCCACTTCGTCCCAGTATTAATGCAGCCCATTCGCCGCCTGCGGAACCAAATGCCGGGTCCGATACGACAAATTCTATCGTATCGCAGACTTCATTTACTTCCTGACTGTAGTCTCCTGTTACTTGTGTCACGCTCTCTGCGTCGGCTTTTGGCACATAACCAATTCCGCTCACGACAAGCGCAGCAGCCAATGCAATGGCTACTCGTTTCTTTGCTCCTTTTACTCTCATTGAGTACCTCCTTAATTTTGTCCCAATCGGGGTAACCTTGTATTTATAAACAACTCAGGTCTGACTCTGACAGTGGGGGCAACCGCGATGACTTTCACATACATTCCGAGAAGCTTATATCGTTTTCAGGCGCAATCACGCTTTTATACTATACCATTTTGCACAAAAAAAGTAAAGAGCCGATAACTCTTTACTTTTTCGAAATGCAAATGTGTGGGGGAGTCCTGAATAGTTACTTTCAAACTATTTTAACTCAAAAACATTTGTGCCCAATACCGCTTCATTCCCGTTGTTGTCTCCACATATCCAATTGCCATATATTTGTATTTCACAGACAAAATATTCGCACGATGTCCCGGCGAATTCATCCAAGACTCTACTACTTGTTCCGGTGATTTCTGACCCGCTGCAATATTTTCTCCGCAGGCATAATAAGAAGGAATGCCTACTTCGCTAAATACAGAAAAGCATCTCTCCCCATTTGGCCGGGTATGGGAAAATGTCTCCACAAGTTCATTTGCACGAATTGTAGCTGCCTGACTTAATTTACTATACAAGGTTAATTCCTGCAAATTTTCCTTTGACCTCTCTACATTGACAAGCCGCAATACTTCTTTTTCGTAATTTGCCGCCTGCTCCGGGATCGTTACCTGTGGTGCAAGGGTTGGCTCCGGTGTTGACACAGGTGTTGTTGTCGGTGTTGGTGTTTCATCCGGTTCTTGTAAAGCTTCTTTTATCGTAATCTTATAAACGATTTTTTTCTTTCCTATTTTTGCCTGTAAGCGAGCAGTCCCCTTCTTTTTTGCCCGAATAAAAACCGCTCTTTTCCCATCCCTGTAGAGTCGGATTTTGTTCTTTCCGGAAAGTTTTTTCCAGACCACTCGCTTCTTTGTATTTTTAACAGTTAAATGTTTAAGATCTCTGACACGCATACTAAAACTCTTTTGTACCGTTTTTGCCTCTGCGAATCCCGGCACAAGAACACTCAATATCAATGCCAGTGTCAATAAGAGCGCTGCTGTTCTTTTCATCGTTGTCTCCTTCCTTATCTCTAAATCTTTTCAAATACCATCGTTGCCTGAATTCTGTCTCCGCCCAAAAATCCGCCACTCTGCGCGGAAGCCGTTGTGATTGTATGCAGACGGTAGCCCTTTGCTGCCTGCTCATTTAACACTTCTTCGAGCGCGGACAGATTTCCGGAACCGGTTCCTAAAAATTTTTCCTTCAATGTTACCTGTAAAACTACGTATTGCAGCCCGTCCTTTCCGGATGCTGTTGAATAAGTAGATGAATCTCCGTAATTTGCCATATGTGTTTCCTCCTTTTCCTTGTTGGTCTTTTATTACTACATTTTAAGTATACAGGAAAATGAACGGAGATGCAAGGAAATGGGACTGGGAATTAGAGAAAATAAAAGTCTTTCATTCTTCTAAGTATCTTTTCAATTCTTCTACCAGCTTATAAACCATTGTTCCCGGATCGTAATGAGACGGTTTGTCAATTCCATCACGAAACGATGCCATCCTCCGTTTTGCATTGTTAATTGCAGTATTTACTCCATCAAAAGAATCCACTAAATCATATATATTTTCATAATTCTTACGATAATAGCCATCTCCTAATTGATATTGTTTAAATATCTCATCTAGCTTATTCTGCCAATCACTCCGATGGAGTTCCGAATCGCTATAATAAAAATGCAAATACAACCAATACTCGAACGATTGATTGCTCCACGCTATTTTATAGCCTTTTTGAATCCCCTGATCTATTGCCTGATTAAAATCTTCAAAATCATCCTTATCAAAAACAACCCATATATTTTGGTACATGACCTTGGCATTTTTAACTATTCTCTCCGTCGCTTGAATCAAACTTCCCGTCGCACAGCCTTCTCCGCGTATATCTATAAAAGGCACTTCAACAACATCTATATTTCCACCCATCTTTTCTGCAATTCGTTGTTGAATCCCGCTAAAATAAAGCGGTTCCGTTTTTTCACCTTCTGTTACAATCAAAAAGGAGTTTGCTCGCGGACTTTTGAATTCATGCTTTCTTTGTTCCCGTTGTTGTCTCCGTTTTTTAAATAAATCATCCGTTCCCATTTATTCGCCTTCTTTCAAATCAAAATCCTTAATATAAGGAATACCTCCGTATACGCCTGCCAAGTAATCTTTTTCAAACGAGGCATCTGATCTAATCTTGAAATCGGATAATGCAGACAACTCGGAATATCCAAATTCATCTTTCTGAACAAACCAAATCTGATCCCGTCTGAAAAACTTTTTATCCATTAACGTAGTA